>VBLP01000185.1:6450-23403 GCA_005887925.1 Deltaproteobacteria bacterium | reverse complement strand
CGCGTCGCAGAACACCAGGGTGATCGCGTCGCCGGAGCGGACCTCGAGCAGCGTGTCGGACGCGCAGCCGTCCATCGGCACGATCCGGACGGTGTCGTCGGCCGGTGCCTCACCGATCAGGAGATCGACGGGCATGAGCTTCTCGATCCGCTTGCGGCCGCGCGGCGGCGCCACGACGGTGGATCTGGGATACCGTTGCTTCCAGATCACCGCGTCCTGCCGGTGATACCCATTGGGAACGATCAGGACGCGCGGCTCGCCCCAGGCCTCGATCTCGGCCATCTCGGCGTCGTCGAGCGCGATCGCGTTGTCGACCACGACGCGGCCGTCGGCCATGCGAGCCAGCACCATCTGGCGCTGGATCTCGCCCATCTTGCCGGACACCCGCCACAGGTTGTCGGCGAGCTTCTCGATCGGGCGATGCGGCAGGACGGTCCACTCGGTGAACACTTTCGGCACGGTCAACCTCCGCGACTGTGGTGATCGTCGCGCCTCACTTCGGCTTGTGCGCGGGCTTCTTCTTGGCCTTGGGCGTGGGCGGCGGCCTGGTGGCCTGGGCGGCGGGCTTGGGTTTCGCGGCCGGCGTCGGCGGCGGTTTGGCCGCCTCGGGGTCAGGTGCGTCGATCAGCTCGGGGGCGTCGAGCGGCTCGGGCTCGTCGGACGATGCGGCGGCAGCGGGCGGGGCCGGCGCGGCAGCGGGCGGCGGAGGCAGCGCCTGCAGGAACCCGTCGATCGCGTCGTCGAGCGAGGCGGCGTCGGGCGCGTCGGCCTCGTCGACGACCAGCACGTGGAGCTCGCCGCGCCGGCGGCGCTCGGCGAGGGCGGCGATCACGTCGCCATCGACGTCCCAGCCGTCGCCGGCCTCCAGGGTGACGTACTCGTAGCCGACGCGGCGCGCGGCATCGAAGCCGTCGATGTCGAACCGGATACCGCCCTCGTCGAAGGTCTGGTTCTCCTTGATGCGGAACCCGGCGGCCTCGAACCGCCGCTTGAGCTGCGCGCAGGCTGCACGTTCATCCATGGCCGCATCGTACGCCAGGCGCGTCCCGCTGGCAGCGCGCGGAAGCGATGCTATGTCCTCTCGGTGATGGTCGGTGCGTCCAGCGAGCTCGAAGCGACCTTCCAGCGCAGGATCCGGGGCCGGATCGCGCAGCTGCTCGTCGAGCTGACGGCGGGGCTCGTCGAGCGCGAGGTGCCGGTGCGGCTCGCGCTGCTCGCGGCGATCGCCGGCGAGCACGTGCTGCTGGTCGGTCCGCCGGGCACCGCGAAGAGCGAGATCGCGCGGCGGCTGCGGGCGGCGTTCCGCGACGCGCGGTTCTTCGAGCGGCTGATGACGCGGTTCACCGTGCCCGAGGAGCTGTTCGGGCCGCTGTCCTTGCAGGCGCTCGAGCGCGACGAGTACCGCCGGCTGACCGACGGCTATCTGCCGGCCGCCGAGGTCGCGTTCCTCGACGAGGTGTTCAAGGCCAACAGCGCGATCCTCAACTCGCTGCTCACGATCATGAACGAGCGCGAGTTCGACAATGGCCGCGAGCGCGTCGCGCTGCCGCTGATCTCGCTGTTCGGCGCGAGCAACGAGATCCCGACCGCCGAGGAGCTGATCGCGCTGTACGACCGCTTCCTGGTGCGCTACCGGGTCGACGCGGTGTCGTCGCACGGCTTCGCGCAGCTGATCGAGCTCGACGGCGTGGTGCCGCAGGTCCAGAGCCACCTGAGCCCCAAGCTGATCGCGAAGGTCCGCGGCGAGGCGGCGAGGGTCCGGCTGTCGGGCGGCGTGCGCCACCTGCTGCACACGCTGCGCGAGTGGCTGCAGAGCAAGGGGGTGTACGTCTCGGATCGCCGGTGGCTCAAGATCCGGCAGCTGCTGCGGGTCGCCGCGTACACCGAGGGCCGGATGATCGTGCTGTGGCCCGACTGCTGGCTGGTGCTGCACTGTGTGTGGTCGCGCCCGGAGCAGTACGGCCTGGTGCGCGAGTGGTTCGATACCCAGCTGATCGAGCTCGTGCGCGAGGAGCCGCGGCGCTACGCGCGCCTGGTCGCCAGCGTCGAGGCGCTCGCCGCGGCGCCGGAGCTGCACAAGGTGCACAAGCGGGATGCGCTGGGCCGGCCGCTGTACGTCGCCGAGGACGGCTCGCTGGTGACCCGCAAGATCGGGCGGCGGCTGATCGACAACGCCGACGGCGAGGCGCTGTACGCGCGGCCGGGTACACCGGCTTGCGCCGACGCCTCGGCCGGGCTGACCGCCGAGCAGCTGTTCGCGGAGTTCGCCAGCGACCTCGACGCCTACGACGAGTACCTGTCGGATCCGGCGCACCGGATCCACGCGCCGATCGCGCTGTCGCCCGCGCTCGAGGTGCTGCCGGGGCAGGCGACGCAGAACCGCGAGGACCAGATCGCCGAGCTCGCGGCCGACCTCACCGCGTTCCTCGCCGCGGTGGCCGAGCAGGCCCGGAGCGTCGCGATCGCGCCGCTGTGGCTGCCGGCCGAGCTGGCGCGCACGCTCGCGACCGCGATGGCCGAGTCGAGCGCCGAGCTCGCCGGGATGCTGGACCGGCTGCGCCAGAGCCAGGCGGCGATCGCGGGCGAGCGATGACGGCCGACGACAGCGCGCTCGCGGGCCGCTACGCGTTCATCGACGCGGTCCCCGACGCGCTGCTCGACGCCGTGGTCGCCAACGCGCACGGCAAGCTGCGGCCGCGCGCCGAGGCGATCGTGGTGCTGCGCGACGCGCTGCTCGCCGGCCGGATCCCGCTCGCCGGCGAGCTGGCGTGGCCCGACGCGGCGCTGCGCCAGCCGCTGCTCGACGCGCTCGCGCGCTCCGGCGTGGCCGCTCACTGCGCCGCGAACGCGGGGATCACCGACCAGGTGCTCGCGGGCCTGCTCGGCGCCACCGACCAGGCGCAGCGGCACTACGACGAGCTGCTCGCGGAGTGGACGCTGGCGGCGCGCGAGCGCGACCGCCGGACCCGCACCGTCGGCCTGTTCCCCGGCGATGGCCCGCCCGGCGACGCCGTGTTCGACGAGGCGGCCTGGCAGCGGCTGCGCGACGACGCGGCGCGGCTCGCCGGCCAGGTCGCGCTCGAGGCGCTCGCCGCCGAGCAGAAGGCGTGGGACGAGCAGGCCCGCGACTGGGCCCGGCTGCGCGCGCTGCTCGACGAGCTGTGCGAGGCCAGCGGCAGCGGCCGCACCCGCCTGCCCGGCGTGCTCCACGCGATCGACTGGCGGAACAGCACGGAGCTGCGCGGCATGCTCGCCGGGCTGCCGGCGATGCGGTCGCTCGCGCGCGCGGTCGGCCGCGGCCGCGCCCCCGACGCGGCGGCGCGGACCGTGCTCGAGGCCGCCGGCGGTGAGATCCGGCGCGAGGTCATCGTCGAGCGCGACATCCGCGAGCTCGGCCATGTCGAGATCCGCGGCGTCGAGCGCTCCGACGAGGTGTCGCGCATGCTGGCGAGCGAGGCGGCGCTGCGCCTGTTGCCCGCGACGCACCTCCTGTGGCACGCGCGGCGCGCCGAGCGCGCGCTGCTCACCTATCACGCCGAGTCGCTGTACACCACGCGGATCGCCACCATCGAGGGCTTTCGCGATGGCGGCGCGGTCGAGCACGTGCGCGCCGAGCGCGGGCCGGTGATCATCCTGCTCGACAGCTCGGGATCGATGGCCGGCCGACCCGAGATCCTGGCGCGCGCCGTGATCCTGCAGGTGATGTGCGTGTGCGAGCTCGACGGCCGCCGGTGCTACCTCTACAACTTCAGCGGCGACGGCGATCTGATCGAGCACGAGCTCGCGTTCACCCGGGATGGCCTCGCCCACGCCATGGCCGTGCTGGCGCTGTCGTTCGCGGGCGGCACCGTGATCGACGAGCCGCTGCGCCGCGCGGTGCTGCGCATCCAGAGCGAGGCGTGGGCCGCCGCCGACATCCTGATCGTCACCGACGGCCTGATCGACGGCGACTTCGATCCGTTCGACGGTGGGATCCTGCGGCTGGTCGAGCGCGCTCGCCGCACCCGGCCGTTCCGCATCCACGTCGCGCTCGCGCCCGGGTTCGCCCCGCGCGACATCGGCGACGACCCCGAGCTCTGCGTCGTGCGCGAGCTCGCCGACGAGATCCACGACCTCGAGGCCTGGGTCGACGACCTCGTGCCGAGCAACTGAAGCGTCAGCTCGTCGGGTCGGCGACCTCGGGCGACGCCACCGGCAGCCGCGGCGCCGCGGCGGGGCCGAGCACCGGCGCATCGGCCGGGATCGCCTTCTCCCACGCCGCCACGACCACCGTCGCGACGCAGTTGCCGACCACGTTGACGCAGGTGCGGCCCATGTCCATGAACGCGTCGATGCCGATCAGGAGCTGGAGGGACCTGGGCGGCAGATGGAACGAATCGAGCGCGCCGTACAGCACGACCAGCGCCGCGCCGCGCACGCCGGCGACGCCCTTGGACGCCACCATGAGGTAGCCCATCGCGGCGAGCTGCTCGCCCCACGACATGTCGATGCCGCCGACCTGGGCCATGAAGACCAGCGCGAGCGACAGGTACAGCGTCGTGCCGTCGAGGTTGAAGCTGTACCCGGTCGGCACGATGAAGCCGACCAGCCGGCGCGGGATCCCGAGACGCTCGAGCGCTTCCATCGCCCGCGGCAGCGCGGCCTCCGACGTCGCGGTGGTGAACGCGATCAGCGCGGGCTCCCGGATCGCCCGCAGGAAGGTCGGCAGGTGGGCCCGCGTCAGGAGCCGGAGCGCCGTGAACAGGAGCGCGAAGAACACCAGGAGCGACACGTACAGCGCGACGACGCACTTGAGCAGCGACACGATCACGCCGGTGCCGTTGGTTCCCAGGGTGACGGCGATCGCGGCGGCGACGCCGAACGGCGCGAACCGCATCACGAAGTCCACCAGCTTGAACATCGCCTCGGCGCCGGCGTCGGCGAAGTCCTTGATCAGCTTCGCCTTGGTCCCGGCCGCCGACACCGCGAGCCCGAACGCCACGCTGAACACGACGACCTGGANNNNAAGAATGACGTGGGGAACATGTTGATGAAGAACTCGCTCCACGTCCTGGCGTGGTCGAGCTTGTCGAGCGCGGCGGTCGCCTTGCCCTCCGCGCCGACGCCGGGCTGGACCAGGTTGGCGGTGATCACGCCGATCGCCAGCGCGACGGTGGTCGCCAGCTCGAACCAGAGGATCGCCTTGAGCCCGACCCGGCCGACCAGCTTGGCCCCCGCGCCGGCCAGCCCGGCGACCAGCGTGGTGAACAGCAGCGGTCCGACGAGCACGCGGATCATGCGCAGGAAGATCTTGCTGATCGGATCCAGCGAGGTCGCAAAGCTCGGAAACAGCCAGCCGATCAGGCAGCCGACGACGAGGCCGACCAGGATCTGATGCGTCAGCGTGAATCGAAACCGGCGAGCGCGTGGCGTCTCGGTCATGGTGCCCTCGCGCGGATGTTCGGCCGCGGCGGGCGTCCTGGCAAGGCCGACCCGATGCGGTCGGTGCACCGCCGGCGGCTCCCCCGGGATCTACCGCGACGCCGCTGTCACGCAGCGCAGACCGGCGAGGCGGCGCGGACGCCCTCGATCGGCAGCCGGATGTTGAACGTGGTGCCCTTGCCGAGCTCGGTCTCGAACGCGAGCGTTCCGCGATGCTTGTCGACGACCACCGAGCGGGCGATCGCGAGGCCCTGGCCGGTGCCGCGGCCGACCTTCTTGGTCGTGAAGAACGGATCGAAGATGTGGTCGCGCGCGCCCTCGGGGATGCCGGCGCCGGCGACGACATCCTCGATCGCGTGCGCGGCGTTGACGACGATGTTGAGGATCGCCTGGTTCAGCTCGCCGATGTAGCACCGCACGGGTGGGAGGTCGCCGAGGTCGGTCTCGAGATCGGCGACGTACCGGTACTCGTTGTGCGCGATCGTCAGCGTGCTCTCGATCGCCTGGTTGAGGTCGGCGTCTCCCATCTCCGCCGAGTCCGGGTGCGCGAACACCCTCATCGAGCGCACGATGGTGGCGACCCGGTCGAGGCCTGCGAGCGCGCGGTCGAGCGCGATCGGGACGTTCTCCGCGAGGTACGCCAGGTCGGCGGAGTCACGGACATCGGCGGCCCGCGCGGCGGCATCGCGCGACGGCGCGCCCTCGAGCACCGAGCGCTGGACGACCTCGAGCTTGTCGACGACGTCGAACACCTCGGCGACGCCGCTGCGCACGAACTGGATGCTGTCGGTCACGAACTGGACCGGCGTGTTGATCTCGTGCGCGACGCCCGCGGCGAGCCGCCCGACCGACTCCAGCTTCTGCGCCTGTCGGAGCTCGATCTCGACCCGCATCCGGTGCTCCATCTCGTCGTGCAGGCTCCGGATCGCCGTGGTGAGCTCCTGGGAACGCTCGGTCAGCTGCTGCAGCGTCACCTCGGCGCGATCGGTCTGCGCACGCGCGCTGTCGCGCTGGCGCCGGGCCTCCTCCAGCGTGTGTCCGAGCCTGGCGGCCATCATCGAGATGATGCAGCCGGTCAGCAGGATGCCGAGCGAGTCATCGAAGCTGTCGACATCGAACCGCCCGTGGCTCACGACGCTCGCCCCCTGCAGGCCGACCGCGTAGACGAAGCTCGCGAGGTAGCCGAACAGGCCGCGCCGCGTGGCGATGCCCACCGACAGGGCCGTTCCGACCGGCATCATGAGCGCCGGGACCCAGAGCTTCTCGAGCATGCCCGCTTCGGCGACGTAGAGGTACAGCGCGATCGGCAGCGAGACGGCGCACCGGGTCAGATCGGCGATCACGCGATCGCGGCGACGGGTCAGCGCGCTCCACCCCGAGTTGAACACCGGGAACGACCACAGCGCCACGAGCGTGAGCAGCCGGATCTCGCCCGCTGCGAACAACCAGATCCCCAGCACCGCGAGGGCGACGGCGATCGTTCCGAACACGATGTCGCAGGCGCGCAACAGCCCGGAATGTGTGCGCTGCAGCAGATCATTCTCGACCGGCTCCGAAGAACTCGGCGAGGACGGCGGCGGCGGGGGCGGCGCGGAAGGCATCGGCCGTTCGTTGGATCGGCCGCCTGCGCCCGGCATCAAGGGGGAACTGGCAGGAGCGCCGCGGCGCGCGCAACAGTCATGCAGTGACCGGTCCGCGCGACCGACTCGGCTCGTCGTGACGTGCGCGGATTTCGGAGCGCACCTGTGGTATGTGCGGGCATGATCCGACATGGAGGGGTGACGTTCCTGGTCGTCGTGGCGGCCGCTGCCGGCTGCGGAGCGAGCCGGCCGGCCAACCGCGGCGCGAACGAGCTGAGCCTGTCGCGCGCCGCCGCGGTCGGCGAGTTCTCCGACAACCCGCTGCTCGCGTCGGTGCCGGCGGACACGGCGTACGCGTTCGCGAGCTTCAAGCCGGTCTCGCCGGACTTCGTCCACGCGATCCGCACCGCGTTCAGCGGGATGTGGCACCGCGAGTTCCAGCGCGATCTGCAGAACGACGAGGAGGGCGCCGAGCGTGCCCGCGCGTTCGAGCAGTGGCTCGCGGGGCTCGATGCCCGGCGGCTCGACGAGCTCGGGTTCTCGTCGCGGGCGCGTTTCGTGCTCTACGGGCTCCAGGGTTATCCCGTCCTGCGCATCGAGCTGTCGAACGGCGATCGCGTGGTCGAGCTCGTCGAGCGAACCGCGAAGGACTGGCGTGTCAAGCTGCCGCCGCACATCGACCACGTCGGCCGGCGCTACTGGATCACGGACATCTCGGACGCCGGCATGCTGATCGCGGTCGGCCGCACCGAGGCGGTCATCGCCGTGGCGCCGCACGATGTGATCGAGCGCAACCTCGGCGCCCTGGTCGGCGGCCAGCGGCCGGCGAAGAGCCTGACCACCGCGCAGTTCCGCGAGCTCGCCGCTCGCGACGGCTTCACCGGCCAGGCCCTGGGCTTCCTCGATCTGCCGCGCGCCAGCGCGATGTTCGCCGAGGCCGCCGGCGTCAAGCCCGAGTGCCGCGCGGCGATCGTGGACGTCGCGCGCAGCCTGCCGCGGCTGGTGATCGGCTTCGACGATCTGACGGCGCATCGCATGGCGATGGGCCTGGTGCTCGAGCTCGCGCCCGACCTGCTCGCGGACGTGCGCGGCCTGGCGATCCCGCTGGCCGGTTACACCCGGATGATCGATCGCAACCCGGCGATGGCCGTCGCGGTCGCGGCCGACGTCGAGCGCGGGCGGGCGCTCGCGGCGCGCGGCCTCGTCGCGCTGCGCCACGTCGGCGAGCGCTGCAAGAACCCGAAATTTGTCGGCATGACGAGCTTCCTGGCCGTCGCCGTGGCGCGTCCGCTGCCGGCGATGCTGGCGGGGACCGACCTCGATCGACGGCTACGGCCTGATCCAGATCGACCATCCCGAGGCGCTGCTCAAGCAGATCGCAGAGGAGACGCCGGGGTTCGTGCTGCCGCGGGACGGCGTGGCGCGGGCCCTGCCGCCGATGCTCGGGTACCCCGGTCACGCCGCGGCGAGCGACAGCGCGATCGGCGTCGCGCTCGGCCGCAACAGCGCGACCGCGGCGGCCGAGCTGCTCAAGGCCCGCCCGGCGCCGGCGCCGCTGGCGTTCCTGTCGTTCGATTACCGGCGGCTCGGCGAGCTGGTGCTGCGGAACGAGCATGGCAAGGACCTCGAGGACATGCGCGACGTCGTTCAGTCGTTCGGGCAGTTCGCGTTCCAGCTGGTCGTCGATGACCGCGGCCCGGTGCTGTGGACCTCGATCGAGCTGCGCTGACGCTTGACAATCCCCAGGACCACGCGAGGATTCCCCAGCAACCCCCCGGAGCCCAGACATGGCGCACAGACCGGATCTCGTTCTTCGCAACGGCACGGTCATCGACGGCGGTGGCGGCGATCCGTTTCGCGCCGATGTCGCGATCGCCGGCGGCGTCATCACCGAGGTCGGCACGGTCGGCGCGGCCGGCCGCGACGAGATCGACGCCGCGGGCCTCCTGGTCACGCCGGGCTTCGTCGACATTCACACCCACTACGACGGCCAGGTGACGTGGGACGCACGGCTCACGCCGTCGTCGCTGCACGGCGTGACCACGGCGGTCCTGGGCAACTGCGGCGTCGGCTTCGCCCCGGTGCAGCCGGCGCACCACGACCTCCTGATCGAGCTGATGGAGGGCGTCGAGGACATCCCCGGCGCCGCGCTGCACGAGGGCCTGCCGTGGTCGTGGTCGAGCTTCCCCGAGTACCTCGATGCGATCGAGCGCACCCCGCACGACATCGACGTCGCGACCCAGATCCCGCACGGCGCCCTGCGGGTGTACGCGATGGGCGAGCGCGGCGCACACCGCGCGCCGGCCACGCCCGACGAGATCGCCGCGATGAGCCAGCTGGTCGAGCAGGCGCTCGCCGCCGGCGCGCTTGGCTTCACGACGTCGCGCACGATGCAGCACCGCACCAGCCGCGGCGAGCCGACGCCGACCCTGACCGCCGCCGAGGACGAGCTGCGCGGCATCGCGGCGGGCCTTGGCCGCGCCGGGGCCGGCGTGTTCGAGATGGTGTCCGACTTCGACGACGTCGACGCCGAGTTCGGCCGGTTCTGCCGGATGGTCGAGGACGCCGGCCGGCCGATGACGATCTCGCTCGCACAGCACGACGGTGCGCCCGAGCGCTGGAAGGAGGTCCTGGCGCGGATCGAGCATGCGGCCGCGCGCGGGCTGCCGATCCGCGGCCAGGTCGCACCGCGGCCGATCGGCGTGCTGCTCGGCCTCGAGTGCACGCTGCACCCGTTCGTCGCGTGCCCGAGCTACAAGCCGATCGCGAAGCTGCCGCTCGCCGATCGGGTGCGCGAGCTGCGCGATCCGGCGCTGCGCCAGCGGCTGCTCGGCGAGACCGCGCAGTCGTCGAGCTCGACGGTGCGCTACATCGCGCGCAGCTACCACAAGCTGTTCCGGCTCGGCGATCCGCCCGACTACGAGCCCGACGCGAGCCAGAGCGTCGCCGCGCAGGCTGCGCGCGCCGGCCGCGCCCCGGCCGACCTCGCGTACGACCTGCTGCTCGAGGCCGATGGCCGCGAGATCCTGTACTTCCCGCTCCACAACTTCACCGACGGCACGCTCGACGTGGTCCGCACGATGATGACGCATGGCGCGACGGTGTCGGGCCTGGGCGACGGCGGCGCGCACGTCGGCACGATCTGCGATGCGAGCTTCACGACGTACCTCCTGACCCACTGGGGCCGCGACCGCGCGCACGGCCGGTTCGAGCTGCCGTGGCTGATCAAGCGCCAGACCAGCGACACCGCCGCCGCGGTCGGCCTCTTCGATCGCGGCCTGGTGCGCCCCGGCATGAAGGCCGACCTCAACGTGATCGACTTCGCGCGGCTCCAGCTGCGCCGGCCGTACATCGTCCACGATCTGCCGGCCGGCGGCCGCCGGCTGATGCAGACCGCCGACGGCTACGTCGCCACCGTGGTGAGCGGCGCCGTCACGTACCGCGAAGGCCAGCCGACCGGCGCCTTGCCCGGCACCCTGGTGCGCGGCGCCCAGCCCAGGAGGACCTGATGAGCACGAGCTCCGCCCCGACCCCGACCCCGACCCCGGCGCTCGAGCCGCTCGAGCCCCGTGCCGAGTGGCGCGCGCGCGACATCGCCGACCGCGCGCTGTGGACCTACCGGCTGACCGGCGCCGACATCGCCGAGCTCGACGCCGCGCTGGCCCACGCCAGGGCGCGCTGCCCCGATGTCCTCGACATCACGCGCGAGGACTTCCCGCTGCCGACGCTGGCGGCGACGCTCGAGCGGTTCGAGGACGAGCTGATCGACGGCCGCGGCTTCCAGCTGATCAGCGGCCTGCCGGTCGAGCGCTACGGCGACGCCGACGCCTGCCGGATCTACTGGGGCATCGGCATGCACCTCGGCCGGCCGTGGCCGCAGAACAAGCACGGCCACCTGCTCGGCGACGTCACCGATCAGGGGCGCTACGCCTCCGACCCCACCGCGCGCGGCAACGAGCTCGGCCCGATCGGCATGCCGTACCACTCCGACGGCTCCGATCTCGTCGGCCTGATGTGCCTGCGCAAGGCGAAATCGGGCGGCATCAGCACCGTCGCGAACGCCCTGCTCGCCCACAACGAGATGGTGCGCACCCGGCCCGACCTCGCGGCGGTGCTCTACCAGCCGATGATCTACGATCTGCGCGGCGAGGAGCAGCCCGGCCACGCGCCGACCTACGAGATGCCGGTGTTCAGCCGCCATCGCCATCGGCTGTTCGTGCGCTACATCCGGCCGTACATCGAATCGGCGCGGCGCCATCCCGGCGTGCCGGCGATCACCGCCGTTCAGCGCGAGGCCTTCGATCTGCTGGATCGGATGTGTCGCGATCCAGACTTCAATGTCTACATGGATCTCCAGCCCGGAGATATGCAGTTCATCAATAACTATCATGTCCTCCACGCCCGCACCGCGTTCGAGGACTACCCGGAGCCGGGCCGCAAGCGGTTCCTCAAGCGGCTATGGCTCGAGACCCGCAAGCTGACCGAGCGCCCGCCGCACCTCGAGCTCCGCGGCGCGAAGGCCTGGTGGGGCCGCCAGCGCACCAAGGCATCCTGAGGCGAGGCCGCATCAGCTGCCGGGCTCGCACTCGCAGACGGCCGCGTGGTGATTGCCGCAGCGGTCGGTCCCGATCTGGGTATTCGAGATCGCCTCGACACAGTCCTTGGCCGGCGGGCTGTTGTCGGGCTGGCCCGCGCCCCAGGGCGTGTACATCGCGGCCCCGCCCTGGATGGTCATCCACCCCGGGCCGGACCGGCTGATGCCGACCCAGAACGGCGGCGTGGCGACGGTGGCCAGGGTCATGAGCTCGGGGAGGTCGTCGGGGATCGCAAGGTAGGCTGCGGCGCTCGTCAGGTGACAGCTCGTGACTGCCTCGTTCCACGATACGTCGCTGAGCAGCTTGTAGCGATGCGCCGAGCTGCCGACCTGGACATAGCCCGACGGACAGCCGGCGGCCGGCATCCCGTCGATCCCGGCGTCGGTGCCGGCGTCGCGGCCGGGGCCGGGCTGGCCGGCGGGGACGCAGCTGCCGGACAGGCCACCGGCCGAGTCACCGTAGGCCCGCATGGTTCCGGAACAATCCGCATTTGGAACACTGCAGAAGCCGTCGGCCTCGCAGGCGCCGGACGCGCCGCAATCGGCGTCCTGCGCGCACTTGAACTCGGTGCTGCGCAGACAGCCGGTGGCCGCCGCCGCGGCGATCAGCGTGCACATCGCTGCGCGCATCAGAACCTCCCCGCGTAGGTGACGACGCCGCCGCCGCGCGCCGGCGCCACGCCGACGCCGGAGACCTCGGTGCTCCGGTCGTGCAGCACGTAGCGGAGGATCCCGCCGGTGATCAGCGCGCCGCCGGCGCCGAGCAGCACGATCGACGCGGTGTGCTTGCCGTGCGCGCTGTCGATCAGCTCGTGATAGCGCGCGACCGTCGTCGTCTTCGTCTGGTCCTCGGCCGTGTCGAGATCCGCCAGCGCGCTGCGATACTCGACGAGCCCGACCGCGGCCGCGACGACGCCGCCCAGCACGAGCCCGTCCCCGAGCTTGTCCTTGTACCAGGGCGAGCGGTCGGCGACGGGAGCCGGCTCCGCGCGGGTCGGCGCGAACACGCGGGGAGCGCGCGCGATCGGCACAGGATGGCTTGCAGGCCGCGAGGCCGGCCGGTCCGTTGCGGGCGACGGTGCCGGACGCGATGGACCGGGCGGCTCGGGTGCCGGTGCGCCTGACGCGGTCGACTCCACCGGGACCACCGGAGCTGGTGGGGGTGGCGACGCGGCGGCGGGAGCCGGTGCGGGCGGGACGGGCGTGGCATGCGGCGCCGGCTTGCAGGCGGCGATCGCCTGGTCGACCACCGTGCGGACCTGTGGATCCTTCTGCGTCGCCACGTAGCGCTGATAGTGCGCGATGGCCTCGGAGCACCGGCCGAGCTTCGAATAGATCTGGCCGAGCGCATAGAGGAGCTCGGGCCGCGGCGCGAGCGCGTACGCCGCCTCGAGCTCGACGCGCGCGTCCTCGTAGCGGCCCTCCTTGTGCGCCTTGCTCGCCCTGGCCACGTGCGCCTTGGCCTCGTCGGCGTTGCCCGCGAGCGCGGTCGCCGGTGCGAGGACGAGGACGACGAGGGAGACGACGACGGAGACGAGCGACACGCGTCGCTGCGAGGATCGCGGGATGGGCCGCTGCGGCGGAGTCTCGATCATGGGGCCTCGGCTCAGGGCTTCTTGAGGAACAGCGCGTCGGGATCGTAGGTCAGCGGCCTGGCCGGCTTGCGCGGCTGGCCTGCGGGCTTGGCGGGTCGACCGGCGTCGCGGATCGCGGTGCCAGCCGCGGCTGGCGATGCGCTTCGCGATCGCACGTGCGGCCGCGCGGTGTGCGGCGTGCTCGCGCCGGGCGGCTCGCCGGTCACCGCCGCCGGCGCGTCCGGCGTCTGCATCGCGACCTCGGCGGCCGGTGCCGCGGCTGCTGCGGCGGCGGGCGGGGGCGGTGCCACGATCGGCTGCGCGGGCGCCGGGGCGATCGGCTGCGCGGGTGCTGGCGCGATCGACGGCTCGGGCGCCGCCGCGACCCGCTCGTCCGGCGCGGGTGCGGGCTGCGGCTGGTGCGATGGCGCGGAACCAGCCGCCGAGCGGTTGCGAGCCGTCGCGCCGCTCACGCCGTCGCTCGAGAACCCGATCGTGACCACGAGGATCGCGGCGGCCACCACTGCGGCTCCGATCACCGCGGTGCGGAGCCGCGCCCGCCGAACCAGACCTGCCGTCGCGGCGAGAATCCGCGCTGGCCGAGCGCGACCCGCATGTCCAGGAGCCACGTCGCCGGCCTCGGCCGCGACGGCAGGATCGATGATCACGCGCGGCGATGCCGACCGGGCCCGCGCGTCCTTCGATGCCGGCGCACCCGGCGGCGGCAGCGGCGCCACGATCTCGGTCGCCTCCTGGTCGGCCTTGCGCGTGGTCGACGCCGCGATCGTGATCGGCGGCGGAGGCGGTGCGGCGATCGCCGTGGTCTGCGTCGGACCGCTGACCGGCGGGCGATGTACCGCCGGCGCGACGACGGCCTGCGGACGCGGCGGGCGGGTCGGCGACGGCAAGCGGTTGCCGGCGGCCTTCGGCATCGCGCCGCGGGCCTTCGGCGACGCCTTGCTCGCTTCCGGCTTCGGCTCCGGCGACGCCGCGCGTTGCGGCGCCGGCTTCCTCGCGACGACCACCGTCGGTGCGTCGGTGCCCGCGCGATCCTGCGAGCGCTTGGCCCCGGGGTCTCTGGTCACGTCATCGACAGGCCGATTTCCCATGGCGCTCGAACCGGTGGTCCACCGCGGATACCCACTCGGGTCGATATCCAGTGGGACCAGGACACACGGTGGTTGCGAGTTTCTCACGTCGCACCACGGTCGACCTGACCGGTGCGGTTTTCTTGCCGCCTGGAATCGGCGGATCGCCGGGATTGCGCGCTGGATCACGGTGGTGCCGCACCGACGGTGTGCAAGGATCGGCCAGCCAGGATCGGCTATCCGGCCGGCTCGAGATCGACGAGCAGCAGGTTGTCCCACGCCGGTTCGACGTCGGTGATCATCGAGTGCAGGACGAGCGCGACACCGGACGCTCCCGACAGCACCGTGGGATCGGCGATCCAGTGCTCGTTGCCGTCCTCGAACAGGCACGACGGGAACCCGGCGATCGGATCGCCGCGGCGCATCGCGAGCCCGCGATCCAGCCAGTGCCGCGCGGCGGTGGCGAACACCTCGTCGCCGGTGGCGTGCCACAGGCGATGGAACTGGTGGGCGGCGCCGAGCGCACCGTGGCAGAGCCCGGTGTCGCGGATCTGCGCCTTCGCATCGCTGCGTCCGGCACACACGCGCGCCAGCGCCAGCGCCTCGGCGCGCCACGCCGGCAGCCACTCCGGCGGCGTGTGCATGGCGAGACCGCCGCGCACAGGTCTGGCCCTGCGCGCGATCTCGTCGAGCACCGCCGATGCGAGCGGCCGCCCCGCCTCGCCGCGCGCGCGCGTGTAGACGCCGAATCCGGCCAGACCGCCGATCAGATCGTATTCGGTCGATTCCGCGCCGAGCAGGCGCAGCAACCCGGCGTCGATCTTGCTGCACACCAGCGCGGCATCCTCCTCCGCAGCCAGGTGTGCAACGCGCCAGCCGATCCCGGCGGCACCGCCGAACAGTGCCGGCCGGATCGGGCCCTGCGCGAACGCGGTCACGGCAGCGACGAGCGCCTGCCCGGCGCGGTCCTCCGGATCGGGTGCGATGTCGGCCTCCGCGGTGTAGGCATGCAGCAGCGCCCGGTCGGCGAGATCGTACGCGCCGACCGGCGGGGTGGCGCCGACCGCGGCGACGATCTCGCGGATCGTCGCGGCGATCGTCTCGCTGTGCTCGGCGCTGACCAGCGGACGCCAGGACATCGGCCCTCATCCTATTCGCTGCCTGGCTCGACCGCGACCGAGCGCGGCGAACATTCACCGAGGCACCGAGCATGCGCCGGCGCGGCGCGCCACGCTCACTTGCAGTTGCAGCAGTTGTTGCCGCCCCAGCTGATGCTGATGCTGTCGGTGAATCCGACGGCGCCACCGGGGCGGCCGCCGTCGTCCTGCACGGCGCCGCCCACGACGTTCCGCACATCGTCGGAGGCCAGCGTGCGGAGGGTCTCGGTCGCGATCTGGAGGCGCTTGTGGCTTCGCTTGTTCTTCATGGTGCGCTCGCTTTCTCGTCGGGCTTACTTGCAGTTGCAGCAGTTGTTGCCGCGGACGCTGATGCTGATGCTGTCGGTGAACCCCACGGCGCCACCGGGACCGCCGCCGCCGTCATCCTGGGCCGCGCCACCGACGACGTGGTTCACTTCATCCGACCGCAGCGTGCGGAGGGTCTCGGCGGTGATACGGAGGCGCTTCTGGTCCTTCTTGCTCTTCATGGTGTTCTCCTTTTTGGCTCTTCTGGCCGCCACCAGGAGCAACCGACGTGCCGCGGCACTTTTGGCGGACCTTCCGCCACTTGGCGCGCGCGGCGCCGCGATCGACGCCGACCGCAGGAAACACCTCGCCGACCGGCGGACGCGATGCCGCCGGATCGGAGGGCCCGGGTCAGATCACGGGAAGCGCGACTCGTCGGCAAGCCGCTGGGCGAACGCCGCGAACGCCATCGTCTCCATCTTCGCCTTGTCGGCGCCGAACGCGCGCACGGCGACCTGATCGCCCTCGACCTCCTTGTCGCCGATCACGATGGTGTACGGGATCTTCTGCAGCGAGGCGTCGCGGATCTTCGACTGCATCGTGGTGTTGCCGTCGTCGAAGCTGACCCGGATGCCGGCGGCCGCGAGCCGCGCCAGCACGGTGCGCGCGTGGTCGTTGACCCGGTCGGTGACCGTGACGAGCGCGACCTGCACCGGCGCGAGCCACACCGGGTCGCGCGGTGCAGCACCACCGGGCGATGGTCCTTGCCGTCCTCGCCGACGTAGGTCAGGTCGAAGCGCTCGGGCGCGGCGTAGTCGAGCTGGATCGTGCCGAGCTGCCACTTGCGCCCGATGCTGTCGGAGACGTCGAAGTCGATCTTGGGGCCATAGAACGCGCCGTCGCCGGGCTTGACCTCGTAGGCCAGGCCGATGCCGTCGAGCGCCGACCGGAGCGCGGCCTCGGCGCGGTCCCACATCGCGTCGTCGCCGATGCGCTGCGGCGGCCGGGTTGCGAACTTCGCGGCATAGTGCAGGCCGAACGCGTGGTAGATCCGGTCGAGGAACTTGACGAAGCGCTTCACCTCGTCGGCGATCTGGTCCTCGCGGCTGTAGATGTGGGCATCGTCCTGCGCGAACTGGCGCACCCGGGTCAGCCCGCCGAGCGACCCCGCCGCCTCGTTGCGGTGCAGCACGTCCTGGGTGTGCAGCCGCATCGGCAGGTCGCGATAGCTCTGCTTGCGGAACCCGTAGTACAGGTGATGCGACGGGCAGTTCATCGGCTTGAGCGAGAAGT
>VBLP01000185.1:0-6274 GCA_005887925.1 Deltaproteobacteria bacterium | reverse complement strand
TGGAACAGGTCGAGCTCCTTGCCGAGCCGGCGGTGATCGCGCTTCTCGACCTCCTCGCGCTGCTTGAGCCACGCGTCGAGGCTCTTCCTGTCGAAGAACGCCGTGCCGTAGATCCGCTGCAGCGTCTTGTTGCGATGGTCGCCGCGCCAGTACGCCGCCGACGAGCTCAGGATCTTGATCACGCCGACGCGGCCGGTCGACGGCCCGTGCGGGCCCTCGCAGAAGTCGACCCAGTCGCCGTGGCTGTACAGCGTGAGCACCCTGGCGCCCTTGGCGACGATGTCGTCGATGATCTCGAGCTTGAAGTTCTCGCCCTTGCCGCCGAACAGCTGGCGCGCCGCCTCCGGCGAGACCTCGCTGCGCACGAAGCTCAGGTCGGCGGCGACGATCTTGTTGGCCTCGTCCTCGATGCGGCGCAGCTCGTCCTCGGTGAACGGCTGGCCGCGATCGAAGTCGTAGTAGAAGCCGTTCTCGATCGTCGGGCCGATCGTGACCTGCGTCCCCGGAAACAGCCGCTGCACCGCATCGGCCACGATGTGGGCCGCGTCGTGCCGGATCGTGTCGAGCGCCTCGGGGCTGCGGTTCGTGAGGACCTCGAGCCGCGCGTCGCGATCGATCGTGCGCGACAGGTCGACCGCCGCGCCGTCGATCTTCGCGAGCACCGCGGCCTTCGCCAGGCCGGCGCCGATCGAGTCCTTGACGAAGTTCCCGATCGGCGTGCCCGCCGCCGTCTGCTTCTGGGTGCCGTCGGGTAGCGTGACCGTGACCGAAGCTGCGCTCATCCAGGACCTCTCGATGCACCGGTACCACGGAGCCGGGCGCCCGGCTTCGCCCCGTCCCGCATATCGGTGATAGCTTTCCATCGATGCAGTTGCGAACGCTCGTCCTGATCTCGCTGATCGCGTGCGGCGGCTCGCCGGCCAGACCGCCGGGTGAACCCGCCGGGCCCGCACCCGCCGCGAGCCCCGCGCCGGCTCCCGCGACCACCGCCGCCGCGCCCGCGGCGAAGCCTCCCATGCCCGCGGCGAACGCCGCCGACGACCCATACCTGTGGCTCGAGGACGTCACGTCGGACCGCGCGCTGGCGTGGGCGCGCGAGCACAACCAGGTGACCCAGGCCGAGCTCGAGGCAATCCCGAGCTTCGCGACCTCGCGCGATCGCATCCGCGCCATCCTCGATTCCAAGGACAAGACGCCCTACGTCACCAAGCGCGGCGCCCACTACTACAACTTCTGGCGAGACGACAAGAACCCGCGCGGGCTGTGGCGGCGGACCTCGCTCGCCGAGTACAGAAAGCCCAGGCCGGCGTGGGACGTCGTGATCGACCTCGACGCGCTCGCCACCCAGGACAAGGAGAGCTGGGTGTGGCAGGGCGCGAGCTGCCTCTATCCGAAATACGAGCGCTGTCTCGTGCTGCTGTCGCGCGGCGGCGCCGACGCCAACGTCGTCCGCGAGTTCGAAGTGACCACCCGCAAGTTCATCGACGGTGGCTTGGCGATCCCCGAGGCCAAGAGCTAGGTCGCCTGGAAGGCGGTTCGCCAAGGAGTGGAAGCGCGGCACCAAGCTCGCCGGTGCCGCCACCGTCTTCGAGGGCAAGCCGAGCGATGTCGGCGTCGACATCACGCGAGTCTGGGACCACGGCCGGGCCCGCGACATCGTGACCCGCGAGATCACCACCTTCACCAGCGAGACCTTCCTGCGCGACAAGGACGGCAAGCTCGGCAAGCTCGACCTGCCGCTCGACGCGAGCGCCGGGACCTGGGACGACCAGCTCCTCGTCACGCTGCGCAGCGACTGGACCATTGGTGGCAAGACCTGGCCCAAGGGCGCGCTGCTCGCCGCGCCGCTCGACGGCTTCCTCGCCGGCAAGCGCGACTTCACCATGCTGTTCGAGCCGGCGGCCACCAAGTCGCTCGACAGCATTGCAGGCCTCAAGACCGCGATCGTCGTCAACGAGCTCGACGACATCCACAACAAGCTCTACGTCTGGACCCGCGGCAAGGCCGTCTTGACCCACAAGTCGTTCGCCGCCGCCAGGATCGGCGCGCTCGACACCACCGCGGTCTGGCCCGTCGACATCGATGGCCAGACCGACGAGTACTGGATGACGACCTCCGGCTTTCTGACCCCGTCGACGCTCCTGCTCGGCGCGCTCGGCAAGCCGGCCACCCCGATCAAGAACAGCCCGGCGTTCTTCGACGCCAGGGGGCTCGTCGTCGAGCAGCACTTCGCCACCTCCAGGGACGGCACCCGCGTCCCCTACTTCCAGATCTCGCGCGACAAGCTCACCCTCGACGGCTCGCACCCCACGCTGCTCTACGGCTACGGCGGCTTCGAGGTCTCGCTCACCCCCGGCTACGACGCGATCAGCGGCGCCGTCTGGGAGGAGCGCGGCGGCGTCTACGTCCTGGCCAACATCCGCGGCGGCGCCGAGTACGGCCCCGCGTGGCACCAGGCCGCGCTCACCCACAACCGCCAGCGCGCCTACGACGACTTCATCGCCATCGCCGAGGACCTGATCGCGCGCAAGGTCACCTCCACGCCCCACCTCGGCATCCAGGGCGGCTCCAACGGCGGCCTGCTCATGGGCGTCATGCTCACCGAGCGCCCCGACCTGTTCGGCGCCATCGTCTGCCAGTCGCCGCTGCTCGACATGAAGCGCTACCACAAGCTCCTGGCCGGCGCATCGTGGATGGAGGAGTACGGCGATCCCGACAAGCCCGACGACTGGGCCGTGCTGGCGAAGTACTCCCCCTACCAGAACGTCCACAAGGGCACGAAGTATCCGCGCACCCTGTTCACCACCACCACGCGCGACGACCGCGTCCACCCCGGCCACGCGCGCAAGATGGCCGCGCGCATGCTCGAGCAGGGCCACGACATCCTCTACTACGAGAACATCGAGGGCGGCCACGGCGCCGCCGTCAACAACGAGCAGGTCGCCCACGTCTCCGCGCTCGCCTATACCTTCCTCGCCAAGCAGCTCGGCCTGAACTGAGCGCCGACGGGCTCCGGCGGATGCGCGATCGGCGCGGTTTGACAGGTCGCGCCGCGTCGCGCACGATGAAGGACGGCGCTGGATGACGCAGACACGGTTGCGCGCGGATCGGCGGAGGAGGGCGAGGGCCTGGTCGTTGCTCGGCTGGTTCCTGATCTTCGTGGGAATCGGCGTGGGGGGTGGGGCCCGGGACATCGTGCACGACCACTTCGGGTACATCGGCATCGTGGTGGCCGGTGTTCTCGGCGCGCTCACCTCCATGGGCGGTGCCCGCTGCGTGATCCACGCCAAGCGGCTGCGCGCCCCGGGCGCCGTCGACGCGCTGGCGCACGATCCCCGGCCGCCCGTCGTGTACTTCCGTCCGTTCGCAGCCGACGTCGAGGGCAGCCAACCGCTCGGGTCCACCTCCTGGCAGACCAACGAGGAGCAGCTCTCGGCGGCGATGAACGTCATCGGACCCCTGGTTGCCATCGGGGTCCCTCAGGAGCCGCTGCCGGTCCTCGGTGCGGCGAGGCTTTACGTCGATGATTCGCGATGGCAGGCCACCGCGCACGAGCTCATGGCGTGCGCCGCGATCGTCCTTTTGCGGATCGGCAGAAGCCCGGGCTTCTGGTGGGAATTCACGACCGCGGTGGGATGCCTCGCGCCACACAAGCTCGTCCTGCTCATCCCGCGCGACGAGGCGCTCTACGAGGAGTTCCGGGCGGCCAGCCGCCGGTTCCTGCCCGTGGCGCTTGCTCCGCTCACGGCCTGGCACAAGAAGAAGGCAACTCGCGGCGACCTCAAGGCCGTGATCTTCTTCGACGCCGCGTGGTCGCCGTCGGTCGTCGATGTGCAGACCTTGCGGGTGCCCTTGCTGCGTGGCCGCCCCAACATGCCGCTCGTCTCCGTGCTGCAGTTCGCGTTCGGACCGGTCTGCGAGAACGCGGGGCTGCCCTGGAAGCGGCCCGGCATCAATCCTCGGATGGTCGCCTTGATCGCCATCCTGGTCCTGCCATTTGCCGCTCTCGCAGTGGTTCTTTGGTCCAGCAGATCGATCCTCGTATTGACGATGATGATGTTCGGTTACCGGTCTCTCGCGGCGCGCTCGGTGCCCGTCTCTCCTTGGTAAAGGCGCCGCGCGCATCGACCGCGACGTCGCAGTGTGTCTGGGAATATCTTGCTTGCCGGCCTCCTCAGGCAAGCCCGTGATTGCTCAGTTGATGATGGATCACGAACGGTTGCACTTCGAACAGGTCCGCCAGCTTTTCGACCGCATCCCAATCCGCCCTGCCTTCCATCCGTTCGGCGAGCGCCGCCGCCGGCGCCAACAGCTCGGCAGCAAACGCCCGAGATGCGGCCTGCTGCCAGTCGCTGGCGCGCGTCAACAGGCGTGGGCCCGGAGCATCCGCCTCGACGAATATCCAGTGGTGCAGCGCACGCGCGAGCAGGAATCGAGTGGCACGGGAAGACCGCTGCTCCGCGGACAGCGCCGGAACTCCGTTGTACGAAACCACCGCATCCAGTCGTCGATTCTCCTTTGCGGGGATCTCGGAGAGATCGAACGTACCGACCGTCAACTCTGCGACCAACGTGGGTTCGCGCTCCGCTGCGACGAAAGGCGCCAGGTGCAGCGAGCGCCGCACCGCTTCCGCACGGGCGTAGCCGGCCCTGTAAGGGAAATACGACAGCGCAGCGAATGGAGCCGTGAAGCGCCGCTGAGGTCGCTTACCGTTGCCTCGAGGCAAACCCGATCTCAGCTGATCGAGAAACAGTTGTACGTCGGAGACGTCCTGCTTGAAACGCTGCGGCGTCGTGAAAGCAAGCAGATCCGCGATGACGGGTTCCGAGAGGACCAGCGCTTCCAGTTCCCCCTCGAGCGACTCGTCTGCATCTGCATCGTACGGATCGAGGCCCATCTCACCCAGCCGGGCACAGAGTCGTGGTTCCTCCTGTAGTGAATTCTGAACAGCGTCCCAATCCGCCCGCAATTGATTCGAATCTAGATCCTCGGTTCCGGGCAGCCGCTCGATCACCGCATCAACGAACTGAGCTAGTGTGGCCTCGGCTTGCTTGACATCGATCCGGACGAATCCGCCATCCAGAAATCGTCCTGCCGTCGTCACACCTTCGGGGTCAGCCACCCAGCGCACTCCGACCATCTCGTCTTCGCGATAGACGGACAGATCGGGATAGGCCATTCCCTCTCTAGACAGGAACAGGTTATGACGCTCTAGCCACGTACGGTGAAGAAGGGCTGTTCGTCTGGCACCATTCAGCACTTCCGGTGCGGGCATGCGCTCGTGGAGAAGATTCCACCAGTTGGACACGACCCACCTGGCGAATGGAAACATTGACGCATGAACTCCGGTGCGCACGCTGTTGCTCGGCGCATGCCAGAATCGCGTGACGAGCTGATCACCGGCACGAATCTCGAGCTTGCCCCAGGTCGTGGCGAGGGCGGGCGCGCGCACCCAAGGTGCACGCTCGTCCCATTCCACCGCGAGCTCAAGCATCGTCGACCGCTCCCGCGCCCAGGCGCCGCTCTCGATCGACCGGCAACTCTGCCTCTTCGATCGGCCATGCTTTGTAGTGGCCTGCCTCGCGGTTGATCAAGCGAGCTGCATAGAACCGGCCGTCGAGGTTGCCCCAAACGTATGCTGGGAAGTCATCCTGGAATTCAGCGCTCACGTTGCCGCGTTTGATCGCGTCGCGCAGCGCTTGCTCGGCTTGCTCGCGCGTGATCTTCGGATCGCATCGCGACGAGTCCGAGCGCTTGTGCGCGGCGGACACGAGGTCATAGCTGGCATCGATGGGCAGTGCCTTGTGCTCGCCGCTACCCACATATCGTGCGCGCACCGCGACCTCTTCGGGAGCGAGTTGGCCTGGCCAGGTGGTAGCAAGCCCCGCACCCTTGGTCTTGTGTCGATAGCGGTGTTTCTGCTTCACGGAAGTCTCTGAAATTACGGGCCTGCTGAGCGTACGTTGAACAGTGTACCGTATCTCGGGTGCCGTTTCCCTCTGGCACCGGGCACCGCGGGCAACGCCGCTACCCGCAGATGTCCATCCCGGTTTCTCGGTGCGCTCGACATCTGTCGCTAGGTGGTGAAGGAACCGCGGGCGTTACCCGGTCTGCCGTCGGGAGCGGTCCGGCGTCGGAGCTCCCAAAACGCCACAGATCGATGTCAGTCGCGGCACGACGCCGGTCACCGCGCGGCGCGCGTCGAGCGCGATCTCGCAGCACGCCTCGAGCATCTCGCGCAGCCGGGCGCGCCCGCGCTGGACGCGCGACTTGG
>VBLP01000715.1 GCA_005887925.1 Deltaproteobacteria bacterium | reverse complement strand
GAGCTCGCGTTCACGATCGCCGACGGCATCGGCTACGTCCAGCTCGGCGTCGACGCCGGGCTCGACGTCGACGACTTCGCGCCGCGGCTGTCGTACTTCTGGGACGTCCACAACGACTTCTTCGAGGAGATCGCAAAGTTCCGCGCCGGCCGGCGGATGTGGGCGAAGCTCATGCGCGAGCGGTTCGGCGCCAAGAACCCCAGGTCGTGGCTCCTGCGCACCCACGCCCAGACCGCCGGGGTCTCGCTCATGGCCCAGCAGCCGCTCAACAACGTCGTGCGCACGACGATGCAGGCGCTCGCCGCGGTGCTCGGCGGCACGCAGTCGCTGCACACCAACAGCTACGACGAGACCTACGCGCTGCCGACCGAGGACGCCGCGCAGCTCGCCCTGCGCACCCAGCAGGTGATCTACGAGGAGACCGGCGTCGCGCAGGTCGCCGATCCGCTCGCCGGCAGCTACTTCGTCGAGACCCTGACCGACCAGGTCGAGGCCGCCGCCTGGGAGTACATCCACAAGATCGACGCGATGGGCGGCATCGTCAAGGCGGTCGAGGAGGGCTATCCGCAGCGCGAGATCGCCCGCTCGGCGTTCGAGTTCCAGCGCGACGTCGACGCCGGCCGGCGTCCGGTCGTCGGGGTCAACAAGTACGCCACCCCCGACGAGGGCGACCACATCCCCACGCTCAAGATCGACCACGCGACCGAGGGCAGCCAGATCGAGCGAGTCCGCGGGTTCCGCACCCAGCGCGATCGTGCCGCGGCCGACCGCGCGCTCGCCGAGGTCCGTGCCGCGCTGCGCGACGACCACCGGAACGTCATGCCGCCGATCCTCGACGCCGTGAAGCAGCGCGTGACGCTCGGCGAGATCTGCGACCTGTTCCGCAGCGAGCTTGGCGAGTACCGCGACCCGGCGTACCTGTAGTCCACATGGTTCAACCGCGGTAGACTGGGAGACATGAGCACGTCTCTTGCCCAGCCGCGGATCGCTCGACTCACGGTCGATCAGGTTCACGCCATGATCAAGGCCGGGATCGTGCATGAAGGAGCGCCCATCGAGCTCATCGATGGCGTGCTCGTTCATAAGGATCGAAGTGCGTCGGGTGAGGATCCCATGAGCATCGGTAAGGAACATAGTCTCGTGGTCAGCTTGCTCGGCGAGCTCGGCGTAGAGCTCGCGGAGCACGGATGCCATATACGGACCCAGAATCCGTTGCAGCTGTCGCCCTATGATGAACCCGAACCCGACGGCGCCATCCTGCGCGGCCGGCCGCGCGCCTACACCGACCGCCTGCCCGGCGCTGCAGATACGGGATCGGTGATCGAGGTGTCGGATTCATCGCTCGCCTACGATCGCAAGACCAAGCTCGCTCTGTACGCTCGCGCAGGCATCGCGCAGTACATCCTCGTGAACCTCCCCGGTCGATGCATCGAGATCCACGAACAGCCCCGTCCCGACGGTAGCTATCAGCAGGTCGCGGTACGGCGCGTTGGTGAAACCGTCCCGCTTCGCCTGCCCGATGGCGAGCGCCTCCCGATCCTCGCCGATCGCATCCTGCCGTGACGATGGGCTGATTCATTCGCCTGGTCGTCGCTGGTCTGCGGCCTCGGCCTCCGCCGGCGGGGCCGCGGCGAAGCTGCGCTCGCTGGGGTCGATCGACACCAGCGCCGCCGGACAGTGTCCGGTCGCCGGACACTCCGGACAGGCGCGTGGCCCAGGACCGCGAGATCGTGCGCGCGACCTTGGCGCGCCGCTTGGAGAATGCGCCGGCATGCGCCACCGATCCTCCCAGCAGCCCCTCCATCCCCTCGAGCATCATCCGTCGTTCCGCGCCATCGTCGAGGCGGCGTCGCCGCTCGCCGAGCTGGCGACCCGGATCGCGGACCGCGAGATCGTCGGCTCGCTCGCGGTCGCGTGCAGCGACCTCGCGGACGGCTTCGCGGCACCGCCGGACAGCCCGCGGCGCCTCGAGTCCCACCACCGCGCCTGGGTGGGGATCCGCGAGATCGACCGGGTGGTGGCCGCGGCGCGCCACGGGCGGCGTGCCCCCGGCGAGCTGATCCGGCGCGCCCAGCGGGCGATCGACCGGGCCGACGTGCTGGTCGGGGCGCTGCTTCCCAGCTAATTTCAGCAGCTTGCGATTATTCTCGGCCACCTCGCAAGTTTTTTTTGGTCCAGCCGCGACACGGCATTGTACGGCACCTCTATGGGGGGAGTAGCATCCGCGCGACTGGTACCCGCCCAGGAGGACTTATGAAAGCAGTCGTTGTCTGTCTCGGCATCGCTCTGGCAGTCGGAGCATGCAAGAAGTCCAGTCCCGGCCCCGGCGGCGGCGGCCCTGGGGGCGGCGGAACGGGCTGGCTCGTCGGCACGTCGGGCCTGATGGTGAACGTCCACGCCGACGGCGACGCGACGGGGTATCCGCTGGCGTCGACCGAGACCCTCAACGGGATCGCCTGCCGCTACGCCGGCGAGGCCTGGGTCGTCGGCACGCACGGAACGCTGCTCTACACCAATGATGCCGGCGCCTCGTGGACGCCGCAGGCGGTGCCGACCAGCGCCAACCTCCGGACGCTCGCGACGCAGGACTACGGCCCGGTGTTCGTCGCCGGCGATGGCGTGTTCTTGACCTCGAACGACACCGGCGCGAGCTGGACCGCGCTCGGCAACGGCACCGTGAGCTTCCGCGCGGTCGCGGCGGCGCAGCAGGCGCCGACCGTGCTGGCGCTGTCCGAGGACGGCACGCTGTGGTCGTTCGAGAGCAACCAGCTGGTGAACCGCGGCAGCTTCGCCGGTGCGCGCGCGATCGCGATCGCCCCCGACGGCGAGAGCGCCATCCTGGTCGGAGACCACCTGATCGCGCGGAGCAGCGACGGCGGACATAGCTGGGCGCCGCTGGTCAGCGGCGACGCCCGGTTCGACGACGTCCGGCTCGACGAGGACGGTGACGCGGTGGCGGTCGGCAGCGCCGGCGCGCTCGCCCACATCTCGGCCGCCGGTCAGGTCTCCTTGCAGCGGATCGGCACCGCCGATCTCCACACGCTCCACATCGCCGAGGCCGACGAGGATGCCGGCAGTGCGGCTGGCTTCGCCGCCGGCGATGGCGGCCAGGTGTTCATCACCGTCGACGGCGGCCTGACCTGGCGCGCAGGCCCCAACGTCGGGCGCACGGTGCTCGGCCTCGATCAGATCGGCGTCGCGCACCGCTAGCGCGCGGCCGGAGCATCGGGCACCGCCCGGCGTTCCGGACTCCGCGCCCATCACTTCCCGGGCTGCAGCTGCTGATATTCCTGGGGAACGGCCGCAAGCCGGCGTCCGTTCGTGGCGTTGTTCGCGCGACCGACAGCGCGTGCGGCGCTGCATCATCAGCTGCAGCCCGGTGTACTCGCCGCTATCGCGGCCCTCGCGGATTTTTCCGCCTCGGCCGCCGAATGCGCGCTGGACGCGCGTAAGAGGCGCGCGAGGGCGCTCACTCGTTACCTCAGGCATACCCCCACCGTCACCGGGGGCCCCGCATCCTGGAGCCCAGGTGAATCTCGAGATCGACTCCGACCGTATGATCGGTGAAGTGATCGCCTCGCGATATCGGATCGAGGCGCGGCTGGGCGATGGCGCGATGGGCACGGTCTATCGCGCGCGCCACATCAAGGTCGGCCGCCCGTTCGCGGTCAAGGTGCTGCGCCCGAGCTTCCTGGGCAGCGAGTCGATCCGCCGGCGGTTCCGCCGCGAGGCGCAGCTCGCCGGCACGCTGCATCACGACAACATCGTCGGGATGGTCGACGTCGGCGAGACCAGCGGCGGCATGTGCTACCTGGTGATGGAGTACGCGCCGGGCGACACGCTCTACGATCTGATCCTGCGAGCCGCCCCGATCCCGAGCGCGCGGTTCTTCTCGATCGTGCGGCAACTGTGCGACGGCCTCGCGCACGCCCACGACCACGGCCTGATCCACCGCGACTTCAAGCCCGAGAACGTGATCGTCGAGCGCGATCAGCTGGGCGCCGACCGCCTCAAGATCATCGACTTCGGGATCGCGATCCTGCACGACGAGGCCGCATCGACGGGCCCCGAGCGGCTCACCACCGCCGGCCTGGTGCTCGGCACGCCGCACTACATGGCGCCGGAGCAGGCGCTCGGCGAGCCGATCGATCACCGCGTCGACCTGTTCGCGCTCGGCGTGATGTGCTTCGAGATGCTGACCGGCAAGGCGCCGTTCGACGGCAGCGGCGTGGAGATCGCGTTCGCCAACGTCTCGCTCGAGACGCCCGCGATGCGCGACCGGGCGCCGGACCACGCCATCGATCCGCTGCTCGAGGCGTTCACCCGCAAGCTGATGATGAAGTCGCGCGACGCGCGCCCCGCGTCGGCCGCGGCCACGCGCGCGCTGCTCGATCTGATCGAGTGCGATCGCCCGGCAGCGGCATCGGTCCTGGGCGTCGCGCTGCCGGACGAGCCCGGCGAACCCGTTGCAGCGCGCGTCGCCCGCACCGGGCGCCTCACGCGCGCGCCCGCACCGATCGACCACTCCGCCACCGACGAGACCACCGAGCAGGTCGTGCGGGTGCCGCCGCGCCACACCACGCTCGCCGCCGCGACCGGCGCCATCGCCGCGATCGTGGTGATCGCCGCGCTGGCGATCGCGCTGCGCGCACGCCCGACCGTCCCCGGCGCACCGCCTGCGCCGGCCCTGGTGCAGCCCGGCGACCACGCGCCGCCGCGCGCGGGCCCTCCCGCCGGGCCGCGCGCCACCGAACCGTCTGCCGCGGTCTCCGCCGCCCCGGCCCGGATCGTCACCCGCGCGGCCGTACCGCACCCGGTGCCGCGGCTGTCCGATCGACCGGCGCCGCCGCGCGATCCGCACACGCCGGCGCTCCCCGTCTCCCAGCCGCCTGCGAGCGCCCCCATCGCCCCACCCGCGGCCGCCGCCGCGCCGGCCACCCAGCCCGCCGCCGTCGCCGCGCCCGCGGTCCCGCAGACAGCGAGCGCCGCCCCGGACGCGATCCCTCCGGCCCACGTGGCCGAGCTCTACGGCGACGTCGGACGCGAGCTCAAGGTGCTCGACCAGACGCACGGCTCGGCGGCGACCGCGGACCTCTGGGTGATCTACCTCCGCATCCGCATCAACGACGTGATCACCGATCCGATCAAGTGCGCAGAGGCCGACGCCGTGCTCCGCCACCTCGACGCCGAGACCGTCCGCCGCGGCAAGTCGCCCCCTGAATAGCGTGACCGGCGAGGAGCGGAGCTGATTCCCGCGCTCATCACATGGGACAGTAGCGCGATGGCCTTTCCACTTCGCGATCTGAGATGCTTCCGACCGCGAGAGTGCTAAATATCCTGTCATGTATATTCACATGAAGAGTTGGGTTATCGCCGTGCTCTTGACCAGCTGCGTCTCGTCGCAGCCGCCACCACAGGGCCCGCCGACGGGAGAGCCGGCGAAGGGCGAGCGCAGAACGCTCACGCAAGCGGAGTGCGATGCACAGGGTGGAAGCATCGTGGGCGACATCGGCGACGGCGCCACGCACCGCTCCGACTATGTCTGTTCGAGTGGAAAGCCAGCGCTCGGTGACATCGCGCAGCCTGAAGGAGGCCCGATCGCCATCGAGGGCTCCGTTTGCTGCCCTCGATGACCAAGCAAGCTCCCGATACACCACTCGCCGTCACGGCGGAGACATGTCACCGCTGCCAGACATCGCACATCGTCCGCCATGACAACCACGTCAGCTGTCCAGGCCCACGCAATGCGTACGATGGTGGTCTCGCTGGACTCCGACTGGTCTAGACCCAAAAGAAGCGATCAAAGGGGCCTGACACTTGGTCGAGTAGCCTTGGACGCATGCATGCCGGGGGGGTGATCGTCGTTCAGGGGAACGGGCCAGGCCGCTTGAAGAGGAATCGTCGTCGGAGATCACGTAAACGCTGCGGCGCGTA
>VBLP01000714.1 GCA_005887925.1 Deltaproteobacteria bacterium | reverse complement strand
CTCGCGACATCCCGCAACGCTGCCGATATCGCAGGTATTCAGCAAGCCTCGCCGACGATCACGCTACAGCTATCGCGCAAGCGATCGAGATTCCTAGGCATCCTCCACCGCCGCCGGGATCTCTACGCGGCTGCACCCAATTCATATGAGCCCAGGCATGTGAGGCGAGGCTTGCGTTCGTTCCTGGAGCAGAAGCTCATCTCAGAAGCGGATGCAGCGGCTGCCGCTGGGTCGGATGAGGTGCCTTTCTGCGCAGCTCTCGGGTCGGTTGCCCTGGCAATTGCTGGCTCGACTACTTGGCTTCGAGCCGTCGTTCGACGAAGCTTCTTCCCGCGAGGACCTGCGAAGAGATGATGCGTCGGACTTCCCTGATTCTGATGTGGCTGGCGATGTCGGACTGCCATCATGACGTGAGCATCCAGTGCGACGAAAGCCCTACCTGCGACCTCCACAGCGGAGGTGTCTGCATGGTTGCAGGCACGGGCAGCCGCTGGTGCGCATATCCCGATTCGAGCTGTTCCAGCGGTTACCGCTACTCGAACTTCCAAACCGGAGATGGTTTGTCAGGAGTTTGTGTTTCGCCAGCCGATGCGGGTGTCGATGCCAGTACCGATAGTGGTCGCGCCGCGGAGCCGGCAGCAAGCTGCATCGCATTGCCCTACACGTGCGGTACGAGCGGCAACGACAACTGTTGCAACAGCCCGGAGGTCAAGGGAGGAATGTACTTCCGCAGTTTTGACATTGCCCAAGATGCCGCTTCAGGGGACCAGAGCGCACCCGCCACCGTCAGCGGCTTTCGGTTAGACAAATACGAAGTCACCGTGGGCCGCCTTCGGGCATTTGTCGACGCCGGCCAGGGAACACAGGCGAGCCACCCACTAACGGGGTCTGGCACACATCTTCATATACCAGGCAGCGGCTGGGAAGCTGCGTGGAACGCGGGTTTACCTGCCGATACCCCTGCGCTGAAAGCGACGCTGAAATGCGATCCTACGTTCCAGACATGGACCGATGAACCAGCTGGTAATGAGAACCTACCGATAAACTGTTTATCGTGGTACGAAGCGTTCGCTTTTTGTGCCTGGGATGGTGGATATTTGCCAACGGAAGCTGAGTGGAATTACGCGGCTGCAGGCGGCTCCGAGCAGCGCGCTTATCCGTGGTCTACGTCCGCAGGAGCAACGACGATCGCCGCGGATCGTGCAAGCTACAAGGAGGGGACCTCCTGTAATGGAGATGGATTCCCTGACTGCACACGAGGCGATTTGCGGCCAGTCGGAAGCAAGCCGGCCGGGGACGGACATTGGGGCCAGTCGGATCTTGGCGGAAATGTGTTCGAGTGGACTCTCGATTGGGGAGATATATACGTGACCCCGTGCGTGGATTGTGCTAATTTGCTCATTCCGCAACTGGTCACAGGCAGAGTTGTTCGCGGAGGCTCCTTTGATGATAATGCAACCGTTCTACGAACGGGCGCACGCTATGTCGCCTCACCGGCCACGCAGGGAGCAAGCAGGAGCTCGGGGGTCCGTTGCGCCAGAACTAGCGCTCTGTAACTAGCGCTCTGTAACTAGCGCTCTGTAACTAGCGCTCTGTAACTAGCGCTCTGTAATAGTGGATCGTCCTGTTCGCGTTTCCCCAACCGTGTCAACCGCTGACCATCGAGTAGCCCATGAGGCTGAGACAGCCGAGACAGGAAGAGCTACTTGCTGGGAGCTGACATCGGCGTGGTTCTTTTCAGGGCACGCTAGTCGACAACTCGACCTTGGCGCCGAATTCCCTCGTCGAGGATTGCGTGGAAAGGTGTGCGCCCATCTGACATGAATCGCAGCTACACGACGGAAATCTAAGTCTTTGGGCAGCTTGGGCATCGAAGATCGAGCGAGTGCCACTGGCATGCCACTTGAGGTAGCAAAGCGATATGCGTATGACCTTGCTTCGCCTTGTGTTCCTTGTGGCGTGCGGCAGTGGCCGCGGCGCGCCGGATGGCGGTGGCGGCGACGGCGGCGACGGCGGGACGAGCGGTGTGTGCGGCGGGCTCGCCGGCCGGCGGTGCAACGCGACCGAGTACTGCGACTTTGCCGACAATGCTGCAGCGTCGGCGATCAGACCGGCACCTGCAATCCGTGGCCGGCGACATGCCCCTGGTCGTCGGACCGCCGATTTGCGGTTGTGACGGCAAGGTTCACACCGGCATGTGCGAGGCGTATCACGACGGCGTCGATCTCGATGCGCACGGCACGTGCGATCTCCTTGCGGGCCGGCTCGCGTGCGGCTACACGCAGTGCGATCTCGCCAGCCAGTACTGCCAGCGCGAGCCGCAACCGGGCGGGCCGGACGCCTTCACCTGCATGCCACTGGGAAGCTGCAGCGCGACACCGACCTGCACCTGCCTCAAGTCGCAGCCGTGCGGCAGCAGCTGCATGGGCGATTCGAAGGTCGGGTTGACCCTGACCTGCCCGCCGAAGCTGTGACCTACGCCACGGCCACGCTCGGCGGTTCTGGTTGTGGGGCGCGATCACGCTGATGCGCCAGGAACCGCCGGGGACTCGGCCGCGCCGTGCGCGACCTCCGCCAGACGCCGGACCGCGATCCGATCGTGCGCCGGGTGTTCCTGCGCGGCATCTGCCAGTACCTCGCCCGGGACTTCCACCGTCGGACCGAGCAAATCGCGCGCGAAGGCCGGGCCGACCGTGGTATGTCGCTGCCGGGGAGCCACCGAGGCGGCATGAAGCTCGCAGGCAAGACCGTCGTCGTCACCGGCGCGGGCAGCGGCATCGGCCGCGCCACCGCGCTGGCATTTGCGCGCGAGGGCGCGCGGATCTGTGCGTGCGATGTCGCGCAGCCGCGGCTCGACGCGCTGGCCGCCGAGCTGGCCGACCGCGCGCTGGTCGTGCGCCGGGTCGATGTCGCCGATCGCGCACAGATGCGCGGGTTCGCCGAGGCAGTGCACGCCGCCGCCCCGGCCGCCGACATCGTGGTCAACAACGCCGGGGTCGCGGTCGGCGGGAGCTTCCTCGACACCAGCCTCGACGACTGGGACTGGCTGCTCGGCATCAACCTGCGCGGCGTGATCCACGGCTGCCACTTCTTCGTGCCCAAGATGGTCGAGCGCCGCACCGGCCACGTCTTCAACATCTCGAGCATCCTGGGGATCTTTCCGGCGCCCAACGTCACCGCGTACGTCGCGAGCAAGTTCGCCGTGCTCGGGTTCTCGCAGTCGCTGCGCGCCGAGCTCGCGCCCGATGTCCACGTCACCGCGATCTGCCCCGGGATGATCGACACGGCGATCATCGCCGACGGCCGCCTCGCGGGCGACCTCGTCCAGCGTAAGAGCAAGATGACCGAGAGGTTCAAGAAAGGCATCCCGCCGTCGCGGGTCGCCGATGCCATCCTCGAGGCGCTGCGGACCAACCCCGCGGTGCGCACGGTCGGGCGCGACGCCTGGGCGATCCACAAGCTGACCAAGCTGGCGCCGCAGACGCTCCAGCGCGTCGGCAGTGCGCTGCAGCGCCGGTTCGGCGCCGCGGAGTAGCCGCCGGCCGAGCCGCGCCCCGGCGCGCGCCGAGACGCGAGTCGACTCCGGGCCGGGCCGGGGTTAAGGTTCGTCGAGACCATGAAGCTTGCGACGCTGCGCGATGGCTCCCGAGACGGCCGGCTCCTGGTGGTGCGCCGCGACGGCGAGGTCGGCGCGCCGGCGCCCGAGCGCTGGCCGACGCTGCAGCGCGCGCTC
>VBLP01000713.1 GCA_005887925.1 Deltaproteobacteria bacterium | reverse complement strand
AACCTCGCCCACGCCGACACCGATGAGGCCACGGAGGGGACCACCAGCGCTCGCGCGCCGGCCAACGACGACTCGTTCACCCCGGGCCTGACCCACGCGGTCGGCCCCAAGCTCGCTGCCGCGGTCGCGACCGCGACCCTCGATGGCGCCAAGCACACCAGCACGGTCGACCTCAACGGCGAGGTCCAGGTCTACGGCCCGGTCCGGCTGGTGCTGCGGGTCGACAACGTGTTCGCGGGCAGCGGCGGCAAGGCGCGGCCGGGCATCGGCGCGGCGGTGCAGCTGCTCGACGAGCGCAAGCATGGCGTCGCGGGATCGGCGTACCTGTCGTACAAGGCCGAGGGCTTCACCGAGGGCGAGGGCGAGATCGAGGGGCTGATGTCGTTCGGCAAGCAGATCGGCGCGGTCCACGGCACGCTCAACCTCGCGTACGGCCAGGACCCCGAGGGCCACGAGCGCGATGGCGAGGCCGCCCTCGGGCTGCACATCGAGCCGGTGCACGGGCTGTTCACCGGCGTGGTCGGCCGGTTCCGCGATGCGCTCGGCTCCAACGGCGACAAGGGCACCGGGATCCTGCGCGACGCGCTCGGTGCGGCCAGCGCGACCTACGTGATCGGCCGGTTCGGCGTGACCGCGAGCGCGGGCATCGCCGGGGTCAAGCTCCTCGGCGCGAGCTCGATGCAGACCGGCGCCGAAGCGGCGTTCTCGGTCGGCGCGGTGTTCTGAGACCTAGCCGAGACCGAGCGGAGCCCGGGAGCTCGGACCTTCCGGCCAGGAAGGCCGAGGTTCCGGACCAGCGCAGCGAGGGATCGGCGGAATACGATGAGCGACGGAGACCGTACGAAGTGCGGTCTCCTAGCCGGTCGCGGGGACCGCGACGCGCACCGACGTACCGACGTTGGGCGTGCTGGTCACCTCGATCGCGCCGCCGTGCGCCTCGACGATGCGGCGGGCCAGCGTGAGCCCGAGGCCGACGCCGCCGGTCTCGCGCGACCGGCTGCGCTCGCCGCGAAAGAACGCGGTGAAGATCCGCGGTAGGTCCTCGGTGGGGATGCCGATGCCGCGATCGCGGACCTCGAACACCGCGTCGCCGCCGTCGCGGCTGACCGCGAGCTCGATCGGCGCGCTCGCATCGGGCGTGTACTTGTGCGCGTTCTCGAGCAGGTTGTCGATCACGCGTCGGAACAGCACGGGGTCGACGTGGATCACCGGGGCGTCGCCGGCGGTGACCTCGAGCGGACGGTCGGGGTGGCGCGCGTGCAGCCGGTCGGCGGCCGCGGCGGCGATCTCGCTCGCGGGGACGGTGGCGCGGCGCAGCGGCAGCTGCGCGGGAGCCTGGCCGGGCGCGAGCTCGAACCGCATCGCGGTCAGGATGTCGTCGACGATGGTCTCGAGCTCGGAGACGTCGACGGCGATCTCGGCGAGCGAGGCCCGCGCGGCCTCGGCATCGCCCTCGTTGGCCAGATCGAGCGCGACGCCGATCCGGGTCAGCGGCGTGCGCAGCTCGTGCGCGACGTTGGCGAGCAGCTCCTTCTCGGTCGCGAGCAGCCCCGCGATGCGGTCCGCCATCTCGTCGAAGCGGTGGCCGAGCTCGCCGATCTCGTCGGAGCGGTCGAGCTTGCTGCGCGCCTTGAGGTCGCCCGAGCCGAGCGCGCGGGCGGTGCGCGACAGCCGCTCGACCGGCCGGACGATCCATCGCGCGGTGATCAGCGCGCCGAGCACCAGGATCACGAACCCGCCGATCAGGACGAGCAGCGGGCCGGTCAGGCCGGGCGGCGCGCCGTGCACGCCGCGCGCGACGAGCACGCCCTTCATGCCGTGCGGGCGGAACGAGATCACCAGGCGATGCTGCGCGAGGAACCGCCGGCCGCCGCGCGGCGGTCCGCCGGCGTCGAATGCCGGTCGATCGCCCGGATCGAACCGCGGCTCGGAGCGCGCGTCGCGAGCGTCGCGCTCCGGCCGGGCGTCGCCGCGGTCCGGCCGGTGGCCGTGGTGCGGCCGGGACGGGATCGCGAGCGGCGGATCGACGTTGCTCGCGATCAGCTGGTGGGCCTCGTCGTAGAGCGACAGCTCGACGCGCTCGGCGCGAAGATCGTCGAGGGCGTCGTTCAGCGCGGCCGGCGCGTCGACCAGGCGCTCGAGGTTGGCGACCGTCGCCGGTGTCAGCTTGTCCTCGGGGTAGGCCGCGTCGTGCGGCCCTTCGGCGAAGAACACGACGGCCGCGGTCAGCGCGAGCAGCACGAGCTGGCCGATGCCGAGCGCGACCAGCCGCGACGCCAGCGACCGGAACCGGCGGCGCGGGCGCAGCGGGGCCGAGCTGCCGGTGTGGAACGAGGCATCCCTGCGCGCGGTCATGCGTCTCCGAGCGAGGCGCCCTCGCCCAGCGTCAGCATGGATCGAGCGATCGAACGCCTCGTCGGAGGAGCCGTGGAGCAGCTGGAGCAGCTGCTCGCGGCCGAGCACGCGGCCGGGGCGCTGGGCCAGCGCGTGGAGCAGCGCGAACTCGCTCGTGGTGAGCGGGATCGGGCGGGCATCGATCGTGACCTGCATCGTGGTGGCGTCGATCACGAGGCTGCCGACCACGATGCGCTCGGCGCGGGGGCCGGCCTCGCCGCGCGCGCGGCGCGCCTGGGCGCGGATCCGGGCGAGCAGCTCGCGCGACTGGAACGGCTTGGGCACGTAATCGTCGGCGCCGCCCTCGAGGCCGAGCACGCGATCGGCCTCCTCGGTGCGCGCGGTCACCATGATGATCGGCACGTCGCTGCGCGCGCGCAGCTGGCGGCACACGTCGAGGCCGTCGCCGCCGGGCAGCATCAGATCGAGCAGCACCACGTCGGGCCGGACCCGCAGCACGGCCGGCACCACCTGGTCGCCGCGGCTCACGACGTGGACGTCGACCCGGTGGCTGGCGAGGTACTGCGCGGTCAGCCGGGCGAGCCGCTCGTCGTCCTCGACGTACACCACGCGGATCTCTGGCTCGGCCGTCACGCACGAAGTATTTCATCGCCCGGTCGGGCGACGAGGCGCCGAAACATCCCGAAACACGGGACGCACGGCGTGCAGCATTCCCGACTGCCATGCCGTACAGTCCCTCGGTGCCGCGCGGTATGCTCTGTGCGCTCGTCACGCTGGTCTCGTCGGTGGGGCACGCCGACGGCATCGCGATCGTCGGCGGCTCGCCGCGCGCGATCGGCCGCGCCGGGGCGGCGACGGTGGGCGACGATGGCGGCGGCGCCCTGCTGATCAACCCCGCGGCGATGGCGCGCCGGGACACCGTGCGCGCCGAGATCGGCGCGGCGATGATCGACGACACCGTGCAGTGGCAGTACGACAGGACCGGCACGACGGTCGCGCCGCTGTCGGTGGCTCGCGCGGGCTCGCAGCTCGCCCCGCTCGGCGCCGCGATCGCCGGCGTCGGTGACTGGATCTTCGGCGCCGGGGTGATGACGGCGGCGGTGACCGACCGATCGCTGCCGCGGCCCGGCGACGCGCGCGGCGACCTCATGGCGGCGTACGAGTACCGCTACACCGGCATCGGCGGGTCGTATCGCCGCGACACGCTCTCGCTCGGGGTGGCGCGCCGGCTGGGCGATTCGCTGGCGCTCGGCATCGCGCTCGGCGCATCGCGGGTCCGCGTGACCGAGCACCGCCGGATCTGGGCCGGGGCCGGGACGACGCGCTGGGTCGGCTCGCAGACCGACGACGTCGATCTGTCGTTCGACGCGAGCGAGCTGTTCGCGCCGAGCGCGATCGCGGGCCTTCTGTACGCGCCGGTCGATTCGCAGATCGAGCTCGGGGCCTCGGTCGGCTGGGCCCGCACGGTGCATCTCGAGGGCACCGCGGCCGGGGTCGGGATGGCGACGGGGCCGACCGTGGTCAACAGCTTCCCGCCGCGCGCGTCGCTCGACGTTCGCCAGCCGATCGCGGTGCGGGCCGGGGGGCGCTACGTCGGCGATCGCGTGGTCGCCGAGCTCGACGGCGACCTGTGGCTCGCGACGGCGGGCAGCGGCTCGACGATGTGGTGGATCCAGGGCATGCAGGTCGTCGATCCGATGCAGGCCCCGAGCGAGCTGCAGCAGGTGCCATCGCGGATCGCCCAGCACACCCACGTCGCGCTGCGCACCGCCGTCGACGTCGCGCTGATCCCGGGGTTTCTGTGGGTGACCGGCGGCTACGCGTTCTCGACGCGCGGGACGCCGGCGTCGCGGCTATCGCCGTCGTTCGGCGACCTCGGCGGCCACACGGTGGGCCTGGGGCTCGACACCACGGCGGGCGGCGTCACGGTGACGCTGGGCTGGTCGCGGACGTGGGCGCTGCGGACGTGGACGCCGAGCGAGCTCCGCGTCGACAACCCGTACGGGACCAGCGGGCCGGTGCCGACCGGCACCTACGATGGCTCGGTCGATCAGGTCGGCGTGCTGATCGAGGCCGAGCTCGGCGAGCACTGATCCGCCGGGTGATCCACCGGCCTGGTCGGCCGGCGCGCTCGCAGGCCGATCACGCCTTGGCCGACGGCTTCTGGGGCGGCTTCTTGGCCGGGGTGGGCTGTGCGGCGGGCGCAGACGCGGGCTTCTTGTCGTCGCCGATCGCGTCGTCGAGCTCGACGAAGCCGCCGTAGACCGCGCCGATCGCGCCGCCCAGCGTGACCGGCCAGGTGAAGATGTCGTAGCCGCCGATCAGGAGGGCGGCCGGATTCCATGCGCGCGCGATGATCGCGTAGAGCCCGCAGCCGATCCCGAAGCCGACCGCTGCCTTGAGGATCGAGATCCAGGCGGTGGCGTTCTTGTCGCGGAGCAGCGACCAGATCGGCCGTCCGACGGCGAGGCCGACCAGCGCGCCGATCACACCGTAGGTGAGCCAGGGGCTGTCAAAGCCGGTGGCGTCCCGCAGCGCGAAAGCCCCGTAGCCCAGGGCGCTGCCGAGGATCACACCCTTCAGAATGCCGACGACGAGCTTGAACACCTTACAAGTGTGACGATGAAGTGACGCCTCGGCAAGTGACTTCGACCGGGCCGATCGCGTCGACGGGCGCCGGCGGGCATCACCGCCTCGGGTGTCAGGTCGCGAGGTTCGCGATCGCCATCGCCGCGCGCTCGATCTCGATCCGGGTCTGCGCGTGGCTGGCCTTGCCGACCAGCGCGCCATCGGCGCCGCGCTCGGCCCGCACGGTCTGCAGCTTGCCAACCGTGAGCTCGAACAGCTTGACCCGGCCGTCGGCGCCGCGCTCGATCCGGTAGGTCTGTCCGGCGCGCAGGGTCTTGAAGTCGAAGACGCCGGACAGGGCATGGATCACCTCGTCGGTCTCGGCCGCGCTGAGGCCGCTCTTCTTGAGCAGGCGGCCCAGCGTGTCGGACTTGCCGACCTTGCCGTGGTCCCCGGCCGGGGCCGCGATCGGCGCCGGGGCCGCCGAGCCGGCCGATCCGGCCGACCCGGCATCGGAAAGCGGTCGCGATGGCACCGTCGCCGTCGGCGTCGCGCGATCGGCCTCGCGCTTGATCGCGCCGATGGAGGTCTGCTTGTCCCACACGAAGACGTACAGGTTCACCACGACCAGCGCGGCCAGCACGAGCACGACCCAGCCCCCGGTCTTGCGGGCGGGGGCGCCTGCGAAGTTTCCCAGGGGTCGGCGTGACCTTTTCTTGCGCGTTGACCTGCGCCTCGTGACCATGGCGAAGGAGGCCAGCAATATCACGGGGCTTCCATGGGACCAAGCAAATGGCGCGCCCGCGTATGCCTCCGCCCTCGCGAGATCTGCCCTCGCGTGAACAACTAGAACTTTTCCCCGAGTCGGGGCAAGGTGCCGGCCGCATGGCCAAGAAGTCATCCTCCAGGGGAGGCGGCGCTCCGCCGTCCGGCGGCGGCTCGCCTCCCGGTTCGGGCGGCACCGGCGGGATGGGCGGCATGGGCGGTGCGGGTGACGTCGATGCCTCGCTCGGGACCGAGGCGCGGCGGCGCTATCTCAACTACGCGCTCAGCGTGATCACCGCGCGCGCACTCCCGGACGTGCGCGACGGCTTGAAGCCGGTGCAGCGCCGGATCCTCTACGCGATGCTGCACGACAGCCACCTCCGGCCGGATGCCAAGTATCGCAAGTGCGCGAACGTGGTCGGCAGCGTGCTCGGCCGCTATCACCCGCACGGCGACACCTCGGTGTACGACGCCATGGTGCGCATGGCCCAGGACTGGGCGCTGCGCGTGCCGCTGGTCGACGGCCAGGGCAACTTCGGTTCGCTCGATGGCGATCCGCCGGCCGCGATGCGCTACACCGAGTGCCGGCTCGCCGCGCCGGCGATGGAGCTGCTGCGCGAGCTCGACTTCGACACCGTCGACATGCGGGCCAACTACGACGGCACCACCGAGGAGCCGACGGTCCTGCCGGCGCGGTTCCCCAACCTCCTGGTCAACGGCTCGACCGGGATCGCGGTCGGCATGGCGACCAACATCCCGCCGCACAACCTGCGCGAGGTGACGAGCGCGCTGATCGCGCTGGCCGAGAACCGCGACATCGACCACGTCCAGCTGATGAAGCACATCGACGGTCCGGACTTTCCGACCGGCGGCCAGCTGCTCAACAGCAAGGTCGAGCTGCGACAGATCTACAAAGACGGCCAGGGCACGATCCGCGTGCGGGGCGAGTACAAGCTCGAGGAGATGAAGCGCGGCACCACCGACATCGTGATCACCTCGATCCCCTACGCGCTGTCCAAGGGCGATGTCGTCGAGAAGATCGCCGAGGTCATCGTATCGCGCAAGCTGCCGTACCTGCTCGACGTGCGCGACGAGTCGACCACCGACGTGCGGATCGTGCTCGAGATCAAGCGCGACGCCGATCCCGAGCTGGTGATGGCGTACCTGTTCAAGCACACGCCGCTGCAGTCGAACTTCCACGTCAACCTGACGTGCCTGGTCCCGCCCGGCTTCCTCGACGACGAGGCGGGGCGCCGGCTGCCGGCCGATCCCCCGCCGCAGCCGCGCAAGATGGCGATCAAGGAGATCCTCGGCCACTTCCTCGACTTCCGGCTGCAGGTCACCGAGCGCCGGTTCAAGTACCAGCTCGCCCAGCTCGAGGCCCGGATCCACATCCTCGACGGGTTCGTCGTGATCTTCGACGCGCTCGATCAGCTGATCAAGCTGATCCGCGCATCCGACGGCAAGGAGGACGCCGCGGCCAAGATCATCAAGCAGTTCAAGCTCGACGCGGTGCAGACCGATGCGATCCTCGAGCTCAAGCTCTACAAGCTCGCCAGGCTCGAGATCCACGTGATCCGCGAGGAGCTCGCCCAGAAGACCGGCGAGGCCAAGAAGATCAAGGCGATCCTGAAGAGCGAGGACAAGCTGTGGACGGTCGTCAAGGACGAGCTCAAGGCGTGCGCCGCCGAGCTCGGCACGCCGCGCCGGACCAGGACCGGCGGCATGGCCGACGAGGTGGCGTTCGACGCCGACGCGTTCATCGTCGACGAGGACGCCCACATCGTGGTCACCCGCGACGGCTGGATCAAGCGCGTGCGCGAGCTCAAGGATCCCAACCAGACCCGGGTCCGCGAGGGCGACGAGGTGACCCACGTGCTGCCGGGCTCGACCAAGGAGAAGGTGATCTTCTTCACCAACAAGGGCTCGGGCTACGTCATCAAGATCAACGACATCGCGGCGACCACCGGCTACGGTGACCCGGCGCAGAAGTACTTCAAGTTCG
>VBLP01000022.1:1215-24420 GCA_005887925.1 Deltaproteobacteria bacterium | reverse complement strand
GCGACGAGCGCGCCGAGCTGCAGAGCACGATCCCGCCGCGGCGCGCGCGGCCGCAGCCCGACTTCCGCTCCGAGGTCGCCACCGGCCCGGTCCCGGCCGCCGGCGCGGCAGCCTCCGACGCCGCCCCCGCGGTCCCCGGCGCCGCCGACCGCGACGACCGCAGCGGTCCGGTCATCCAGCCCGATCAGTCGCCCGGCGCCGCGCTCGGCGTGCTCGATCCGCCGCCGCGGCCGGTGCACGTCGTCGACGAGGTCACCCCGCCCGCGACCGACATCGCCGACCTCCAGCGCGGCCGCGACGGCGACGAGCGAGGCCGGTCATGACCGCACCATCGACCCTGGGCCTCGTGCTCGCGTTGTGCGTCGTCGCCGTCGCGTTCTTCGTCGGCGCCGAGGCGGCGCTGTCGGCGTGCGACCGCAGCCGCGTGCGCGCGCAGGCCGCCGGCGGCGATCACCGCGCCGCGCGCGCCGAGCGCCTGCTCAACGCGCCGCAGATCACGCTCGCCACCACCCTCGTCGGCGCCACCCTCGCCACGCTGCTCGCCGTGCTGCTCGTTGCCGTCGAGCTCGCCGCCGCCGACGCCAGCCCGCTGTGGTCGCCGCTGATCGTCGTGCCGCCGCTGCTCGTGCTCGGCCACCTCGCGCCGCGCGCGCTCGCTCAGAGCCACGCCGACACCCTCGTCGGCGCGCTCGCCCGGCCGCTGCGCGTGATCTCGCTCGTGCTCCGGCCGATCGTCGCCGTCGTCAGCGGCTACGCCGGCCTGCTCACCCGCATCACCGGCGGCGATCGCAACAACGCCTTCGTCACCCGCGACGAGCTCGCCATGCTGATCGAGAGCGAGCCCGAGACCGACAAGCCCGAGATCACCGCCGACGAGCGCGCCATGATCGCCAAGGTGTTCGAGCTGTCCGAGTACAAGGTCGGCGATCTCATGGTCCCGCTGTCCGAGGTCACCGCGCTGCCCGAGGACGCCGCCGTCGCCGAGGCCGCGCTCGAGGTCGCCGACAAGCAGCACTCGCGCATGCCGATCTACCGCTCGCGGGTCGACGACATCACCGGCATCGTCCACGTGTTCGACCTCCTGCAGGCCGCCACGCGCGGCCGCGCCGAGGGCAAGACCATCGCCAGCTTCGCCCATCCGCCGCTCTACGTGCCGCAGACCATGAAGGCCTCTGACCTCCTGGTCCAGCTCCAGACCGAGCAGCAGCACCTCGCGATCGTCGTCGACGAGTACGGCGGCGCCGTCGGGATCTGCACGATCGAGGACCTGCTCGAGATCATCGTCGGCGACATCGACGACGAGTACGACGTCGAGCCCTCCGCGATCCGCGCCGAGCGCCCCGGCGTCTGGCGCGTCGAGGCCCGCACCAGCGTCGCGCGGGTCAACGCCGCGCTCGAGATCGACCTCCCCGAGAGCGAGGACTACGAGACCATCGCCGGCCTGCTGATCGAGAAGCTCCGCCACATCCCCCCCGCCGGCGAGTCGCTCACCCTGCCGCACGTCGTCATCGAGGTCGTCGAGGCCAGCGACCGCGCGATCGAGACCGTGCGCATCATCAAGCGCCGGAAATAGCGGTGGGCGCCGTCACCTGCTTCGCCCCGCCGCTCGATGCCGCGCCGGCGATCTTCCCCAGCCCGTTCGACCCCGGCGAGCCGCATCCCCTCGCGCGCCGGGCCGCCGACGAGCTCCTCGCCGACCTCCGCCGCCTCGACGGCCTCGCTTCGTCGCACGGCTTCCACGGCCTCCACGCGCCGGGCGGCGGCAAGATGTTCGGCGTGCTCGTCGTCGCCGCGCCCGACGGCCGCATCGGCTACCTCCGCGGCTTCTCGGGCATGCTCGGCGGCGCCTGGCACGTCCCCGGCTTCGTCCCGCCGCTGTTCGGCACCGCCGCGCGCGACGCGTTCTGGCCCGCCGCCGAGCGCCACCTCGGCGAGCTCGACCGCGCGCTGCGCGCGCTCACCGACTCGCCCGACCACGCCGCCCTCCGCGCCGAGCACGCCGCGATGCTGGCGCGCCAGGCTGCCGAGCTGGCGGAGCTGCGCACCCGCCACCGCGATCACCGCGCCGCCCGCCACGCCGAGCGCCGAGCGATTCGCGGCGGGACAGGACTGCACGCCGGTCATCCCGCCTCGCTTCACGCATCCGGTCCCGTCGACGGCGGAGACCTCGCCGCCGCGCTTCACGCGCTCGATCAGGCCAGCCGGGGCGATGCCGCCGAGCGGCGCCGGTTGCTCGCCGCGCACGCCGAGGAACGGGCCGCGTGGGGCGCGAGGCTCGCGGCGATCGACGGCGAGCGCGAGCGGCTCGAGCACGAGCGCGCGGCACAATCGCGCACGCTGATGCGACGGCTGCACGACACCTACGTGATCTGCAACGCCCGCGGCGAGCGCCGGCCGCTGCGCGAGCTGTTCGCGCCGGGCGAGCCGCCGTCGGGCGCCGGTGACTGCGCCGGCCCCAAGCTGATCGGCCACGCCTCCCGCCTCGGCCTGCGGCCGCTCGCGCTCGCCGAGCTGTGGTGGGGCGCGCCGCCAGCCAGCGGCGGTCGCCGCGCCGGCCAGCTCTATCCCTCGTGCCGCGGCAAGTGCGGCCCACTCCTGCCGTTCATGCTCGACCGCCGACGAGCCTCGCGTCGTGTTCGAGGATCGCTGGCTCGTCGTCGTCGACAAGCCGTGCGGCCTGCTGTCCGTGCCCGGTCGCGACGCCGGGCTGTGCGACTCCGTCCTCACGCGCCTGCGCGCGCATCACCCCGGCGTGCTCCCCGTCCATCGCCTCGACCTCGATGCCTCCGGTCTGCTCATCATCGCCAAGGATCCGGACAGCCATGCACAGCTACAGGGCGCGTTCGCTCGCCGCGAGGTCGACAAGCGCTACGTCGCCTGGCTCGACGGCACCGTCACCGGCGATCGCGGCACCATCGAGCTCGCCCTCCGCGTCGACCTCGACGATCGGCCGCGCCAGATCGTCGACCCCGAGCACGGCAAGCCCGCGATCACGGAATGGCGCGTCATCGATCGCACCGCCGGCCGCACTCGCGTCCACCTGTTCCCCCGCACCGGCCGCAGCCACCAGCTCCGCGTCCACGCCGCGCATCCGCTCGGCCTCGGCGCGCCGATCGTCGGCGATCGCCTCTACGGCCGCGCCGCGGCCCGCCTTGCGCTCCACGCCGAGGCCCTGGCATTCCTCCATCCCTACACCGGCCGCCGCCTCGCCCTCGAGCGACCTGCGCCGTTCTGAGAGCACGCACTCCGTCGCGACATCGAGAGGGCGCGCGGCCGCGGCGAAACGACGGACCCGATCGCGCTCCGGACGGCTGGCCGACGACTGCCATACGCGGGTTCGCCGCACGCGGTGAGCATCGGAGTCGGCCAACGCATCGCGGGCATCACGCTGTGTGTCCGAGTTACAGGTGCCGCGTCGTTGGTCCGGCGCACACAAGCGAAGGAACCTCGGGAGACCGCACGATGGCCTGTGACCAGCCGGTGAAAACCGGCAAGGCTGCCTCGGGCCGTCTGCTCACAGTCCGGGGCTCGCGCCACTGCTCCTTTCAGGGATTTTTTTCCGGATTCCGGAGAAAGAGCCGCGGGCGAGCGATACGCCATGGTCTCGACACGCCGACGCCGTGCAGGCCGCCCGAGGCCTTGCACCCTTGCCGCCGAACGTGCCGCCGGCGCGCAGCACGGGCATCACGACCTCGGCCGCCGGCCGGCCCTCGGCGGGTTGGATACCCTGACCTGGGTGCTGCGATGACTCGGTTTCATCGTCGGATCCTGGGCTCATCGGTGCTCGAACATCGGCGAGCCGCTTTTCGATCATGCCATGCGCCTACTGCGGCGCCGCCTCGTTCCGAATGGAACGCTCCCATATCGCTCATGCGATGGAAGGAGTCAATTGAGCATGATGACAGGTAGCTGTGGATGCTGGATAGGACTGATCCATCTGGCGAACAATCATGATCATGACCAAAGCCGGCTAGTCCATCTTCTCTGAATCAGATCCAAAGAAATCAAATCCTCCTGTAGAGAGCAGGTTCGAGGGCAAGGCCTGTGGGGAACGGAAGGAGGACTGTGAGTCGCGTCCGGATCGACCTGGCTGCCATCGCGCGAGTCATCAGTCCGACCCGTTCTCCATCAGGCCGTCCGCATGCTCTGCACGGAATCTCTATCGAGGGTTGGTTGGCGAGCGCGACTTCGATCCGTCGGCCAACGATCTGAACCGACTGTCGCCTCGTCGCTCGATTACCGATCCGCACTACGTGCACCGACCAGCGGCACCGATCGCGGAGCGCTCGTTGGTGCTCGCGGCGAGACCAGCTATCTGTGATCCGTCACAATTGTACTATTATGATTACTTTTTCTGAGATCCAGGCGGGTCAGCAAATAGTGATTGTGAATAGCAATTAGTAGTGCCCAATCAATTGACGATCTGCATTCGAATGCTAAGAATAAGTTCATGAGGTCGGTGACGTCGAAACGCCAGGACAAGCGGCGGCATGTCCAGCAGGAGCTGTTCCGGTGCGGTGGCAGGCGCAGAGGCACCGGGCGAAAGCCGAAGGGGAAGCGTGCCGGGGAACGGCATGGGGCGCGGCCCGACTTCAAGCCGTACCACCCGCTGCATGTGGTGATGCGCGTCGCACCGGGGGTGGGTAGCCTGAGGAAGCGCAAGATGTACAAAGCGCTGCGCGAGGCGACGATCACCGCGGCGCTGCGCGAATGGTTCCGGATCGTTCACATCAGCCTGCAGGGCGATCACGTCCACATGCTGGTCGAAGCCGACGACAAGACGGCTCTTGCCCGCGGGATGCAGGGCTTCCAGATCTCGGCGGCGCGGAACATCAACACAGCGCTCGGAGACGGCGTGCGGCGCCGGCGCGGCAAGGTGTTCGCGGATCGGTACCACGTGGAAGTGATCACCACGCCGACGCAGGCGCACCACGCAATCCGGTACGTGCTCTCGAATTTCCGGAAGCACGGTGAAGATCAGCAGGGGATTGCGAGGACATGGTTGGTGGACCCGTTCTCGTCGGCGATCATGTTTCCTGACTGGAAGGAGCTCGAGGACAGGCCCTGGGAGGACAGGCCTTGGATGTGGCCGATCCGGGAGACCTACGATCCGCTCATCGTTTTCAGGCCCAAGACGTGGATGCTGGCAGAGGGCTGGAAGCGCTGTGGACCGATCTCTGCTCGCGACGTCCCGAGCCGACGGTGAGGCCCGTGTCGGCGACGGCGGAGCAACCAAGCAGGCTCGCCGTGTGCGCTGCCTCGAGGGGCCATAGCCCCGGACGTGTGGTGGTGGGTTGGTCTCGCGCTGCTAAAGGAGAGTTTCGCGCTCTGGCGGCCCGCGGGCCGCGCTCGACGCCTCGAACCGCCGGGCTTGCATCCCGACCCCGTCCGCCGCTTCGCGCTCGAGCGCCCACGCCGTTCCAGCATCATGGGCCCGCAACGGGTGTGTTCGCGCGATCCCTTCCGACCGACCGGTGTTGTAGCTGCAGATGCGACGTGAGGTCCGTCGAGCCCGTGTCGCGGGGCGGTCGCACCCGGTCGATGGTACCTGCGGTATGGACCCGGCGCGGGTGCGCGTCTATCGTGCCGGCCATGCGGAGCACAACGATCATCGCCGTCCTGGGAGCTGTCCTCGTGGCCGCGTGTGGCAAGCAAGCCAAGTCACCGCCGGCGACCTCCGAAGCACCACCGGCGGCGCAGGCGCCGGCGCAGCCGCCGGCCAAGGCGCCGCCACCGGCGCAGGAGGCGGTCTCGGCCGAGCCGGACAAGCCGTCGGGGGCGGACGCAGCGCGCGACGCGGAGCTCGCCAAGGCCGCGGCGGCGACGATCGAGGCGTTCGTCAATGGCGGGGCGCAGTTCACGCGCGACGGCAAGCGGATCGTGTTCACGTCGGATCGCGATGGGCTGCCGCAGCTGTACATCGCGGACGCGGCGGCGCCGGACGCGCCGGCGACGCGGCTGGTGACGCTGAAGGAGCGGGTGACCGGCGCGGTGACGACGCCCGATGGCAAGGCGCTGGTGTTCCTGTCGGACCATGGCGCCGACGAGAAGTGGTCGTACTTCCGGATCAACCTCGACGGCCAGGGGATGGTCGAGCTCACGCCGGGGGCGAAGAAGCAGCGCAACGCCGCGCTGATCGCGGATGGCAAGCCCGACACGATCTTCTACAGCGCGCGGGCGATCTCGGATGTCGGCACCGGCGTGTACATGACGTCGGCGACGGCGGCGGGCGAGGAGAAGCAGATCTATCACGACGACAAGCCGGGGACGCTCGCCGACGTCAGCCGCGACGGCAAGCGCGGCCTGTACCAGCGCGTTCCATCGCGCGCCGAGAACTACCTGGTGACGATCGATCTCGCGAGCGGCGCGGCCAAGCCGCTGTGGCCGACCGATGGCTCCAAGGTGACGATCCACGGCGCGTCGTTCTCGGCCGATGGCAAGCGCGTGCTGGTCGCGACCGACGGCGGCGGCGAGCAGGCGCTGCTGCTCTCGATCGACGCCGCGACCGGCAAGGAGATGGCGCGCTACGTCGAGACCAGGCCGGCGACGGCCGACATCGCGGGCTTCGACGTCGCCAAGGCGGGCAGCTCGATCGCGGCGACGGTCAACGCGGGCAACCACTCGGAGATCCGCATCCTCGACGCGACCACGCTCAAGCCGAAGGCGACCGTGACGCTGCCGCTCGGCAGCGGCGGCGTCGGCCAGTTCTCCGAGGACGGCAAGCGGTTCACCATGACGTGGTCGACGCCGAGCGCGCCCAGCGACATCCACGCCGTCGACGTCGCCACCGGTAAGGTCACCGCGCTGCGCAAGGAGACCCGGCCGAAGCTCGCCGCGATGCCGGTGATCGAGGCCTCGATCGCCGAGGTCGAGGCGTTCGACCACAAGAAGATCCCGGTCAACGTGTTCCTGCCGCCCGGGCCGAAGGACAAGAAGCTGCCGGTGATCGTCAGCTATCACGGCGGCCCGTCGGGCAGCTCGGCGATCCGGTGGTCGGCGCTGTCGCGATTCTTCCTCGGCCAGGGCTACGCGTGGGTCGAGCCCAACGTCCGCGGCTCGAGCGGCTTCGGCCGCGCCTACGAGGCCGCCGACAACGGGCCGCAGCGGCTCGACGCGTTCAAGGACATCGAGACGACGGGGCGATGGGCGGCGTCGCAGCCGTGGGCCGACAAGGACCGCGTGGTGGTGTTCGGCGGCAGCTACGGCGGCTACACGGTGCTGGTCGCGCTGACCCGGATGCCGGACATCTGGCGCGCCGGCGTCGATCTGTTCGGCGTCGCGAACCTCAAGACGTTCATGGCGACGACGAGCGGCTTCATCCGCGAGGTCTTCCTGCTCGAGTTCGGCGATCCGGAGAAGGACGCGGCGTTCCTCGATTCGATCTCGCCGCTGCGCGACGCCGACAAGATCGTCGATCCGCTGTTCGTGTACGCCGGCGCCAACGACCCGCGCGTGCCGCGCACGGAGTCCGACCTGATCGTCAAGGCGGTGCGGGCGCGCAAGGTGCCGGTCGAGTACATGGTCGCGGCCAACGAGGGCCACTCGCTGTCGCACAAGGAGAACCAGATCGAGTTCTACTCGCGCGCCGCGCGCTTCCTCGAGGCGCACCTCAAGTAGCGCCGCGCGAGGTGGCGCCGTGGCGGCGCACGAAGTCGTCGATCAGCTCGCGCGCGATGCTGAGCCGGGGCGGGATGCGGGGCAGCTCGTCGGGCGCGAACCAGTCGGCGTCGGCGATCTCGCTCGGATCGGCGACGATCTCGCCGCTCGCCCAGCGCGCGGTGAACCCGATCATCAAGGAGCCGGTGAACGGCCAGGGCTGGCTGCCGAAGTAGAGGATGTCGCTGACGGTGACGCCGGCCTCCTCGTGGATCTCCGAGCAGGGCGCGACCGTCGCGCTCGACCAGCGCGATGATCGCCGGTGACAGCCGGGGATACGCGGCGTGGCCGCACCGCGTGCAGGTCCGCACCCGGTCGGTCTGCGAGCGCTCGGTGCCGGCGCCGCACCGGCCGCAGTAGCGGTGGTCGCGATCCCACGCGGTCAGGCCGAGCGCGCGGCCGGCGATGGCGAAGTCGTCGTCGGGCAGCGCGCCGAACAGCTGGCGCAGCGCGATCGGATCGGTGCCCTCGGGCGGCGGTTCGCCGTCGACGAGCAGCCGCGCGAAGCACGCCGCGCCGTCGAGCTCGCCGAGGAACAGCGCCGAGCGCGGCACCGGGCCGACCGGCACCTGCGGCTCCCCGCCGCCGGAGGCATACGCGACGCAGAGCGACTGGCCGGAGATCACGTAGAGCCGGCCTTCGGTCGCGGTCGAGGTGATTCCAGGTGTGAACGCCACACGCTCGCTTAGCATGGTACGAACCGTCCGTGGATCGGCAGCAGTTGCTCGACGTGCTCGAACAGGTGCGCAGCGGGGCGCTGTCGCCGGCGGACGCGGCGGCGCGCCTGGGCGAGCTGCCGTACGCCGAGGTCGCGCACGCCGTCGGCAGCACGCTGATCGATCATCACCGCGAGCTGCGCACCGGCGTCCCCGAGATCGTGTTCGGCGGCGGCAAGACGACCGAGCAGATCGCGGCGGCGCTGCGCGAGCTCGCCCGGCGCTCGGGCGGCGCGATCGCGACGCGGATCGACGGCGCGCGGGCCGAGGCGCTGCGCGCGCTGGTCCCCGAGGTCGCGATCCACGAGCTCGCCCGCGTCGCGGTGCTCGGCAGCCGCGGCCAGCGACCGCCGGCGGCGCCGATCGCCGTGGTGTGCGCGGGCACCAGCGATCTGCCGGTCGCCGAGGAGGCCGCGCTGGTCGCCGAGTTCCTCGGCGCGCCGGTCGTGCGGGTCAGCGATGTCGGCGTCGCCGGGATCCACCGGCTGCTCGCGCGGCTCGACGCGATCCGCGGCGCTGCGATCGTGATCGCGGTCGCCGGCATGGAGGCGGCGCTGCCGTCGGTGCTCGGCGGGTTGATCGATCGGCCGCTGGTCGCGGTGCCGACCAGCATCGGGTACGGCGTGTCGATCGACGGCCTGGTCGCGCTCGGCGCCATGCTGGCGTCGTGTGCGGTCGGCATCACCGTGGTCAACATCGACAACGGCGTGGGCGCCGCGGTGGCCGCGGTGCGGATGGCCCGGCTGGCGGTGGCGAGATGACGGCCGACCGGATCCGCGGCCTGCACCTCCACATCGACGGTGCGAGCGGCGCCGCCGGCGACATGATGCTCGGCGCGCTGATCGATCTCGGCGTGCCGATCGAGGCGATCGGCGACGCGCTCGACGCGATCGGCGCGGGCCGCGACCGGCTCTCGATCTCGCGCGTGGTCACCCACGGCATCGCGGCGGTCGACGTCAAGGTCGACACGCGCGGCGAGCTGGCCGGTGCGCAGCGGGATCATCACGGCGCCGCGCACGCCCCCGGCGGTCACGTGCACGCGCACGGCGATCACGTGCACGCGCACGGCGATCACGTGCACGGTCCTGGCGACCGCGCGCATCACCACTACGCCGCGATCCGCGCCCGCATCGCGGACGCGGCGCTCACGCCCGGCACGCGCGCCCGCGCGCTCGACATCTTCGATCGCATCGCGCGCGCCGAGGCCCGCCTGCACGGCATGACGGTCGACGACGTGGCGTTCCACGAGGTCGGCGCGATCGACTCGGTGGTCGACGTGGTGGGAACCGCAGCCGCGCTCGACTGGCTCGGGCCCTCCGCGGTGACCTGCAGCGGCATCGCGATGGGGCACGGCACGCTGACCTGCGCGCACGGCGTGCTCCCGGTGCCGGCGCCGGCGGCGCTCGAGATCCTGCGCGAGGCGGGCGGCGTGATGTCCGATGGCGGTCTGCCGCGCGAGCTGTGCACGCCGACCGGGGCGGCGATCCTGGCCGCGACGGTCACGCGCTGGACCGCGGCGCCGAGCGGCCGGCCGATCGCGATCGGCTGGGGCGCCGGGGACGCGGTGCTCGCCGATCGGCCCAACGCGCTGCGCGTGGTCGGGATCGACACGGCAGCGGCCGGCGAGCGCGCCGAGCGAGTCTGGCAGATCGATGCCAACATCGACGACATGAGCCCCGAGCTGTGCGGGCCGGCGAGCGAGGCGGTGTTCGCCGCGGGGGCGCTCGACGTGTGGTGGATGCCGATCACGATGAAGAAGGGCCGGCCGGCGCTGATGGTGTCCGCGCTCGCGACCGACGAGGCCCGCGCCGCGGTCGCCGCGGCGATCCTGCGCGAGACCACCACGATCGGCGTGCGGTTCTCGGCGCGCGAGCGCACCATGCTGGCCCGCTCGATGCGCGAGGTCGTGACGCCGTACGGCCCGATCCCGGTCAAGGTGGCGGCGGATGGCGATGCTGTATGGAATGCGGCGCCCGAGTTCGAGGCGTGCGCGGCGGCGGCACAGCGCCATGGCGTCCCGGTCAAGCGCGTGCTCGCGGCGGCGCTGGCGGCGTTCGAAGCGTCGCGCTGAGCGCCACCCGATGCCGGCGCTCGGCGGGCCGAGGCATCGTTTGCCGACGGTCGGAGCAGCCCGCGATGCGCTCGATCGCTGTGCCCGGGCGCGCAGCGGAGGTTTTTCTGTGCGCCGCGGCAGCGTGGTACGGTGATTGCGCCGTGGACTCTGCATCGATCGTCGTGCTCGGCGGCAGCGAGCCGGAGCGAGCGCAGCTGGTGGCGCAGCTCGCGGGATGCGGAGTGACGGCGAGCGCGGAGAGCTACCTGCCGATGGCCGATGGCCTGCCGGCGCTGCTGATCATGATCGGCAACGAGGCCGCGCAGCTGGTCAACGAGGCGCGCGACTTCCCGGCGCTCGCCGAGATCCCGATCCTCGCCGTGGTCCCGAGCATCCCGCCGACCGCGGTGGCCGAGGCGCTCGCCGCCGGCGCGACCGACGTCGCCCGCCAGCCGGTGCCGCCGCTGGTGCTCGCGGCGCGCTGCCGCAACCTGTGCAAGCTCGGCAAGAAGGACGCGGTCGCCGCCCAGACGCTGGCGCGGATCAACGAGGTGCTGACCGCCGATGGCGACGACGCCGAGGCGCTGATCCACGTGCTGACGATCACCGCGAACGTGCTCGGCTTCGACCGCGCCGCGCTGGTCGCGCACATCGAGGGCTCGGACCACGCGTTCGTGGTCGCCGCCAGCGACGCCGAGCCGCTGCAGCGCTTCACGCTCGCGATCGCCGAGTACCCCGAGGTCGCCGAGGCGATCCGCACGCTGTCGCCGGTCCTGATCGATGACGTGCTGTCGCACGCGCTCACCGCGCCGATCGCCGAGCTGCTGTCGACCCGGCGGGTCCGCAGCATCGCGGTGTTCCCCGTGCAGTGGCGCGGCCGCGCGCTAGGCGCGATCCTGCTGCGCAAGCGCACGCCGGGCGTGCTGCACGTCGGCGCCAAGGGCGTCGAGCTCGGCAAGCTGATCGCGAGCATCACCGCCGCCCACCTGCGCCACGGCGCGGTGCTCGAGAGCCTGCGCGATCAGACCCACCGGATCTCGCGCGCGCGGTACGAGGCCGAGCGCCGGCTGCGCGGCATCGACTCGCTCAAGGAGCACTTCGAGGCCGGCGCCGACGGCGTGGTCGTGCTCGACGACGCCGGCCGGATCCTGTTCGTCAACCGCGCGGCCGAGCGGCTGACCGGGTTCGCGCGCGACGGCCTGCTCGGCACCGAGCTGGTCGACGTGGTCGGCGTCGATCGCCGCGAGCAGCTCGCCGGCACCGTGTCGCGCGTGCTCGCCGGCGTCAACGTCGACGCGTTCGACCTCCAGCTGTCGACCCCCGGCGGCGCCCGGGTCTGGGTCTCGGTGTCGACCTCGACGGTGCTCGCCGGCACCGGCGCGGTGATCCTCGCGCTGCGCGATGTCACCGCCGAGCGCGGCCTCGAGCACGAGCTGCGCTCGACCAAGGAGTTCCTCGAGCGGCTGATCGACTCCGCGTTCGACGCGATCATCGCCGCCGACCTGCGCGGCCAGGTCATCCTGTTCAACCAGGGCGCCGAGCGGCTGTTCGGCTACCGCGCGCGCGACGTGATCGGCAAGCTGCCGGTGTGGGAGCTCTACGAGCCGGGCGGCGCCAAGCAGATCATGCGCATGCTGCGCTCGACGTCGTACGGCGGGGTCGGCCGGCTCGAGCAGACCCGCCGCGAGGTCCGGATCGCCAGCGGCGAGGTCGTGCCGGTCAGCATGACCGCGTCGACCCTGTACGAGCGCGATCGCGAGGTCGCCACCGTCGGCATCCTGACCGACCTGCGCGAGCGGATCCGCATGGAGCAGCGGCTGCTCGACGCGCAGCAGAAGCTGCAGCTCTCGGAGAAGCAGGCGCTGGTCGCCGAGCTCGCGGGCGCCGCGGCGCACGAGCTCAACCAGCCGCTGACGTCGATCATGGGCTACGCCGGCCTGATCGAGCGCCAGAGCCCGTCCGAGGCGCCGTACCTGCGCGCGGTCGCCGTGATCGTGTCCGAGGCCGAGCGCATGGCGGGCATCGTCAAGAAGATCGGCAAGATCACCAAGTACGAGACCACCGATTACGTCGGCACCGCGCGGATGCTCGACCTCGAGCGCGCGGCGCCCGAGAGCGATCCCGCGATCTCGGTGACCTCGACCGAGGAGGTCACCGGCGAGTTCCGCGCCGTCGCGCCCCCCGCGAGCGCGGTGCCGGCGCTGACGCCGAGCATCGCCGACCTGCGCGAGCTCGAGGAGCGCCCCCGTGCCATGGAGCCGAACGGTCCGGCCTTCGGATCGGAGCGCCCCCGTGTCATGGAGCCGAACGGTCCGGCGTTCGGGTCGGAGCGCCCCCGTGTCATGGAGCCGAATGGTCCGGCGTTCGGGTCGGAGCGTCCCCGTGCCATGGAGCCGAGCGCTCCGGCGTTCGGGCCGGAGCGGCCCCGTGCCATGGAGCCGAGCGCTCCGGCGTTCGGGTCGGAGCGTCCCCGTGCCATGGAGCCGAGCGCTCCGGCGTTCGGGCCGGAGCGGCCCCGTGCCATGGAGCCGAGCGCTCCGGCGTTCGGGCCGGAGCGTGAGGACAAGGCATGACGCTCGCGCCGCCCAGCCCCGAGGCCGAGCTCGCCGCGCTGCGCGATCTCGCGATCGAGCTGGGCACCACGACGTCGGAGCCGGCGCTGGTCGAGCGCGCGATCGACATCCTCACCCGCCTGCTGCCCGGCCGCGCGCTGTGCGTGCGCGTGCTCGACGTCCGCAGCGGCGAGCCGGCGCGCGGCTACGCGCGCGGCGCCCCGATCCGCCACGCCGCGCTCGCCGAGTCGATCACGATCACCGAGGTCGAGCTGTCGCGCGCCCGGCTCAAGGCCGCGGTCGCGGCGAGCGCCCGGCTGATCGTGCGCGCTCGCTGGGACTCGCCGTTCACCGGGATCGCCACCGGGATCGCGATCCCGCTCGAGCCCGGCGCCCGCGCGTTCGGGGCGCACCTCGCGCTCGGGCTGCGCACGCTGCGGCTCGCCGACGACGCACTCGGCCTGCGCGACTACCAGGCCCGGCTGCTCGAGAACGCCAACGCGCTGATCCTCGGCATCGATCGCGGCTGGCGGATCACGGCGTGCAACCGCGCGCTGCTCGAGCTCGTCGGGCTGTCGCGCACCAACCTGCTCGGCCGCGATGTCCGCGACTTCCTCACCGCCGACCAGCGCCAGTACCTGACCAGCGCATTCGCCGCGGCGATGGTCGGCCAGCACCATGCCGCGGTGACGGTGGCGCTGCCGACCCGCCGCCACGGCACGGTGCGCACGGTGTGGAGCGTCGCCCCGGTCGGCCGGGTCGGCGGCCGCACGGGGCCGATCGAGGCCGTCGTCGCGATCGGTCAGGACATGTCGCAGATCGAGGCGCTCCAGCAGCAGGTGGTGCGCGCCGAGCGGCTCGCCACCCTCGGCCAGCTCGCCGCCGGCGTGGTCCACGAGCTCAACAACCCGCTGACCTCGATCACGGTGTACGCCGAGTACCTGGTCCGCAAGCTCGAGGCCCAGGGTGCCGAGACGGCCGATGTCGAGAAGCTGCGCCGGATCGGCGCCAGCGCCCAGCGCATCCTGCGGTTCTCGCGCGACCTCGTCCAGTACGCCCGGCCGTCGGGGCGCGATCTCGAGCCGATCGACCTCGCCGGCGTGGTCCGCCAGTCGGTGTCGATCTGCGAGCACCTGGTCGAGCGCGGCGGGGTCAGCCTGGGGGTCGAGGTCGATCCCGGGCTGCCGGTGGTCCGGGCGGTCGGCGGTCAGCTCGAGCAGGTCCTGATCAACCTGATCACCAACGCGGTCCACGCGGTCGAGAACGGCGGCCGCGTCGTGGTGCGCGCCCAGGCCGACAGCCCGTCGACCGTGCTGCTCGAGGTCGCCGACTCCGGCCCCGGGATTCCCGACGAGGACCGCGATCGGATCTTCGAGCCGTTCTTCACCACCAAGTCCGACGGCAAGGGCACCGGCCTCGGCCTGCCGATCGTGCGCAACATCGTCGACCAGCACCACGGCGAGATCTCGGTCGCGAGGTCCGATCTCGGCGGGGCGGCGTTCCGGGTCATCCTCCCGATCACCTGACGACCTGGCGATCCCGGTGGCGATCCCGGCGCGCCCGGGCCGATCTCGGGAAAATGCCGATCCCGGCTCGACGAGCTTTGCGTCCGGTTTGCGGACACAGAAGTTGCGCTCGCGATCGATCTTGGTAGTGTGGGTTGGCCATGAAGCCTGAAGTTGTGCTCGAGCTCCTCGAAGCCGCTGCCGAGCAGCTCCACGTTCGCGTCAGCTACGAGCCGCTCCAGACCACGGTGGTGCACGGCGGGCTGTGCCGGGTGAAGGGAGAGCACCGGATCATCGTCGACAAGCGCGCCTCGGCCGAGGAGCGCGTCACCACGCTCGCCACGGCGCTGGCCCAGGTGCTGCGGCTGCGGTCGAAGGCCGGGGGCGGCGATGCCCCCGACACCACCGTCGAGCTGTCACCCAAGGTGCTTGAAGTACTGCGAATGCACGATCCCGTCGGCCGCGTGTCACCGGGAGCCCGCGCGACCGGGTCCACCAAGGGCGAGGCGGCCTGAGGTCATCTCGACGGGTACGACCCGAGACGCCGCGGTGGGCGGCACGCGCGCCTGCGAGCGAATCCTGTGTGGCCGCCGCGTGGTGGCTCTGCGATCGGGAACGGGCGCACGGCTTGGCCCGAGGGAACTGTCGTGGGATACCTGATGACACATGCCGGGTCACCACCCCTCGATCGTCCTGGCCGCCGCATGTGCGGTCGCCGTCGGGCTGACGGCGCCGGGCTGCGGGCATAGCAAGCCGGCGCGCAACCTCGATCTCGATCAGATCCGGATCTCGAGCGACGCCCGGCTGCGCACCGACACGGTGGGCGATGGCAAGTTCGCCAGCACCGCGAGCTTCGTGCTGGTCGACGCCGAGAACGCCGCGGCCGAGGGTGCGTATGTCACGCTCGGCGGCGAGCTTGCCGACGCCGCGGGCGCCAGGGTGGGGGATCTGCGATCGCAGTCGCTGTGGATCCCGCCGCACGAGGTCCGGACGTTCGCGCTGGTCGACCGCGAGCGCGTGGCCCGGCCGGCGGCGGCCGGCGCGCGGATCAAGATCTACGGCGCGGTGATCCCCGACGAGCCGCCGCGCGCGCAGATCACCGATCTGCACAGCTTCGACGATCGCGGCAAGATCGTGGTCCAGGCCTACCTCGTCAACGCCGCCGATCGCCCCGGCCAGATCATGGTGCTCGGCTCGTTTCACGATGCGCACGGCCAGCCGATGACGCGCCCGTTCCAGATGGTCGAGATCGCGGCCCGCGACCGCCGGGTCGTGCAGTTCGTCGGCCCCGAGGGGTCGACCCGCGGCACGATCTTCGTGGGCGACACGATCTATTGATCGGCTATTGAGCGGCCCGGCGGATCCGCGCGCCTACAGATCGGGCCAGAAGTAGGCGGCGGTCATCGCACCCGCGCCGAGCGCGATCATCAGGAGGATCAGCCACACGAGGCTCCGCCGGCGCGGCACCGGCGTGGTCTCGTTCCCCGACGACGTGGCCGACGCGGCCGACGCGGCTGCCGCAGCGTGCGCGGACGTGGGGCGCGCGGCCGCGGGCGGTGGGGCGAGGATATCGAGCTCGCGGGACGACGCGACCAGGTTGCGCTCTCCGGACGGTGGCACGGGCGGCGGGAGCGCGGCGTCCATGGTGCGCGACGCGCGCGGCATCGGCGGTGGTGGCGGCGCGGCGGCGGTGCGAGGCCGCGGTGGCGGGATCGGCGGCGGCACCGGCGGCGGGACGGTCTCGTGCCCGAGCGAGGGCCGCGGCGTGGGTGGCACCGGCGGCGGCTGGGACGATCGCGATCGGCGCACCGCCGGCGGCGGCGGCGCGAGCTCCGGCGACGGCGTGAGCAGCTCGATGTCCCGCGTGGTCAGCGCGACGCGCTCGACCGGCCGCGTCGCGTCGGAGTCCGACGACAGCCGGGCCGGCGGATCGGGCGGCGTGGGCTCGGGCAGCGGCGTCAGCTCGCGCTGCGGCGTCAGCTCGAGCGAGTCGGCCGGGGCGTGGCTGATCTCGATCGACAGGCTGCTGCTGGGGCGGCGGTCGCGATCGAAGCCGTCGGTGTCGTCGGCCGAGATCGCCGGGCCTGCGTCGGGCGGCAGCTGGCTGAACGCCCAGTCGATCCATTCGGCCACCTGCGGGCTGCCGACCACCAGGCCGAACGTGCGCGCGACGTGGGCCAGCGCGACCTGCATCGCGCCGGCGCTCTGCCAGCGCGTGGCCGGGTCGCGCTGCAGCGCGGTCATCACGATGTCGTCGAGGTCGGGCGTGACGTGCGGGTTGTCGTGCGACGGCGGGTGGAGGTTCATCTCGCGGATGTTGTGCAGGGTCTCGAAGTCGTCCTTGCCCTCGAACAGCCGCCGGCCGGACATCATCTCGTGCGCGACCACGCCGACCGCGAACAGATCGACCCGCGCGTCGATCTTGCCGGTGATGTACTCGGGGGCGATGTAGCCGAACTTGCCCTTGATGAAGCCGGTCTGGGTCTTGACGCTGGAGATCGTCGCCTTGGCGATGCCGAAGTCGATCAGCTTCACGATCCCGCTGCTGGTGACGATGATGTTCGCGGGCGACACGTCGCGATGGATGATGCGCAGCGGCCGGCCGGCCTCGTCGCACAGGTTGTGTGCGTAGTCGAGCGCCTCGCAGACCTGCGACAGGAGGTTCACCGTGATCGGCAGCGGGATCTCGCCGGCGGCCTCCAGGCACTGCCGTATGATCTGGGCCAGCGTCGGACCCGACGCGTACTCCATCGCGATGAAGAACGTGTCGCCGACCTTGCCGAGCTCGTAGGTCTGGGCGACGTTGGCGTGGCGCAGGTGGCTGGCGAGCCGGGCCTCGTCGACGAACAGCTTGACCAGCGCCGGATCGGCCGCGACATGCGGCAGGAGCCGCTTGAGCGCGATCGGCCGGCGGATCCCGGCGTCGCGCTTCTCGGCGCGATGCACGGTCGCCATGCCGCCCTGCCCGAGGCGCTCGTACACGGCGTACGGGCCGAACTCCTCGAACGCGTCGCTCACCCTCCGATCGTATCGCGACCTCGGGCTAGCGGCCGACCAGGTCGCGCAGATATGGATCGTTCGTCACGAGATCGGTGAGGAGCTGCCGCAGCTCGGTGCGCTGCGCGGCGTCGAGCGCGCCGGTCGCGGCGATGCGCTCGACGAGCGCGCGTGCGGCGTCGTGCGGCGCCAGCCGGCCGGCGGCGAGCTCGGCGGCCAGCGCCTCGAGCGTGCGGGCCGCCACAGGCGCCGGGGCGGCGGCGGGGTCGCCCTGCGCGGTGCGCGCCGCGGGCTCGACGCCGTCGGGGCCGCCGGATTCCCCGGATCCCCCGGGCCCTGCGCCGCCGGGGCCGCCGATCGAGCTCATCGCGTCGCTTTGCACATTACCAGGGCATGTCATGGTTGCGGGGTCGATCGCCGTGGCGCCATGAGGCTCGCGATTCTCGCCGTCGTTGCCGCAGGTTGTGGAGGTCGGGCGAGCTCGCCCGCGGCCTCGGCGGGGGCGACCGCGCCGGCCGCGCTGCCGTTCGCCGCGGCGCGCTGGGTCCCCGACCGGCCGCGCTACGTCCTCGCGTCGCGGAACCTGGGCGACGCCCAGCGCGCGGTACGCGAGGCCATCGACTTCCTGGCGGTCGCCACCGGCCACGACCTGCGCGACGCGGTCGACCTGTCGGTCGCGCTGCTCGGGGTCGACGCGCTGCACGCCGATCCGCTCGCCGTGATCGGCGTCGATCCGGCCGGCGGCTGGGCGGTGTTCTCCGACGAGATGAGCCCCACGATCGTCGTCCACCTCGCGGCGCCCGCGCAGGCGGCGGCGTTCCTGGCGCGCCAGCGGGCGCATCTGGCGACGCGCGCGGCGACCGTCGACGGCGTCGAGGTGGTGTCCGCGGCGCTGCCGGCGGGCCTGGCGGCGAGCTGGGCGATCGACGGTGACTGGCTGTGGCTGCACCTCGCGATGCCCGGCGCGCCCGACGACGGCCGCTGGTTCGCGGCGAGCCACGGGCGCCACGAGGCGCGCTGGACGGGAGACTGGGCGTGGGCGCAGCGCGCCGCCGGCACGGCCGCGAACCTGGTCGGCCTGCTCGACCTGCACGGCGCGGTCGCCGGCGCGGTGGCGCGCCTGCCCGAGGCCGTCGCCTGCGCCCGGCTGGCCGAGCCGGTGGGCAAGGCCTCGATCGCGCTCGAAGGTGACGAGCGTCACGTCTCGGCGCGCATCGCGCTCGACCTCGGTCCGGATCCGGCGGCGGCCGAGCGACTGCGCGGCCTGCTCCTGCGGCCGCCGAGCGGCTGGGACGCCACGGCGGCGCGCGCGGCGATCGCGGTTGCGTGGAACCTCGACCTCGCGGCGGCGCGGGCGTGGCTGGCGCCGTGTCTGTCGGCGCTGGGTGCCCCGGGCGCGCTCGACGACACCGGGATCCGCGCGGCGCGCGCGCTGCTGGTCGACTTCGATCCCGGCGCGCTGTCCGGGTCGGGCGCGATCGCGCTCGACGTCACCAGCACCGCGTTCCTCGAGCGCCAGCTCGCACGGATCCCGCTTCGCAAGACGCTCGAGCGCGCGCGGGCGTTCGGGCCCTACCGCGGGTTCTCGATCGCGATCCCGTTCGGCCCGGCGATCGAGTACGTGCTCGATCCGCGGAGCCAGATCGCGCTCGCCGCGGTCGGCGAGGGGCTCCTGGCCCAGCTGGTCGCGCCGGCGCCCGGCCGCGCGGGGGTGCCGCCGATCTTCGCGATCGACCTCGCACCGCCGGCGATGTCCGTCGACGCGTGGCAGGCCGCGCTCCACGCGATCACCGAGCAGCGGCTCGATGGCTCGCCCGGCCCGGCCGCTCGGCGCATCGCCGCTCACCTCATGGCCTGGCGCGACGGCCACCTCGCGGTCACCGCCGAGAGCGGCGCGATCGTCCTCCAGGTCTCGGGCAACCGGCGGTAACGCGTGAACGACGTGCACGATCCCCGAGGCCGTCCGCCCGAGCCGTCCGGCAAAGTGGATGTGGTAGGGTCCGCGCGCGTGTCCGATAAGTCCCTGCCGTCCCCGATCGTGCGGCTGCGCGACGTCACCAAGAGCTACGGGACGGGTGCGGCCCGGACACCGCTTCATCGGCGGGCTCGATCAGCCCGATGCCGGCGAGGTCGAGGTCCTCGGCGTCGACACCGTGCGCTCCTCGGACACCCGGCGCGCCGGCATCCGCAACCAGTCGATCGGCTTCGTGTTCCAGGCGTTCAACCTGCTCGATCACCTCACCGTGCTCGGCAACGTGACCCTGCCGGCATCGTTCGCGCGCAACGCCGCGGGCGCCGAGTCGCGCGGCCGCGAGGCGCTGCGCCGGGTCGGGCTGTCCGACCTCGCCAGCCGGTCGCCGGGCGAGCTGTCGGGCGGCCAGAAGCAGCGGGTCGCGATCGCCCGCGCGCTGTTCAACGCGCCGACGCTGCTTCTGTGCGACGAGCCGACCGGCAACCTCGACTCCGAGACCGGCAAGGAGGTCATCGACTTCTTCCGGGAGCTCAACGCCAGGGACGGCGTGTCGCTCTTGATCGTGACCCACGAGCGGCGGGTCTCGAGCGTGGCCAAGCGCGTGATCGCGATGCGCGACGGCATGCTGGTCGAGACCAGCGACGAGGCGCTCGCCGCGGCCTACGGAGGCGGTCCGTCGTGAGCGCGCGTCCCCAGGAGGCCCTCGCATGATGCCCGCCGGCAACCTCGCGCGGATGGTCGTCGCCAATACCCTGCGCAGCCGCCGCCACTTCATGCTGTCGGCGTTCGGCATCGTGATCGGGATCGCGACGTTCGTCGTGTTCCTGGCCTCGACCGAGCAGGTCGGCGCGGTGCTCGAGAAGATCTTCCCGGTCGAGCAGGTCCAGGTCATCGCGCCGCACGCCTCGCTGCTGGGCAAGGACATCAGCAAGAAGCTCGACGACGCGATCGTCGACAAGATCCGGTCGCGCCCCGAGGTCGATCGCGCCGATCCGACGTCGGTGGTGCCGCGCATGGCGCTGGCGTTCCCGGCGTTCGGCCGCGGCGACTTCGAGGGCAACGACCTCCGGTTCGAGGTCGGCGGGTTCGCCGACGGCATCAACCCCGACTTCGTCAACGACGACGACCGCACCCGCCAGCTGTTCAAGGACTGGGACAGCGTCAAGGACGACGCCAAGCGGGTCGCCTGCGAGCCGCCGCCGCGCGAGGTCGAGGACGAGGTCCTCCAGTCGCCGCCGGCGCCGCCGAAGGGCAAGCCGCCCGAGCCGGGGCGCTACTACAACCCGTGCCCCTCGCCGGACCGCTACTACTGCGACGAGATCGATCGCACCTGCCACCACCGCGTGCCGGTCGTGATGTCGCCGACGATGATCGAGATCTACAACGGCCAGTTCGCCAAGGCGCACCGCCTGCCGATCGCCGACCTCGACTTCATCAGGTTCGTCACCCAGCGCGGCGGGCTCAACGCGATGCGGTTCTCGATCGGGCTCGGCCTGACCACGATCGCGGGCAGCAACACCAACATCTCGCGCCGCAAGGTCCGCCGCGTCGAGGCCGTGCTGGTCGGGATCAGCAACAAGGCGATGCCGATCGGCATGACCATGCCGATCCCGTACATCCAGCGCTGGAACCGCGAGTTCCTCGGCGATGAGGCCGCGACCTCGTACTCCTCGATCATCGTCCGGCTGCGCGACCGCAACCGGATCGCGGTGTTCTCGCAGTGGCTGCAGGACGACCTCGACCTGCGGCTCGAGGACTCGCTCGGCGAGAAGTTCGCGACCGCGCTGTTCGTGATCCGGCTCGTGCTGGTGCTGATCTCGCTGGTGATCATCGCGATCTCGTCGATCAACATCGCTCACAACTTCTTCATGCAGGTGACCGAGCGGCGCCGCGAGCTCGGGCTCCTGCGCGCGGTCGGCGCCACGCAGCGCGACGTGCTGATGGTCGTGCTCGGCGAGGCGGCGCTGATCGGCCTGATCGGCGGTGTGATCGGAGTCGTGCTCGGCTTCGGGCTCGCCGCCGGCATCGACTGGGGTTCGGCGCACTACCTGCCGCGCTTCCCCTACAAGCCCGACAGCTGGTTCCACTTCAAGTGGTGGATCATCCTGGGCGGGCTCGTGTGCGCGAGCGGGTTTTCGGTGCTCGGCGGCTACTTGCCGGCGCGCCGGGCAAAGGCGATGGAGCCGGCTCAGGCACTTACCCAGAACTAACGGTTCTGGCGGTGAGCCCGGTGATTTTTCGTAGAATTCGCGAAATCACTGGAGTACGACAGCCCTCCACCGCAAGCTACGATGCTGGTGGGTTCGAGAGAATCCGTGACAGGCCATTCACTTAGGGCTGGGGGCCACAACGACCTGTGAAGAAGCCGACTCCTTTCGGCAAGTACTACCTCCTCGAGCGGATCAACATCGGCGGCATGGCCGAGGTGTTCCGCGCCAAGGCGTTCGGCGTCGAGGGCTTCGAGCGCCTGGTCGCGGTCAAGCGCATCCTCCCCAACATCGCGGAGGACAAGGAATTCATCCGGATGTTCATCGAGGAGGCGAAGCTGGCGGTGCAGCTCAACCACGCCAACATCGCCCAGATCTTCGACCTCGGCGTCGTCGACGGTAGCTACTACATCGCGCTCGAGCACGTCCACGGCCGCGACCTCCGCGTGCTGTTCGATCGCTGCCGCCAGCTCGGCGAGGCGATGTCGGTCGCCCAGGCCTGCTTCGTCGCGATGAAGGTCTGCGAGGGCCTCGACTACGCGCACAACAAGCGCGACCAGGCCGGCCGCGAGCTGTCGCTGGTCCACCGCGACGTCAGCCCGCAGAACATCCTGGTGTCGTTCGAGGGCGAGGTGAAGTTGATCGACTTCGGGGTCGCCAAGGCGGCCGGCATGGGGGGCAGCACCCAGGCCGGCATCCTCAAGGGCAAGTTCGGCTACATGTCGCCCGAGCAGGTCCGCGGCCAGGACGTCGACCGCCGCAGCGACGTGTTCTCGTGCGGCATCGTGCTCTACGAGCTGCTCACCGGCGAGCGGCTGTTCGTCGGCGAGAGCGACTTCTCGACGCTCGAGAAGGTCCGCAACGTCGAGATCCTCCCGCCGTCGACCTACAACCGCAGGATCCCCGACGAGCTCGAGCGCATCGTGCTCAAGGCGCTGAGCAAGGACGCCGGCGATCGCTACCAGAACGCGATCGACCTCCACGACGAGCTCCAGGCCTTCGTCTACACCGCCGGCGAGTTCTACTCGCGCAAGGACCTCGCGGCGTGGATGAAGAAGACGTTCGGCAAGGAGATCGAGGACGAGACCGTCAAGCTCGAGGGCTACCGCCAGCTCAAGCCGCCGACGCCGATGATCGCGCCGTCACCGCCGATCGATCCGACGGGGGAGGACCTCCGCCCCACCATCAGAGCCATCGGAGGCTCCGGCCCCCGCGCTCCGGCTTCGCCGTTCGCGCCCTCACCGCCGAGCGCGCCCGCGGACGCCGTGCCCGAGCCGGTGCGCGCCGCGCCGTCGCAGCCGGTGCAGGCGTTGCCGCCGCAGTCGCACGGCAGCAAGCCGGTGCGCAAGCCGACCCAGCCGGTGCCGATCGCGCGGCCGGCCGGCGTCAAGTCGTCGCAGCCCGTCCCCGTGATCAAGCCGCCGCCGCCGCCGGCGGTGTCGCGGTCGCAGCCGGCGGCGGTGATCCCGCCGCTGCCCGACAAGCCCCGGTCGCGCCGCGCGGTCGACGCCGGCTGGGACGACGACGACATCGAGACCCGGGTCTAC
>VBLP01000022.1:0-931 GCA_005887925.1 Deltaproteobacteria bacterium | reverse complement strand
TCACCCGGTTCGGCGCGCGGATCACGGGCGGGCGGACGTCTCGCCACGCGTCGCGCGGGCTGTTGCCGATCGCGGTCGGCGGTGTCGCGCTGATCGTGGTCCTGGTCGTGGTGGTGATCGCATTCTCCGGCGGCAAGCCCAGGCCGTCCACGCAGCCCGCGCCGGCGCCGGTCGCGGTCAAGCCACCGCCGCCGCCGCCGCCCGATCCCAGCACCGGCTTCGATCTCTACGTCACGCCCGCCGGGATCACGCAGTGGAAGCTCGACGGTGAGGCGCGCACCGATCGGTTGCCGTCGCGGATCCGCGGCATCGCGCCCGGCCCGCACACCGTGCAGATCGAGCCGCCGCCTGGCTTCCTCAGCCAGCACCAGCAGGTCGCCGTCGAGGCGGGCAGGGCGCCCAAGGTCACCATCGAGCTGCAGCCGATCCCCGGCATCTCGGGCATCTTCGACAGCACGCCGCCCGGCGCCAGCGTGTCGCTGATCATCGACGGCAAGCGGGAGAAACCGGGCTACGTGTCGGTCAACCGCCCGATCTCGTTCTCCGGCGCGCTCGAGGAGCACGTCGTGGTCAACCTCGAGAAGATCGCCGACGCGCCCGCGCCGCCGCCCGCGCTGCCCGCCGAGCGACCGCCGCGTCCGCCGTCGCCGCCCGCCGAGCGGCCCCACCGCGTCAGCCGACCGGCCCCGGACCGCCCGGCCCCTGACCGGCCGGAGCCCGGCCCGGTCACCGAGCCGCCATCTCCGGCCGCGCCCGACGAGGCGCCCGAGACCCGGCCCGGCCCCGACGCCCGGGCCAAGCAGGGCATCCTCGTGCTCGGCTCCAAGCCGCCGTGCGACATCACGATCGACGGCATCGCGACCAATCTCCACACGCCGCAGAAGGAGATCAAGCTCGCGGTCGGCAAGCACCGCGTGACCTTGACCAACAG
>VBLP01000191.1:6762-13979 GCA_005887925.1 Deltaproteobacteria bacterium | reverse complement strand
CGGTCAGCGGCGGCGCCAAGGTCTGGGCCTGGTTCCTCATCCTGTGGGCGTTGATCGTCCACGTGACCCTGCTGGTGGTCGGCGGTAACATCGGGGATGCGATCAAGGCGTCGCCCAACCATGCGCTGCTGCCGTGGGTCACCGGCGGCCAGGCGTTCGCGATCGGCTCTGCCTACCTGGCGCTCGTCGGATACGGGCTGGCCGCGGTGGGCGGCAAACAGCTCGAGTAGGTGGCCATGCATCGCCGCGAGCTCGTGATCGGCCACACCGTGCTGGGCCGGCCGATCGAGGCCGTGCACTTCACGCCGCCCGAGTACGTACGCCCGCGGCCGCCGGCGCTGCTGTTCGGCGCGATCCACGGCGACGAGGCGGTCACCCAGCTCATGCTCGAGCGGCTCGCCGACGAGCTGATCGAACGCCCGCCCGGGCGCGACACCTGGATCATCCCGTGCCTCAACGTCGACGGCGTGCTCGCCGGCACGCGCAACAATGCCAACGACGTCGATCTCAACCGCAACTTCGCCACGGCGGGCTGGGGCACCGCGCGCCGCCCCGGCTATCACCCCGGCGCCGCGCCCGAGGATCAGCCCGAGACCCAAGCGCTGGTCCAGCTGATCGAGCGCATCGCCGCCGAGCGCCTGATCGCGCTGCACTCGACGTTCCGTATCCCACGCCGGGCTCGTTCGGCGCGAAGTACGGTATCGAGCAAAAGCTCGAGGTCATCACGCTCGAGGTCCCGTACCTCGATGTCGACGAGCAGGCGTGGATCGACTGCCGGACCGCGCTTCGGTGGGCGGTCGATTTGCCGGACTGAAGCTGCCCCGACTGAATGACCGGTCGGCGATCGCCGTCACACGAGCATAGTCATCTCTTGCACTTATGTTGCGGAGCTTGCAATCCATTGTGACGGCTTGTCACACTCGGCACGCTTGCAGACGCCTTGGTGGGCCGGGCTCGATCTCCGCGTGCTCCGGCACGTGAGGGGCGTCCTGCGCCGACGCGACCTCGAGCTCACACTGGTCGAGCGCCGGCCGGAGGGGCCCGCGGCGTTCGCGCCGATCTCAGCCGAGGAGCCCGACGGCGCCGGCCTCGCGGTCTTCGCGCCGGAGCTATCGCCGCCCGAGATCGGCCTGATCGAGCTGATGCTCGGCGAGGCGGCGCTCGACGTCGCGCTGGCGCTGCGCGAGCGCCGAAGCGCGCCCGCGGCCACCGAGCCCGCGCCCGACGCCGCGCCCGACCCGCGCAGCGGCTACCACGGCATCATCGGCGCTCGACCGGATCGCCGCGTCCGACGCCACCGTGCTGATCCAGGGTGAGACCGGCACCGGCAAGGAGCTGGTCGCGCGCGCGATCCACATCCGCTCCGATCGCTCGGATCGCTCGTTCGTGGTCACCAACTGCTCGGCGTTCAACGACAACCTGCTCGACTCCGAGCTGTTCGGCCACAAGCGCGGTGCGTTCACCGGCGCGATCGTCGACAAGCCGGGGCTGTTCGAGATCGCCGACACCGGCACGTTCTTCCTCGACGAGATCGGCGACATGTCGCCATCGCTGCAGGTCAAGGTGCTGCGCGTGCTGCAGGAGGGCACGTTCAACCGGGTCGGCGACACCGAGACCCGCAAGGTCGACGTCCGGATCATCGCCGCGACCAACCGCGACCTCGCCGCCATGGTCGCCGCCGGCAGGTTCCGCGAGGACCTCTACTACCGCATCCACGTGCTCAGCGTCGTGCTCCCCGCGCTGCGCGACCGGCGCGACGACGTGGCGCTGCTGATCGAGCACTTCCTCGCCCGCCACCGCAGCCAGCGCCCCAAGCGTCTCACCGCCGAGTGCGCCGCGCGGATGGACGCCTATCCCTGGCCGGGCAATGTCCGCGAGCTCGAGAACGAGATCGAGCGCCTGGTCGTGCTCGCCGGCGACTCGCCGACGATCGACGTCGAGCTCCTGTCGCTGCGGATCCGCCAGTGGGAGCCCACCGCCGAGCCCGAGCGCCCGATCGACCCCCGCTCGCTGCCCGCCGCGGTCGAGGCGCTCGAGCGCCGCATGATCGGCGCGGCGATGCGGCGCCACGGCGGCAACAAGACCCGCGCCGCCGAGGAGCTCAAGGTCTCGCGCCGCAACCTGATCCGCCTGGTCCAGAAGTACGAGCTGGAGTAGCAAACTTGGCCGCGCGTTGGCGTCTTGCCACTTTCCCCATCTCGGCGCGTCGAATGGCGCAGCTGGATCGCCGTCCTCTGCTCAGTCGCGATGGGCGAGTGCGTCGTCGAGGGTGGCGTGGGTCCAGGTGAAGCCGAGCTCGCGCAGGCGGGCGGGGATGACGCGGCGGCCGTGCAGCGCGTGGTCGGCGAACTCGCCGAGCGCGATGCGGACGGCGAAGCCGGGGACGGGGAGCCAGCTCGGCCGGTGGAGCGCCACGCCGATCGCGCGGGCGAGGTCGGCGTTGCGGACCGAGTCGGTGACGAGGTTGATCGGGCCGGTGTAGCGCTCGTCGGCGATCGCGGCGGTGTAGACGCGAACGGTGTCGTCGCGGTGGATCCACGGGACCCACTGCCGGCCGCTTCCGATCCGGCCACCGACGAAGAACCGGAACGGCGTGGTCAGCTTGGCGAGCGCGCCGCCCGGGCCGAGCACCATGCCGGTGCGCAGGCAGGCGACGCGGGCGCCGAGCGGCTCGGCGGCGTGCGCCTCGGCCTCCCAGTCGCGGCACAGCCGGGCGAGGAACGAATCGCCGGGCGGATCGCGCTCGGTGACCTCGTCGTCATCGAACGCGGTGTCGGGCGCGAACGGGTAGTAGTCGGTGCCCGAGGCACAGAGCAGCGCGCGCGGCCGGGATGGGGCCGGCAGCGCCGCGATCGCCTCGACCAGCGTGCGCGTCGTCTCGACCCGGCTGTCGCGCAGGATCTGCTTCTGCTGCGCGCTCCACCGCCGCGCGGCGAGCGGCTCGCCGGCGAGGTGGACGACGGCCGCGGCGTCGGCGAGCGAGGTGGTCCACGGGCCGGGGCTCTGCAGATCGGCGGTGACGGCGGTGACCTCGCCGAGCGCCGCGCGGGCGCGATCGGCATCGCGCGACAGGACGACGACGGTGTCGCCGGCGGCGCGCAGCGCCGCGACCAGGGCGCTGCCGATGAAGCCGGTCGCGCCGGTCACGACGACCTTCCTCGGGGTCGTCATACGATCGCCGGTCCCCCCCGCCCGGGCCGCACCGGTGCGGCGATCCGGGCTGCGACGAAGTCCTTGGCCGCTCGGCAGGCCTCGACCAGATCGGCGCCGTGCGCGAGGTGCGCCGCGATCGCCGATGCCAGCGCGCAGCCGGTGCCGTGAACGTGCTCGCCGCCGGCGATCCGGGGCCCGCGCAGCGACTCGACCCGGCCGTCGAGGCACAGCACGTCGATCGCGACGTCCCCGGCGAGGTGGCCGCCCTTGACCAGCACCGCGATGCCGAGCCGCTCGGCCAGCGCGCCACCGACGAGCGCGGCGTCGGCCTCGCTCGCGACCGCCATCCCGGTCAGCGCCGCGAGCTCGCCCGCGTTGGGGGTCAACAGCGTCACCTGGGGTGCGAGGGCCGCGAGCGCGTGCTCGAACGCGCCGGCGAACCGCACCGCGCCGCGCGACGGCTGGACGATCGGGTCCCAGACCACCGGCGCCGCGGTCAGGGCGAGCGCCCGCGCGATCGCCTCGGCGACCTCGCTCGACCCGATCATGCCGATCTTCACGGCGCGAACCTCGATGTCCGACAGCAGGAACTCGAGCTGCTCGCGCACGCGCTCGGCGGCGACCGGCTCGGCGTCGATCACCGCGGTGGTGTTCTGGACGGTCAGGGCGGTCACCACGCCGGCGGGCCGGCAGCCGAGCAGCGACGCGATGCGGACATCGGCGATCAGGCCCGCGCCGCCCGACGGATCGAGGCCGGCGCAGATCAGCACATCGGGCGCGCCCGCGAGCGTCGCGGCGGCCGCCGCTGGCGCGGGCGCGGTCACGAGTCGAACGCCGCCAGGCCGGTGACGTCCTGACCGACGATGAGGGTGTGGATGTCGTGCGTGCCCTCGTAGGTGTAGACCGATTCGAGGTTCAGCATGTGGCGGCCGCACTGGTACTCGTCGGTGACGCCGTTGGCGCCGAGGATGTCGCGCGCGTCGCGGGCGATGTCGCGCGCCATCGCGACGCAGTCTCGCTTGGCGAGCGAGATCTGCCCCGCGGTGATCGTGCCGGCCTCCTTGAGCCGGCCGAGCCGCCAGCACATCAGCTGCGCCTTGGTGATCTCGGAGACCATGTCGACGAGCTTGCGCTGGACCAGCTGGTAGCCGGCGATCGGCTTTCTGAACTGCACGCGGTCCTGCGCGTAGCGCAGCGCCTCGTCGTAGCACGCCATCGCGGCGCCGACCGCGCCGTAGCAGATCCCGAACCGCGCCTGCGACAGGCACGACAGCGGCCCGCGCATCCCGCTGATGCCGGGCAAGAGCGCGTCCTCGCCGACCTCGCAGTCCTCGAGCACCAGCTCGCTGGTCACGCTCGCGCGCAGCGACCACTTGCCGTGGATGTCGCGCGCGGCGAAGCCGGGCGTCTGGGTCGGCACCAGGAAGCCGTGGACCTTGCCGTCGAGCTTGGCCCACACCAGCGCGACGTGGGCGATCGAGCCGTTGGTGATCCAGCGCTTGGTGCCGTTGAGCCGGTAGCCCGCGCCGGTGCGGACCGCGGTGGTGAGCATCCCCGCCGGGTTCGAGCCGAAGTCGGGCTCGGTGAGCCCGAAGCAGCCGATCGCGCGCCCGGCGGCCATCTCGGGCAGATAGCGCTGCTTCTGGGCCTCGGAGCCGTAGGCCCAGATCGGATACATCACCAGCGAGCTCTGCACCGAGCAGAACGAGCGGATGCCCGAGTCGCCACGCTCGAGCTCCTGGCAGACCAGGCCGTACGCGGTCGGCGTGATGCCGGCGCAGCCGTAGCCGGTCAGCGAGCTGCCCAAAAGGCCCAGCTTGCCCAGCTCGTCGATCAGCTCGCGCGGGAACTTGCCCTGCGCCCAGTGCTGGCCGATCGCGGGCATCACCCGCGAGGTCACGAGCTCGCGCACGGTGTCGCGCACCAGGCGCTCCTCGTGGCTGAACAGCTCGTCGATCGCGTAGTAATCGAGTGCGGCGTACGCCATGACGGACTCCTCGCCCCCGGCGGCGCGAGGCGAAAAACGGGAAGTGGTCGGCCCCGGCGGTATACTTCGGCGGTGGTACGCGCGGCAACGTTCCCCGCGAGAGAACCGGGCCGGAGCAATTTCGGTCGCATCGCGGTGGCCTGGCTCGGCCTCGTGGCCGGGCTCGCCGCGGCGCGCCCCGCGCACGGCGACACGCTGCACGACCTCGGCGAGGCGTACCGCGCCTACGACAGCGGCGACCTCGCCACCGCGCGCCAGCGGCTCGCCGGGCTCGACGACCACGGCCTGGCGATCCGCGACTACGCGCTGTGGCTGCGCGGCATGGTCGCGCTGCGCAGCGGCGATCCCGGTCGCGCCGAGGCCGCGTTCCGCCAGCTCGGCCCGCTCGCCGCCGCGATGAAGCCCGTCGCGTCGCCGTTCGCGCGCCAGGTCGCGTGGCGGCTCGCCGACTGCGCCTGGGAGCGCGGCGACCGCAAGGCCGCCGCCCGGGCCTACCAGAAGGCGCTCGCCGCCAAGGACGCGCTCGACGCCGGCGAGGTCGGCACCGCGATGTACCGCATCGCCGAGACCCGCACCGGCGACGCCGCCGCCGCGGCGTACCGCGCGCTCGCGATCGAGCACCCCGCGCACCCGCTCGCCGCCCGCGCCGAGGCCAGGCTCGCCGAGCTCGGTGCCCCGCCGCTGACCGCCGACGAGCGCATCGCCCGCGCGCAGCACCTGGGCGACGCCCACCTGTGGGACGAGGCCGTCGCCGAGCTATCGCTCATCGCTGACCCACCCGAGGACACCGCGCACCAGCGCGACTACTGGCTCGGCATCACGCTGTACAAGATGCGACGGCGCTACGCCGATGCCGCCAGGCTCCTGCTCGGCGCCTACCCGCACATGGCCGATCGCGGCGCCGAGGCGATGTTCCACGGCGCACGCGCGCTGTCGCGCGCCGACCGCGACGACGATGCGATCGCGTGGTACCGCAAGGTCGTCGCGACCTATCCCGGCACGCCGTGGGCCCAGGAGGCCCAGTTCCTGTCGGGCTGGCTCGAGTTCAACCGCGGCCGCTACGCGCAGGCGATCGCGCCGCTCGAGGTCTCGCTCAAGCGCTACCCGCGCTCGAAGTGGGCCGAGGACTCGCTGTGGTTCCTCGGCATGGCGCACTACTTCCTCGGTCACTGGGACCAGGCCCGCGCGCGCCTCGCCACACCCGGACCGTCACCCGGTTCCCGTTCTCGTGGTACGCGCTGCTCGCCCGCGCCCGGCTCGCCGCCCTCGGCTCGCCCGTCCCGCCGTTCGGCGCCGACGACCCTGCGCCGCGCGGCCCCCGGCTCGCCGCCGACATCGACGAGGCGCTCGCCGCCGACCCGCTGATCGCGCGCGCCGACCAGCTGATCGCCGCGGGCCTGGGCAGCGAGGCCGGCGACGAGCTGTCGCGCGGCGAGCGCGCGTTCCTGCGCCGCCGCGATCGCGGCGCCGCCTTCGCGATGCTGCTCGACCGCTACCACAAGGCCGGCAACTACTTCCGGCCGTGGATGCTCGCCGTCAGCTACAGCGGCAACGCGCTCGACGGCCCGCCCGAGGGCGACGCCCGCCGCTGGTGGGAGAACGCCTATCCCCGCGCCTACCGCGAGCTGATCGAGAAGTACCAGGCGCTCGGCGACAACCCCGAGAGCTACCTCTACGCGATCATGCGCAAGGAGAGCGGCTTCAACCCGCACGACCTGTCGTTCGCCGACGCGCAGGGCCTGCTGCAGATGATCCCGCCGACCACCGAGCGCGTCGCCCGGGAGCTCAAGATCCCCTACGACGCCGGCCGGCTCTACGAGCCCGCCTACAACATCCAGACCGGCAGCTGGTACATCGGTCACCTGCTGCAGAAGTTCAAGCGCCAGGTCCCGATCGGCGCCGGCTCGTTCAACTGCGGCCCGCGTCCCGTCATGAAGTGGCTCGATCAGCACGGCGACCGCGAGATCGACGAGCTGGTCGAGCTGGTCCCGTATCGCGAGACCCGCGAGTACATGAAGAAGGTCACCGAGAACTTCGCCCGCTATCAGTATCTCTACGAGCACAAGGTCTACGACCA
>VBLP01000191.1:0-6588 GCA_005887925.1 Deltaproteobacteria bacterium | reverse complement strand
GGCACTCGGCGGCTGCAAGGACGGCCAGGCGGTCGAAGTCGAGGGCCAGGTCGACAAGGGCGCGATGGGCATCGGCATGACCGGCCCATCGCTCGCGGTGCAGAAGATCAGCGCCCGGTAGGCCAGGCACAGATCCGACCACTCCGCGCGCGCCGCACGGTGGCGAGATCGCGCAGGCGTTACTGCGGAGCCGCGCCCGAGCCGGCGGTGCCAGCGGGTGCCGTGCCGCCCGTTGCCGAGCCGGCCGGGGCCGAGCCACTCGCCGGCGTCTCCGGTGTCCCCGCGGCGCTTCCCGGTGCCGCCGGGACCTTGGCCGGCGGTGGTTCCGGAGCTTCCGGGGCCGTCGCCGTCGGCGTCTTGAGCGTCACGTCAGTCCCGTTGGTGAGCTCGGGATCCGGCGGGCACGTCACCTTGACGGTATCGGTGCCGACGTCGACCACGGTGCAGGTCAGCCGCAGCTCGCCCTTGCCGATCGCGACCTCGACGCCGGCATTGCTGGCGAACGATCTGGTGTTGCCGACATGGAACGTCGCCGTCGGGATCGCATCGCGCTGGATCGTGCCGACCGGGGCGTCCGCCGGGAGCTTCGCGCCGTTCTTGGCCGCCTGCGTGAACACGCCGCCCGCCGGCGCGCGGACCAGGAAGCTCTCGAGCTCGCGGCTCTTGTTCGCGACCTGCGCTTCCTTGGCGTTGAGCGCCTTCTGGCGATCGTTGATCTCGGTGGACGCGGCCGCCTCGGCGGCCTTGTTGCCCGCCGCACGGGCGGCGTCTCGCCGCTTGGTCGCCGCATCGATCAGATCCTCCAGCTTCTTCTTGTCGCGCCGGAGCGCCGTCAGCTCGCCCTCGAGCGGCCGGTCGCCGCTCAGCCGGACGATGATGGTGTCGTTCTCCTTGATCTCGAGCTCGACCTTGGCGGTCGGCGGCGGTGCCGGCGGTGGCGCCGGCGGTGCCGGCTTGACCGGCGGCGCCGTCGACGTGGTCGTGGTGTCGACCCCGGCCGTCGGCTTGTCGAGCACGTACTTCCACACCAGGAACGCACCCGCGCCCAGGACGACGATGATCGCCACCACGATCAGCGCCGGGCTCACGCTCGGGCGCGCTTCGGGCGGCGGCGGCGACTTCTGGGTGCGATCGGTGCCGCCCGAGGACACCGGCGGCGGCAGCTCGACCGGCGGTTTGGCCACGACCGGCTGCCGGCTCGGCGGCGACTTGCCGACGCGGATCTCGGGCCGGCTGTCCGGCGGACGTGCCTCCGGCGGTCGGCTCTCCGGCGGACGTGCCTCCGGCGGCCTGCTCTCCGGCGACCGCAACAGATCGGGCGACCGCGCGATGTCCATCGGGCGACCGAGCTCCGGACGCTCCAGCGCCGGCTCGACGGCTCCCGCCCGCGCGGTGGGCCGCTCGTCGACCTCGGTCGGCACCTCGACCGCGGCCATGACCCTGGAAGCGCGCACCGCTTCCTTGACGTCGTCGGGGCGCACCGCCATGTGGTCGGCGAGATCGACCGAGACGTCCGACGGCGCCGGGGTCGGGCGACCCGGCCGCGTACCCGGCGCGCCGAGCGCCACGTCGTGCGGCGGCGCCGGCGTCGGCCTGGTCGTGCGCTGCGCGCCCGCGCCGGCGGCCCCGAGCGCGAGATCCGGGGCCGATGGCATCGCCGCCGCGCGCGGCCCGCTGCCCCCCGCGGCGCCGAGCTCGACCACGGCCGGCAGCGGCGGCCGCACCGGCGGTGCCACGTGCACGCCCGGTGCGACCTCGGGCGCCGGCGCCTCGCGGGGTTCGCCGGTATCAATGAATCCCAGGTCGTGGAGCGTCGCGATGACGATCCGCACCTCCTGGTGCGACGACGTCAACCCGAGCTCGTCCTGCGCCCACTTCACGATGCCGGCGATGTCGCGCTCGCCGTCCATGCCGCAGGCCAGCGCATACTCGGCCTCGTAGAACCGGAACACGCCCTCGCCGTCGGGCGCCATCACGTCGATGAACCGGGCACCCTGCTCGTCGATCGCCTCGGCGATCAGGTCCTGGCGAAATCGCGGTCGCTCGCGCACCGACGCAAACCGCATCAGCCGCCCTTTCGCAGCTCGGTCAGCACGAGCTTGGCGACCGCCTTCAGCGTATCGAACACGCCGATGCCCTTGGGCGCGACCGCCTCGAAGCTCGGCACCTTCGTCGGGTTGAGCTCCGCCTCGAGCTCGCTCATCTGGATCGCGTTGGGCAGGTCGCGCTTGTTGTACTGGACCACGTAGGGCAGCTTGTCGAGATCGTAGCCCTGCTCGTGGAGGTTCGAGCGCAGGTTGTCGAGCGACTCGATGTTGGCCTCCATGCGCTCCATCTGCGAATCGCCGACGTAGACCACGCCGTCGACCCCCTTGAGGATCAGCTTGCGGCTCGCGTCGTAGAACACCTGGCCGGGCACCGTGTAGAGGTGGAACCGGGTCTTGAAGCCGCGGATCTCGCCGAGCGACAGCGGCAGGAAGTCGAAGAACAGCGTCCGCTCGGTCTCGGTGGCAAGCGAGATCATCTTGCCCTTCGCCTCGGGGTTGGTCTTGTTGTAGATGTACTGCAGATTCGTCGTCTTCCCGCACAGGCCGGGGCCGTAGTAGACGATCTTGCAGTTGATCTCGCGCGACGAGTAGTTGATGAAGCTCATGGGGGGTGCGGCGCGCTAGTCGTTGAACAGATTGTCGATGTCGTCATCGGTGATCTCGGAGAACACGGAGGGCTGGCCGACGCCGAGCGCGCTCTTCTTGACCATGACATCGAGCACGACGGTCAGCTCGGCGGACGCTCGCTTTACCCGCAGGCGGACCAGCCCGAGCGAGCTCCGGTCGTCGAACAGGACGACGAGAATCACCCGCGCCCCGACGATCGAGATGTGGACGTTGGTTCGCTCGCCCTCGTGGAACTGCCCCGAGAACTCTCGCTCGGCCAGGAGCTGGGCGATCCCGCCGGTCGCGGCGACGTTGCCCGCCGTCAGCGAGGATAGCGACGTCACATCGAGCTGCTGGGTATCACCGGCCTGCGCGATCGCCTGGCCGTTCTTGTCGATGACCAGCACCGCCTTCGCGTTCGAATCTCGATGAAGGTTCTCGCAGATATGATTGATCTGCTGCAGCTCTTCCTCATACATGACGAGCTGTTGGATCATCGCGCCTTGGCTCCCTAGATACTCGAACGATCGCCGGCTTGCCCTCGAACCTCCGGGTGCGCCGCCGTCGAGTCACGGTAGCAACCCACCAAAATTCATTCAACGTTTTGGCCCATCTATCGCCGGCGAGCCCTCCGGGGGTACCCCATGTGGGGCGCATCCGGTCGCGGCCAGCCGCCTACATGGTCGCCCGACCCGCCAGCGCGCGCGCGATCGTGGCCTGATCGGAGTATTCGAGCTCACCTCCGACGGGCAGCCCGGTCGCGATCCGGGACACCCGGATGCCGAGCGGCTTGATGGTCCGGGCGATGTACATCGCCGTCGCCTCGCCATCGACCGAAGGACTCGTAGCGATGATGACCTCTCGGACCCCCCCGGTGTCCGAGCCGCCGAGCCGCCGCACCAGCTCGGCCAGCCGCAGGTCATCCGGACCGATGCCTTCGAGCGGCGACAAGAGCCCGTGCAGGACGTGATAGCGGCCGCGAAAATGCCCCCCGCGGTCGATCGCGATCAGGTCCGAGGGCGTCGCCACGACGCAGATCGTGTCGGCGTCGCGCCGCGGATCCGTGCACATCGCGCAGGGATCCACCTCGGTCATATTCATGCACACCGAGCACAGCCGGATCCGCTCGGTCGCGTCGAGCAGCGCCTGTGCGAGATCCCGGATCTGCTGCGGGTTACCGCGGATCAGGTGAAACGCCAGGCGTGTCGCGGTCTTTTCGCCGATGCCAGGCAGGCGAGCGAGCTCTTGCACCAACCGCCGGATCGGATCGGCCATGCGCTGTACCTCTGTGTACCTCTGGGTCCGCGTGCGAGGTTTGCAACCGCCGGCTAGAACGGCATGCCCGGGATGCCGGCCATCGGCCCCATCACCGCGGCCATCTTCTCCTTCGTCGTCTCGCGCACCTTGGTCGCCGCCGCATTGATCGCCGCGGTGACCAGGTCCTCGAGCATGCCGACGTCGCCGGGATCGACCACCGACTTGTCGATCTTGACGCGCACCACCTCGAACTGGCCGTTCACCGTCGCGGTCACCAGCCCACCGCCGGCGGCGCCGTCGCACGTCATCTTCGCCAGCTCCTCCTGGGCGCGCTGGACGTCGCCCTGGAGCTTCTGGGCCTGCTTCATCAGAGCGTTGAGGTCGGGCATCTTTCCGTTAGACATCGGTTTTGATCTCCTTGATCTGCGCGCCAAACGTCTGCAGGACGTGCTTGGTGATCGGGTGCTCGCGGGCCTCGGCCTCGCGCTTGTGTCGCTCCGCCGACGTGCGCTCGCGGGTGGTCTCGACCACCGAGCGCGCGTCCGTTGCCTTCGACTCGCCGGAATCCAGCAGCCGGACGGTCACCTTGATCAGCTTGAACCCCGGCGCCAGCCCGCGCAGGACCGTGCGAAGCTCGTCGGCCTGGTCCCGGGCCATCTCGCCCATGCTGTGCGCTTCCTCGGGGAAACCGAGCTCGAGCAGCTCCGCCGTCCACCGCAGCACGCGCGCATGGTGGTACAGCGCGGCGAGCGACACCTTGCGCTGTGCCTCGAGCTCGTCGAGCACCTCGTTCCACATCCGCAACGCATCGCCGGGATCGGCCGGGATCGCGAAGCGCGGCGCGTCCGACGGATCGTGCGGACCCGACCCCGAGGCGACGGTCTCGGGCCTGGGCACCGGCCCCGATGGCTGCATCGACACCGGCGCCGAGATCGCGCTCGGCGCCGGCGCAGCAACGACCGCGCCGCGATCCGCCGGAGAGCCATCCGCATGGCCGCTCGACGAAGCCCCGGCGCTCCTCGGCGCGCTGCTCGGCGACCCGGTGCCGCTCGACCCAGCGCCACCCGACGAGCTCGCCACACCCGGCGGCGAGCTACCCGGCGAGCTTGCGCTCCCCGGTGCTCCGCTGCTCATCGCTGCGGCCGGCGACGTCGCAGGATTCGCCGGTCCGCCCATCCCGGGCGCGCCGGTGCTCGACGGCATCCTCTGCGCCGGTGCTGCGGGTGCGTCCGTGCGGCTCGGCGATGGCCGCGGGGATGAGCCCGCCGGCGCACCCGGCGTCCGCGCCGGTGCTGGCCGGTCCCGGGTACCACCGCCGCCGCCGGTGGCGGCCGGCCGCCCTGCGCCCGCCTTGCCGGCGAGCCGCGCCTCGAGCGCGGTCAGCCGCTCGAGCAGATCGCCCAGCGGCACCAGCGGCTCGATCGTCGCAACGTCGATCAGCGCGCAGTCGAGCACCAGGCGCGGCTGCAGCGTCTTGCCCAGCTCGTCGCAGCACCGCAGCATCCGCTCGAACATCTGGGTGACCCGCGAGCGCTCGACCGCGGTGGCCTCGGCGGTGAGCTCGGCGAGCTCCTCGGCGGTGGCATCGATCAGCCCGCGGTGGCCGCCGGCGACCTGCAGCACCGACAGATCGCGCAGGTAGCGCACGATCGCGCGCGCGAGCTGGACCTCGTCGACCCCGCGCTCGATCGCCGCCTCGACCGCGGCGAGCGCCGCGCCGGCATCCCCCGCGGCCAGCGCGCCGACCAGCGTGCGGGTCAGCGAGCGGTCTGCGACCCCGAGGACCTCGGCGACGTGGCGCTCGGTGAGCGTGGCCCCATCGCCGACGTACGAGATCAGCTGATCGCACAGCGACAGCGCGTCGCGCACGCTGCCGCCGGACTCGCGGACCACCAGGCTCACCGCGCCGGGCTCGATCGAGATCTGCTCCCTGGCGAAGATGCCCGTCAGGTGCTGCGCCAGCCGCGTCGCCGGCACGAGCTTGAAGTCGTAGCGCTGGCAGCGCGACAGGATCGTGTTCGGCACCTTGTGCGGCTCGGTCGTGGCCAGGACGAACGTGACGTGCGGCGGTGGCTCCTCGAGCGTCTTGAGCAGCGCGTTGAACGCCTCGGTCGTCAGCATGTGGACTTCGTCGATGACGTAGACCTTCTTGCGCAGGACGGCGGGCTGGTAGCGCACTGCCTCGGTCAGCTCGCGGATCGCGTCGATGCCGCGGTTGGACGCGCCGTCCATCTCCTGGTAGTCGACCGCGCTGCCGTTGTTGATCGAGGTGCAGGCCGGGCAGGCGCCGCACGGCTCGGCCGTGGTCCGCGACTCGGCCTGACAGTTCAGCGCCTTGCCGACGATGCGCGCGAGCGTCGTCTTGCCGCAGCCGCGCGGCCCGCAGAACAGGAACGCGTGGTGGACCCGGCCGGTCGCGAACGCATTCCCCAGGGTGCGCGTGACATGGTCCTGGCCGACGACCTCGGCGAATGTCGACGGACGATACTTGCGGGCGAGAACGAGGTACGACACGCGGTCGCACTATACCTGCTGCCTCCGACGCTACAACGCCAGGGTCTCGCAGATCTGCTTGGCCTGGATCAGCGTCTGATCGCGATCGTCGCCGAGCCGGTTGGACTCCGCGTCCTTGTACTGCGAACCGTAACAGATCAGGTGCTTGCCGCCATAGACCACG
>VBLP01000178.1:23041-34689 GCA_005887925.1 Deltaproteobacteria bacterium | reverse complement strand
CTTCTGGCGCAGCGGCTGGCCATCGGTCGACAGCGTGACCGGGACCTGGCGCGCCGGCAGGCCGGTGGTGCGGATCACCGCGTCGATCCGCACCACGGTGCGCACGAACGCGAACTCGTCGGCCATGACCTTGGCGACCGCGACGTCGCGCAGCCCGGGGCGGGCGGCCCACACGGTATGGACCCGGGTGTCGAGCGAGCGCAGGAAGTCGCGCACCGCGCCGTCGCCCGAGTCCTCGTCGAAGCCGCCGGTCGATGCGCCGTCGGAGATCACCACGACGCCGGCGAGATCGCGGCCCTCGTAGCGCCCGCGGATGTACTCGAGCGCCTTGCGGATCAGCGTGGCCTTGCCCTGCGCGCGGTCGCTGGCCAGGCCGGCGAGCGAGGTCGCGCTGACGGTCTCGGCGAAGGTGTAGTAGTCGATCTTGTGGTCGCGCTCCCAGCCGGCGAGAGCGCCGTTCGACGCCGCGAGCAGCCGGCGCGCGCGCTCGATCCGCGTCGGGCCGCGCGGGTCCTCGCGCAGCGCCATCGACCTCGAGTCGTCGACCAGGATCGCGATCCGGTTGGGCTCGCGCGCGACCTGGCGGAGCTCGACCGCGGGCTCGAGGAACACGACCAGCGCGGTGACCGCGGCGCCGGCGCGCAGGCCGATCAGCAGCGCGCGCCGCCACGCGTTGGCGCCCCGGCTGGCGCGCCACGACAGCGCGACGATCCCGGCGACGGTGACCGCGCCGGCCGCGAGGCCGAACCGGCCCCACGGTGCGAGGAACACCCAGCGGTACTCGTTGAAGTCGGTGGCGCCGGGCGCGGCCATCCGCACGCTCAGCGCGACCAGCGCCTCGGCCGCGAGCGCGCCGCCCCCGAGCAGCGCCGCGACGCCGAGCAGCGCGCCGAGCCCACCGTAGCCGCGGCGGACCACGATCACGGTCGCGACGATCAGCAGCACCGCGGCGGCGGCGAGCGACTCGCGCATCAGCGGGCTGAACAGGACGATGTTCATGGCACTTTCACCAGGGGACTTTCCCGTCCCTTTGGACGGGCAGAGCCGGCCCATTCACCCCTCCGCGCGTCGCGTCGCGCGGGTTAGTTTCGTTGTTTTCGCTCACGGCTTGCCCGGGGTCAGCGCGCCGTCGTCGGGTTTCCACCGCCGGCGCTTCATGATGAACGGCACGTGGACCTGATCGGCCTTGTAGTCGAGGCACAGCGCATACATCACGAGGTTGACGCCCATGCGGAACGCGAGCTCGCGCTGGCGCTCGCCGCCGGGCTCGCACGGCAGGTCGTAGTTGCCGAAGTCATCGCGCATCCACGCGCCGCCGAGGTCGTTGGCGACGTACGCCGCGACGATCCGGCCGTCGCGGATCACCGCCTCCATCGCCGGCGCGATCGCGAGCCGGCCGAGCGGGCGATCGAGCAGGTAGAACGACTTGTACACCACGTGATCGCTCGGGACGATCTCGAGGGTCTTGGCGGCGCCGACCGGCGGGAACACCGCCGACATGAGCTTGCGTACCGAGCCGTCGAATGCGCCGTCGGTCGAGCCCTCGGCCGAGTCGATCAGGAGGAAGCCGCCGAACGTGAGCAAGCGGCGCAGCGCCTCGATCCCCGCCGCGCTCGGCAGGTCGAGCTCGCGCTCGCCGGACAGGTAGAGGAACGGCGTGGACGTCGATCGACGTGCGCTTCTCGATCTCCCAGGCCAGCCGCCGCAGCGCACCCGGCCGCGGACCGAGGTCGCCGCGGCCGCCGGGCTGGAGCTGGCCGAACATGAACTTGGAGCCCGGGCCGATCGCGAACGCGCGCCGCGCGGCGAGGCCGAGTACAGCCGCCAGGCCACCCGCGAGCAGACCACGCCGCGTGAACATGGCCCGAAAATACCGCTCGCTCCGCTCCGGGGCCAGTGCCGCGTGCTACCCCGCCGGTGCGACGCTCTGCGAAGATGGGGCATCGAATCGCCATGACCGGGTTCGCCGATCACTTCTCCGCGCTCGCCGCGCGCTACGCGGCCTACCGCCCACACTACCCGCCCGCGCTGGTCGAGGCGCTCGCCGCGGCCTGCGGCGACCGGGGCGTCGCCTGGGACGTGGGCTGCGGGAGCGGCCAGCTGTCGGTCGCGCTCGCGGCGCGGTTCGTCCGGGTGATCGCCAGCGATCCCGCCCAGGCCCAGCTCGATCACGCCGAGCGCCACCCGCAGGTCGAGTACCGCTGCGCACCGGCCGAGGCCAGCGGCCTGGCCGACGCCAGCGTCGACCTCGCCGTCGCGGCGCAGTCGGCGCACTGGTTCGACTGGCCGAGGTTCGTCGCCGAGGCCGGCCGCGTGGTCCGGCCGGGCGGCCTGGTCGCGCTGATCACCTATCGCAACGCGGAGGTCGGGGGCGACGCCGGCGCGCTGCTCCTGGCCTACTACCGCGACATCGAGGCCTACTGGCCCAACGGCCGCGTTCACGTCAAGAGCGGCTACCGCGATCTCAACTTCCCGTGGCCCGAGGTCGCCGCCCCCACGATCGAGATGACGGCGAGCTGGGCCCGTCACGAGCTGTTCGGCTACATCACGACGTGGTCGGCGACGGCACGGTTCGTCGCCGCGGGCGGTGCGGGACGCCTCGAGGAGCTGAGCCGCCAGCTCGGCGCGATCTGGCCCGAGGGCGAGCGGCGGCTCGTGCGCTGGCCGCTGACGATCAAGCTCGCTCGGCGCTGAGCCCGCGGAGCGGCGCTGCGTGGCGATCCCGGCCGATCTCGGCCGGCCGTGCGGTGAGATGCTATGGTGTCCTGCTCATGTATCGGCTGCTTGCCCTGGACCTCGATGGCACGCTGCTCCGCAGCGATCAACGCGTCGATGATCGCGATATTGCTGCGATCTCCGAGCTTCAGTCCGCCGGGGTCACGGTCACGATCGCGACCGGTCGGCTGCGTTCGGGAGCCGCCGGCGCCGCGCGCGCCTGTGCGATCGAGGGCGCGATCGCGTGCGTCGACGGTAGCCACCTGGTCGAGCTGGCCAGCGGCAGGACGCTCGTTCATCACGGGATGACCGGCGATGTCGCTGCGCTGGTCCGCGCCGCATTTGTCGACCATGGCCTCACCAGCTTCGTGTTCGATGCCGACGGCATCCACCACGAGCATGCCGGGGCGGCCTATGCCGGGTACATCCGCACCTGGTCGCCCAACCTGCGCGTCGTCGAGCAGGACGTCGTGTGGCAGACCGTTCCGCTCGCGGCGGTGGCCGTCGGTGACGAGGCCGCCGTCGCCGCGGCGCACGCGGCGCTGCGCGAGCATGCGGCGCTGTACAGCGTCAGCTTCGCGATCGGCGATCTGTCGTCGTACGTGCGGCTGCGTGCCGCCGGCGCGACCAAGGGCACCGCGCTCGCCGAGCTGTGTCGCCACGCCGGCTGCCGCCCCGCCGATGCCGTCGCGGTCGGTGACTGGATCAACGACGTGCCGATGTTCGAGGTCGCGGGCCGCTCGTTCGCGATGGCCAGCTCGCCCGACGTCGTCCGCGCCAAGGCGACCGATGTCCTGGCCTGCACCGCCGGCAGCGGCGGCGGGATCGCCGAGGCGATCCGCCGGTCCTGGGGCTGACCGGCTGCCGGTCGGCGGAGCATGCGTACCGGCGCCACGGATCGAGCGCTGGCCTATACTGGCGCCCCTGTGCGCCTGAACGAGCTGTTCGATGTCGTGTTTCGCTGGGCCCACCTGATCGCCGGGATCATGTGGATCGGCAACTCGATGCTGTTCAACTGGCTCGATCGCAACCTCGAGCACCACGGCCGGCTGTCGCCGCTGTCGCAGGGCAAGATCTTCATGGTTCACTCCGGCGCGTTCTACGACGTCGAGAAGAAGCTGCTCGAACCGGGCGAGCTGCCGACGACGCTGCACTGGTTCAAGTGGCAGAACGGCTTCACCTGGATGACCGGCATCGCGCTGCTCGTCATCGTCTATTACGGCAATGGCGCGGCGTTCCTCGTCGATGTCAACGTCTGCGCGCTCGATCCGGTCGTCGCGATCACGGCGTCGGCGAGCTCGCTGTTCATCGGCTGGGTCGTCTACGACGGCCTGTGGCGCACCGTCGGCGAACGCAACCCGCGCGCCGCGACCGTCGCATCGGTCGCGATGCTGTTCGGCGCGATCTACGGCTTCACCCAGATGTTCTCCGGCCGCGCCGCCTACATCCAGACCGGCGTGCTGATCGGCACGATCATGACCGGCAACGTCTGGCTCTGCATCCTGCCGTCGCAACGCTCGCTGATCGCCGCGACCGAGGCCGGCCGGCCGCAGGACCCGGTGCTGTCGCTGCGCGCCAAGCAGCGCAGCATCCACAACAACTACCTGACGTTCCCGCTGCTGTTCATGATGCTGTCGAATCACTTCCCCAGCGCCTACGGCCATCACCTGAGCTGGCTGGTGCTGATCTGCGTGATGATCGGCGGCGCCGGCGTTCGCTACTTCATGAACATCCGCTACCGCGGCGAGGGCCGGCAGATGCTCGCGATCGCCTGGCTCACCCCGGCCGCGATGATGGCCGCGATCGCCGTCGGCGGCCTCGTGCTGATCACGCGCGTCTCCGCCGCGCCCGACGTCGACGTCACCTACCCGGTCGGCTTCGCGCGCGCCCAGGAGATCATCGTCAAGCGCTGCGTGCCGTGCCACAGCACGCACCCGACCGATCCGGTGTTTCCGGCGCCGCCGAACAACGTCGTGTTCGAGGCCCCCGATCAGATCAAGCTGATGGTGCCGCGGATCCGCGAGCGCGCGATCGAGAGCAAGGATCGCCGACGGCGCGCGGCTGCAGTAGCGTCTCGCGACCGGTAGCCGCCGTGCGCGGCGGGCAGTGCCGCGGCAAGACTTGCCACGGCGCGCAGCCCGATGCTGTGGTCGCGCAGCTTCGATTCGATCGCACCGGGAAGATCGCAAGGCCGCTGCGTCACGTGGGCATGGCGCGCATGGCGATCGGCGAGATCTCCAGTGCGTGAATCATCGCCATTGAAGGAGCCAGTCATGTCACTGTGTAGGAAGTGGATAGCAGCAATCTGTCTGATGCCGGCGCTGGGGTGCGGTCTCGAGTCTCTCGAGTCTTCTGACTCGTCATCATCGTCGTCGTCATCCGCGCTGTCCGCGGCGCCGGCGCCGGTCGCGGGCGGTGTCGCGCTCAAGCCGCGCGCGCCGGCGGCCAAGCCCACCGGGGCGGTGCCGTCGCAGGGGCGCTACGACAACGAGATCGTCGTGAAGTTCAAGGAGGGCACCCACGTGCGGCTGCGCTCCGGCGGCCTCAGGTTCGACGCCGGTGCCCTGGCCGGCAACGAGCCGGCGCTCCTCGCGCGCCACGGGCTGGCGACCGGCAAGGTCGCCGGCGACGTCGGGGCGGCCAACGCGTTGCTCGCGCCGCTCGCGATCGCGCGCCACTTCGATCGCCCCGAGGCCGACCTCGATCGCGAGAAGGCGCTCGGGGAAGCCGCGATCGCCGAGGAGCTCGCCGACCTGAACCTGTACTTCCGCGTCCGGGTCGATCCGCGCGCCCAGGCCGCGCTGATCGCGCAGCTCAACGCGCTCGACAGCGTCGAGATCGCGTACGCGCCGCCGATCCCCCAGGACGCGTGGGCCGACGCGCCGCCCGCGACCGCCAGCTTCACGGCCAGCCAGGGCTACGTCAACGCGGCCCCGACCGGCATCGACGCTCGCTACGCGCGCACCGTGCAGGGCGGCGCCGGGCTCGGCGTCAAGGTGATCGACATCGAGGGCGGCTGGAACTTCAGCCACGAGGACGCGCCGCCGATCTTCATCGCCCTCGGCACCACGAGCTCCGGCGACCACGGCACCTCCGTCATGGGCGAGATCGCCGCGGTCGAGAACGGCTACGGCATGACCGGCGCGGCCAGCGACGTCAAGTTCGGCGTGTCGTCGGTGATCAACCCGCCGCCCGGCGGCGGGCCGGCGAGCTACAGCGTCGCGCGCGCGGTCAACGCGGCGTGCCCGAACCTGGCGGCGGGTGACGTGATGCTGATCGAGCAGCACCTGCCGGGCCCATCGACCGGCCAGACCTGCGTCTGCAACTGCGGCCAGTTCGAGTTCGTCCCCGTCGAGTACTTCTCGGCCGAGTACGACGCGATCCACACCGCGACGTCGCTCGGGATCAACGTCGTCGAGGCAGCGGGCAACGGCTCGATGAACCTCGACGCGGCGGTCTACGGCGGCGCGTTCAACCGCGCCGTGCGCGACTCCGGCGCGATCCTCGTCGGCGCCGGCACGAGCTACGGCGGCCGCGCCCCCGAGTGCTGGACCAACTACGGCTCGCGCGTCGATGTCCACGGCTGGGGCGACTCGGTCGCGACCCTCGGCGGCGGCAGCCTCGCCATGGTCGGCGGCGCCGGCGACGCCAACCAGTTCTACAGCAACTCGTTCAGCGGCACGTCGAGCGCCTCGCCGATCGTGGTCAGCGCCGTCGCCGACGTCCAGGGCGCGCGGATCGCGCACGGTCTCGGCGTCGCGACCCCCGCCGCGCTGCGCTCGCTGCTGGTCTCGACCGGCACGGCGCAGACCGGGACCAACCACATCGGCCCGCTGCCCGACCTCCACGCCGCGTTCGACAACCTCGGCATCAAGCCCAGGACCGAGTTCGTGTGGACCGCGGTGTCGTCGAGCCTGGCCGGCGACTACACCGTGATCGACAACCCTGCGACCAACAACAACCCCAACGCCGTCGTCCAGGTCACTCACAGCTGGGCCGGCATCTTCGACGATCACGCGCTCGGCGTCTGGTACACCGGCTCGCGCTGGGCGATCTTCCACCAGGACATCACCCCGATCCCGGTCAACGCGCAGTACAACGTCGTCGTCAACGACGGCTTCGTCCACCGCGTGCCGTCGACGAGTGCGAGCTACATCACCACGATCGACAACCCGTACGCCAACGGCAACCCCGACGCCATCCTGATCGTCACGCCGAACTGGAACCCGGGCGGCTTCGGCGGCGTCTACAACAACCACCCGATCGGCGTCTGGTACAACGGCAGCCGCTGGACGATCTACAACGAGGACTTCGCGACCATGCCGGCCAACGCGGCCTTCAACGTCTCGGTCTCGCCGTTCGGCTCGTTCCTCCACATCGCGTCGGCGACCTCGGGCGACACCACGTTCCTGACCAACCCGCTGGCCGCTCCGTCGACCGCCCACGTGCTCATCACCCACAACTTCGGCCCGTTCGGCAAGTACGACACCAAGAACACCGGCGTGTGGTTCGGCGGCAGCACCTGGGGCATCTACTTCGAGGACACCAGCCCGATGATCACCAACGCCACCTTCGACGTCTTCGTCGCCAACGCCCCGCGCGCGACCTGGTGATCGGCCGAATCGCCAGCGAGACCGCAAGTCATACGGTCTTCATCGCGACACACCGAACAGGTCCGCAAGCTGTTCGCCGTCGGAGTCGAAATCGTCGGCGGTGGTGAACTGTCCGGCGAACATGCCGTAGGAATCCGCCGGGGAAACAAGCTCTCTCACTGCAGGCATGACGAGAGCCACGGTGACAGCCTTCTCGGGCCTTTGCAAGCAGTCAGGATCGCGCGGGGGAGCACTTGTCGCGATCGCGTATCGACAATGGCGATCTGGCGCCACCGGATCGCCATCTTCGGCTCCGAGGATGGCGCCATGACCAGTCGACGTGACTTTGTGCGCGGGGCGCTGTCGGCGGCGGTGGCCGGAACGGCGCTCTCGTTTCCGCCGGTGATCCGCCGCGCGCTGGCGATCCCGGCGCATCGCAGGACCGGCACGATCGCCGATGTCGAGCACGTGGTGATCCTGATGCAGGAGAATCGCTCGTTCGATCATTACTTCGGCACGCTCAACGGCGTGCGCGGGTTCGGCGATCGGTTCCCGATCCCGGTGCCGGATGGGCCGGGCATCGTGAACAAGACGGTGTGGCTTCAGTCCAATGGCGGGACGGTGGTGGCGCCGTTCCGGCTCGACACCCGCCAGGCGTTCGGGCTGATGCGCGTGACCGGGACGCCGCACCAGTGGCCCAATGCGCAGGCGGCGTGGGACGAGGGACGGCTGCACGAGTGGCCGCGGTTCAAGACCGATCGCGCGATGGGGTATTACGCGCGCGAGGACATCCCGTTCCAGTTCGCGATGGCCGAGGCGTTCACCTTGTGCGACGCGTACCACTGCTCGTTCCACGGCGGGACCAACCCGAACCGGCTGTTCTTGTGGTCGGGGATGAATGACCCGCTGGCGACGGGGAACGGCCCGGCGATGACCAACGACTTCGACAACCTCGAGCACGATCCGGCCGGCGGATACACGTGGGTGACGTACGCGGAGCGGCTGCAGGCGGCCGGGGTGAGCTGGCAGGTCTACCAGAACATGGCGGACAACTTCACCGACAACCCGATGGCGGGGTTCCGGCGCTATCGCGACGCGGTGGCGGGGCTGCCGGGCTCGCAGGCGGCCCTGCGCGACCGCGGGCTCAGCACGCGCGACCTCGACCTGCTCGCCGACGACGTGATCCATGACCGGCTGCCGCAGGTGTCGTGGATCGTCGCGACCGAGGATGGCTCGGAGCATCCAGACCCGTCGAGCCCGGCGCAGGGCGCGGCGTACACGGCGCGGGTGCTCGAGGCGCTGACGGGCAACCCCGCGGTATGGAGCAGGACAGTCCTGTTCGTCAACTTCGACGAGAACGACGGGTTCTTCGACCACGTACCGCCGCCGGCGCCGCCGAGCATCGCCTCGACCGCGCCGCGGCAGCTCGCCGGAACGTCGACGGTGGACACCACCGGCGAGTACCACGAGATCCTGCCGGCCGGGATCGATCCGACCAAGGCGATCCCGCTGCACCGGCCGTATGGCCTGGGGCCGCGCGTGCCGATGTACGTGATCTCGCCGTGGAGCAAGGGCGGCTGGGTGAGCTCGGAGGTGTTCGATCACACGTCCGTGATCCGGTTCGTCGAGCGCCGGTTCGGCGTGGCCGAGCCCAACCTCTCGGCCTGGCGGCGCGCGGTGTGCGGTGATCTGACCTCGGCGTTCGACTTCGCCGATCCGGACAGCCGGCGATTCCTCGACGAGCTGCCGGACACGACGGCGCTGGCCGCCGCGGCGCGGGCGCTGCCGGACACCACGACGCCGGCGACCCCGGCGCTGCCGGTCCTGCCCGAGCAGGAGGAGAGCCCGCGGCCGTCGCGCGCACTGCCCTACGTGCTGCACGTGACGGCGACGGTGCGGCCGCAGTCGGCCGAGATCGAGCTCGGGTTTGCCAACGCCGGCACGGCGGGCGCGGTGTTCCATGTCTACGACCGCAAGCACCTCGATCGCGTCCCGCGCCGCTTCACGGTCGAGCCGGGCAAGCGCCTGAGCGAGGTCTGGCAGCTCGCCGCCGATGCCGGCGACTACGATCTGTGGATCATCGCGCCGGGCGGCTTTCATCGCCACGTCACCGGCCGCGCCGCCCTGCATCCGGCGGCTCCCGAGGTCGACGTGGCCTACGTGCGCGGTGATCTCGAGATCACCGTGCACAACCGCGGCGTCGAGCCGGTCGAGATCGTGCTGCAGCCCAACGCCTATACCCGCGAGGAGCACCGCGTGATCGTGCCGCCCGGCCAGGACCGCGTGCGCCACTGGCCGCTCGAGCGCAGCGCGCACTGGTACGACATCACCGCCGAGGCGCGCGGCGTGCCCGGCTTCCGCCGCCGGTTCGCCGGCCGCGTCGAGACCGGCCGCGACTCGCTGAGCGATCCGGCGATGGGCGGCCGGGCGCGCGCCGACCGCTGATCGCGGCGGACCGCGGATGCGATCCACCACGCTGCGCGCCCGAAGTGGCGGCAAGATGCGGCAACGGTAACAGCGTACCCGTGGCGGCGGGCTCGACGGTTCGCCCGATCGAAGCTTTCGTCCGAAATCCGGACTGAGGCTATGTGCGCCTCACGATCTCGGCCGAATAATGATATTCATGACAGGTCATTTCTTGGATCCACGGCGAGAGGATCGGCACTCTCGCGTGGCTCATGCGCAATCGCTTCGACAAGCTCGCCAAGGACATCGGCCAGGGAAGCACTCGGACGCATCGGGATCACCGTCATCCACGATGAGATCTCGCCGGAGACGCAGCATGCCGATCTCCGCCACGAGCCGGATCCGACGCATGAGCTCGAGCGCGGCCGTCTCGGCCTGCCGGGGCGAATCGCGGCCGCTCTCTGCCTCATCGAGGTGTACAGCCACGCTCCCAGCGCCACCGAGTTTCGCGCATGTCTGGGCAAGCACATCGCGCACTGGCAGCAGCGCGCACGCAAAGCCCGGGCGGCGAACCGGAAGTGGCGCAGAACGAAGCGTCGTGGGGTGTTCGTCGCTCCATGGCTCTGGATCGTCGCGGCCGGTACTCCGAAGGCGATCTTCGCCAAGCTGGAGCTCAAGCCCGCCCGTGGTTGGCCGGCGGGCGTCTACTTCTTCGGCGCAGATGTTCTCCGGGTAGGGATCATCCTGGCGAGCGAGCTACCGAAGGATCGCTCGACGCTCCTGATCCGCCTCATGGCCGGAGGTCCGATGCTGTTTCCCGCCATCGAAGATCTGGTAGCGCTTCCTCCGGATGCTTACGAGCGTACCGTCGCCCAGCGCGTCCTGCTAGACTTGCACTCGTTGCTCGCGAAGCAGCCGAAGCGAACGTCGAAGGAACAGAAATTCATGGTGACCATGCAGAGAACCTGGGAAGAAGCACGCGCGGAAGCACGCGCGGAAGGGCGCGCGGAGGCGGTGCTCGCCGTCCTGCGCGGCCGCGGCATCACCGTCCCCGACGCTGCCCGTAAGCGCATCCTGGCCCAGAGGGATCTGCGGCAGCTGGAGCGATGGCTTGAAAAGGCGAGCGTTGCCACGTCGATCGAAGACGTGATCGACGCTCGCACCGAGAGGCGCGCCTCGAGAGCGGGGAAATCCATGGCCCGCAGCGAGCGCAGCGCGCGCAGGCCGGCTCGCGCCTCTGTGCAGCGATGACCAGATTGTCGATGATGCTGTTGTAGCCATCCAGGATTCTCATCGAGAAAGCGGGCGGGTATGGTAGGCGGATTCGATGCAGCTCAACGGTATCGCTCACATTCAATTGACGGTCTCGAGCTTCGAGGCGTGTGCGCGGTTCTACAAGCCGCTGATGGAGCTGTTCGAGATGTCGCTGGTGTTCGACGACGACGACGTCAAGTACTGGGTGGGTGGGCGGACGGCGGTGGCGATCACGCGCTGCGCGGAGCGCTATCGCGGCGAGCGGTTCGCGCAGGATCGGGTGGGGCTGCACCACGTGTGCTTCCGGGCGCGCTCGCGCGAGGATGTCGATCGGGTGTTCGCGCTGGTGCAGGGGCTGGGGGCGTCGATCGTGTATCCGCCGCGCGAGGGGCCATGGGCGCCGGGGTATTACTCGGTGCTGTTCGAGGATCCGGATGGGATCCGGCTCGAGGTGAACCACGTACCGGGCAAGGGCAACCTGGATCCGTCGATCCAGCTGCCGATTCCCCGGCCGCTGCCCTGAGTGGAGGCGCGGGTCGCGTATGCTGCCGGCAGCTCCGCCGGGTGGGTGATGACCCGCCGGGCGCCAGCGCACGAGGTAGTCATGTTCGATGTCAAGACACGCAGCGATACGCACGAGGCGGGGGAAGCGCGGCCGGCGAGGGAGCGCGGGTCGGCGCG
>VBLP01000178.1:0-23031 GCA_005887925.1 Deltaproteobacteria bacterium | reverse complement strand
GACGGCGACCGGCCGTGGGACCCGTGGGTGCGCGACGAGCGGTTCTTCGACCTGGCGTTCGCGGGGTCGCTGGCGATCGGCGAGGGCTACATGGACGGGCTGTGGGACGTGGCGCAGCTCGACGAGCTGGTGTGCCGGTTCCGGCGGGCGAAGCTCGACGAGCGGTTTCGCATCGGCGCCGATGGCTGGCGGGTGCTGAGGGCGCGGCTGCGCAACCGCCAGAGCCCCTCGCGGTCGTACCGGATGGGCCAGCGGGTGTACGACGGGGCGATCGATCTGTTCGAGGCGACGCTCGATCCGCGCATGGTGTACAGCTGCGCGTACTGGAAATCGGCGACGACCCTGGCCGAGGCGCAGGAGGCCAAGCTCGATCTGGCGTGCCGCAAGCTCGGCCTGGCGCGCGGGATGCGGGTGCTCGACATCGGCTGCGGCTGGGGCGGCTTCGCGCGCTACGCGGCGGAGAAGTACGGGGCCGAGGTCGTCGGCGTGTCGGTGTCGCGCGAGCAGGTGGAATACGGCCGGGCGCGCTGCCGGGGCCTGCCGGTCGAGATCCGGTTCTGCGACTACCGCGACGTCGGCGGCACCTTCGACCGCGTGCATTCGGCGGGCATGTTCGAGCACGTCGGGCCGCGCAACCACCGCCGGTTCTTCGAGACGGTGCACCGGGTGCTGGCCGACGACGGGCTGGTGCTCCTGCACACGATTGGCGGTAACCGCTCGCTGCCGTCGGTCGATGCGTGGATCGACCGGTACATCTTTCCCGACGCGGTGATGCCGTCGGCGGCGCAGATCGCACGCGCGATCGAGCGGCTGTTCGTGATCGAGGACTGGCACAACTTCGGCCCGGACTACGACCGGACGCTGGTGGCGTGGTTTGCCAACTTCGACCGCAACTGGCCGGCCCTCGAAGGCCGCTACGATCGGCGATTCTACCGGATGTGGAAGTTCTACCTCCTGGCCTGCGCGGGGACGTTCCGCGCCCGGATCAATCACCTCTGGCACTTCGTGCTGTCCAAGCGCGGTGTGGTCGGCGGCTACGAGGCAGTGCGCTGAGCGAGCGGACCATGCTCGGGGAGGAGGCGATGCCGGCGGGCGAGCGGTCGAGCGCGACGGGCGACCGGCTGTACCTGCGCAACGTGATCTACTTCGGCGCGCTGCACGCGTTGCCGCTGGGTGCGCTGATCACCGGCGCGAGCCGCGGCGCGTTCGTGGCGGCGGCGGTGCTCTACGTGGTCCGGATCTGGTTCGTCACGTGCGGATACCACAGCTACTTCTCGCATCGCGCATTCAAGACCAGCCGCTGGTTCCAGCTGGTGCTGGCGATCGGAGCGCAGACCAGCTCGCAGGGCAGCGTGCTCGGCTGGGCGGCGACGCACCGCTACCACCACGTCCACGCCGACGCGCCGAGCGATCTGCACTCGCCGCATCACCGCGGGCTGTGGTACGCGCACATCGGCTGGCTGTTGCGCACCGAGTACCTCGCGCGATCGCAGCCGCGGACGGGGCCGTTCGCCGCGTTCCCCGAGCTGGTGTGGCTCGATCGCCATCCGTACGTGCCGCCGGTCTGCCTGGCGACGGCGCTCGCGCTGGGCCTGGGCTGGCCGGGGCTGTTCATCGGCTACGGGCTCAGCACGCTCGCGGTCTATCACGCGACGTTCGCGGTCAACTCGCTGGCGCACCGCTTCGGGGCGCGGCCATACGCGACGCCCGACGGCAGCCGCAACAACTGGCTGGTCGCGCTGATCATGCTCGGCGGCGGCTGGCACAACAACCACCACCGCTTTCCGCGCTCGGCGCGCCATGGCCTCCGGTGGTGGGAGCTCGACGTGAGCTACGGCGTGCTGGTGGTGCTGGGCTGGCTCGCGCTGGTGTCGGAGATCCGCGTGCCGCGGCCGGAGTCGCTCAGCGAGCATGCCGTGCGACGAACGCCGGAACGAAGCCATCGACCGTGCTGAGGTTGACGAGCAGGTTGCCGGGGCTGGTGGCCGCCGGCGCTGGACCGAGCGGCCCGACGATGCCGCTGGCAGCGCGCTGGCGCCAGTAGTCGGGCAGCGGCAGCGCGCGCTCCGCGGCGGTCGCGGTGGACGGCAGATCGGGCCAGAACTCGCAGCGCGCGACGCCGAGCCGGCCGAGCACCTCGGCGAGCCGGTCGCGCACCGGGACCGCGAGCTCGCCGTCATCGCCGCAGATCACCAGCGCCTCGCGGTAGCGCACCAGCGCGGTCGCCGCCCCGGCCAGGTTGGAGGCGGCCTCGAAGCTGCGCAGCGCGCTCTCGGCCAGCTCGATCACGCGGGTGCGCTCGCCGCCGAGCCGGGCCGACGCGTGCGCCAGACCGATCATCGCCAGCGGGATGCCGAAGCCGTCGCCGCGGCCGATGCGGGCGAGATCGTAGGCGGTGGTGTACCAGCGCATGGCCTCGTCGAGCTGACCGGCGCAGAAGTGGACATCGCCGAGGTAGGCCTGCGCCCACGATCGCATGGTCCGGATGCCGAACAGCATCGACAGGTTGATCGCGTTGCCGAGCAGGTGGCGGGCGCGCTCGAGCTCGCCGACGTGGAAGTGATGGCGGCCGGCCATCAGCGTGCCGAGATAGAGGTAGAGCCCGGCGAGCGAGTAGTCCTCGGCGTGGGCGAGCAGCTGCGCGCTGGCCTTGATGCCGTCCTCCCAGCGGAACGCGGCCTCGTGGTGCAGGGTCTCGTACAGGCACACGCCCATGCGCCGCGCCGGGTTGTCGAGCAGGTCGGCGAGCCGCCGCGACTCGTCGATGTGGCGGCGCGAGCCCGCGAGGTCGCCGGTGAACGCGAGCGAGGTGCCGAGCAGGCCCTCGGAGTGCGCGAGCTCGACGAGGTCGTTGGCGTCGCGCAGGAGCTGACAGCCGCGCTCGAGCACCTCGATCGAGGGCCCGAAGTGGCCCGAGGCGCACAGCGCGCGGCCCAGCATGTTGGCCGGCACGCACTGGTAGGGGCCGAGCGCGGGATCGCTCAGTGCGAGGCAGCGCCGGCTGTGGTCCATCGCGCGGTCGAAGTCGCCGCCGGCGTAGTAGACGCGGGCGTAGCCGCTGTCGAGCATCGCGACGGCGTCCGCGGGCGGCGCGGCCATCGCCTGGCGCGAGCGCTCGAGGTGCTCGAGCGGCTCCTGGGTGTTGCCGAGCAGGCAGGTGACGCGCGCCAGCTCGTAGGTGGTGCGGGCGAGCGCCCGATCGCGCTCGGGCGACGGCGCGAGCTCGAGGTAGAGCGCGAGGGCGCGGCGCAGGTTGCCGCTCGAGCCGACGAGGTCGTGCACGCGATCGGCCTCGATCCCGCCGTCGAAGTACCTGGCGGCGGCGGCGGGGCGGTCGCCGGCGCGGTCGAGGTGGTAGGCGAGGGTGGCGGCCGGCGTGTCGCGCTCGCCCAGGATCCGGGCGATCCGGGCGTGGAGCTCGGGGGCGCGCGCGGCGGGCACCGTCGAGACGAAGTGGTCGCGGATCACGTCGTGGACGAACCAGCACTCGCCGCCCTCGGCGCGGCACAGCGACAGATCGACTGCGTCGCGCACGGCGTTCTTGACCTCGCGCGCGGCGAGCTCGGGTGCGGCGATCCGGATCAGGTCCGTGATCCGGAACTGGCGCCCGACCAGCGATGCGATCGCGAGGACCTCGCGCGGGTGCGGCGGCACGTGCCGGAGCCGGCGCTCGAGCACCGCCGAGATCGAGGTCGGCGGCTCGTAGTCGCGATCGAACCGCTCGCTGAGCACGACCTGGCCCTCGGCGCTCATCCCGAGCAGGCCCTCGCGCTTGAGGTGGAGGATCACCTGGGTGTCGACCAGCGGGTTGCCGAGCCGGAGCAGCGGGATCGCTCGGGTGAGCTCGGCGATCACCGCGGGGGTCATCTCGCCGGCGAGCGCGCGGAGCAGGTCGGCGCTGCGCCGGTCGTCGAGCGGCTGGAGCCGCAGCGGCTCGAGCGCGGACCACGCCGGCAGCGCGAGCTCGGGGCGCGCGGTGGCGAGGATCAGCAGCCCGGGCGGCAGCGGCGATGACACCAGCTCGCCCAGGATGTCGAGCGTGCCCTGGTCGGCCCAGTGCAGATCCTCGAGCACGAGCGCGGTCGGAAAGTGCGCGCAGATCGTCGTGACCAGGCGGCGCACGGCGTGGCTGACCCGGCTCGAGCCCTCGGCAGACGGCGCGGGTGGCGGCGAACCGGGCCCTGCCGCTGCCGCGCGGATCGACTCGAGCGCCGGGACCAGCGCGCACAGATCGGCGACCGCGGGATCGACGAGCAGCTCGCGGAGGGCGGCGCGCGCGGCGTCACCGCGAGGATGCGCGGTCCGGGTGACGGCACGCTCGAGCTGGCCGAGGCATTCGCGCCAGCTCGCGTAGGACACGAGGTTGCCGTGCTCGCGGCACCGGCCGTAGCCGGTGGCGGCGCGCGACAGATCGAGCCGCTGGGTGAGCTCGGCCAGGAGCCGGGTCTTGCCGATGCCGGGATCGCCGATCAGCACGGTCGCCCAGCCCGCGTCGCCGGCGCCCGCCCCATCGCCCTCGCTCGAGAGGCCCGACGAGATGCCGAGCGCGGCGCTCGCCCTGGCATACAGCGCGCGCAGCTCGTCGTCGCGCCCCACCAGCGGCGCGGTGTGCGCGTAGACCTCGCCGGGCGGTCGCCTGATGCGGTCGCTGCCGCCGGCGCCGTCGCCGCGGCGCAGGATGTCGAAGTACAGGCTCTTGAGGTGGCTGCCGAGCGACGCCGCGCTGAAGTCGCGCTGGGCGGGCCGCGGGTGCAGGAGCGCGTGCACGGTGGCCGCGATCGCTTCGGGGATCTCGGGGACGTGCGCGGTCACCGGCAGCATCTCGCCGCGCCGCTTCTTGAGGAACAGCTCCCAGGTGCCCTCGCCCTCGAACGGGAACTTGCCGGTGAGCAGCTCGTAGAAGATCAGGCCGAGCGCGTAGACGTCGCAGTGCGGGCCGACCTGCGGCGGATCGGCGACCATCTCGGGCGCCATGTAGCGCGGCGTGCCGGCGGTCGGCCGGCGCTCGACGTCGAGCCACTTCTCGGCGAACGCCGCGACGCCGAAGTCGACGATCTTGAGCTCGGGCGCGAAGCTATCGACGACGATCACGTTGCGCGGCGTCAGATCGAGGTGGAGGATCTCGAAGCGGTGGCAGTGCGCGATCGCCTCGGCGAGCCGGCGCATCAGCCCGATCGCCTCGATCACGTCGAACCGCCCCCGGTGCTCCATGTGGCGGTGCAGGCTCTCGCCCTCGACGAGCTCGAGCGCGAGGTAGTGGCGCTGATCGGACAGCGCGCCGTGATCGAGCACGCGGACCAGCGACGGGTGGCGCAGCTGGAGCAGGGCCTCGATCTCGTTCTGCTGCAGCGCGAGGCACTCGGTCGACAGCTCGTTCGCCGGGACGTGCGATACCTTGAGCGCGACCGGACCGAGCCGGTCGTGGCTGGCCCGGTAGACCGATCAGAAGCCGCCCTCGGCGATGAAGCTCTCGATCACGAACGCGTCGAGCCGGGTCCCGATCTCGTACCGCGTCCCGTGCCGGCGGCTCGCCGTGCGATCTCCCGAGTCCGCCGCGGCCACTGCGGTGGCGGTGGTGGCAAGGTCTGGTCGCGCAGAATCGTTGGTGTTGTCCGACATCTTCCGAGGCAGGCCGAGTGTACCGCCGACGCCATGCGGCGCCCAACCACATCGCGCCGCCGCAAGGCATCGAGATCCCGACGTGCGAGCTCCGGGCATGACGCTCGCGATCTCGCAAACCGTGCCGGTGGTCGCGGCCGTCGCGTCGGTTTTGCACGAATGCGCGTCGTGGATCGGTCCTGGTCCGGGCGTGATTGATGCAATCCGCGGCATGGGTGGGGCGTGCTGACAACGTCATCGGAGGCCGCGTTCATGAAGGGAAGACTTCCACTCGCACCCAGGCATGACGAGATCGACGGCGTCGAAGCACGTTTCGGCATGCCGCGCCGGCAGTTCCTCCAGTTCTGCGCGGGCATCACGGCGATGCTGGGCCTGGCACCCAGCGCTGCCGGGGCGGTCGCCAAGGCGCTGCTGCAGGCGCGGCGGCCGTCGGTGATCTGGCTGCACTTCCAGGAGTGCACCGGCTGCACCGAGAGCCTGCTCCGCGCCGAGCACCCCACGCTCGAGAAGCTGATCCTCGACGTCATCTCGCTCGACTATCACGAGACCTTGATGGCGGCGGCGGGCCACCAGGCCGAGGCGGCCCGGCGCGCCGCGATGGCGGCCAACAAGGGCAAGTACATCCTCGTCGTCGAGGGTGCGATCCCGACGGGCGCGCGCGGCAACTTCTGCAAGATCGGAGGCCAGACCGCGATCGATCTGATCCAGGACTGCGCGCCCCATGCCGCCGCCGTCGTCGCGATCGGCTCGTGCGCGTCGTGGGGCGGCATGCCGTCGACGGCGCCCAACCCGACCGGCGCGAGCTCGGTCGCCGAGATCCTCGGCCGGCCGGTGCTCAACATCCCCGGCTGTCCGCCGAACCCGTACAACTTCCTCACCACGGTCGTCCACTACCTGGTGCTGGGCAAGCTGCCCGAGCTCGACGACAAGGGCCGCCCGAAGTTCGCATACGGCCGGCTGATCCACGAGAACTGCGAGCGCCGCGCGCACTTCGACGCCGGCCGCTTCGCCCTCGAGTTCGGTGACGAGGGCCACCGCCTCGGCTGGTGCCTCTACAAGCTGGGCTGCAAGGGCCCGGAGACCTACGCCAACTGCCCGTCGATCCTGTTCGGCGACGTCGGATGCGGCTCGTGGCCGGTCGGCGCCGGCCACCCGTGCATCGGCTGCGTCGAGAAGGGCGTCGGCTTCACCAAGCCGATCCACGCGCTGGCCGAGCTGCTCACCGTGACGCCGCCGACCCAGTTCGCGCGGCCGGCCGAGGAGCAGGGCCAGGGCGGCACGCTCGCCACGGTCGGCACGGTCGCGGCGATCGGCGGGCTCGCGATCGGCGCGGGGGCGCGGATCGCGCGGAACCTCGGCAAGCTTCCCGACGAGCCGCCGCCGGACGCCGGCGAGGCGAAGCGGTAGGCCGCCATGCTGAACCGAAGGACGTTGCTCAAGGGGCTAGCCGGCGGTGCCGGGGCCGTCGCCGCGAGCTCGATCGCAGCGCCGGCAGAGGCGCGCGGCAACCACACGATGCCGGAGCACGCGCTCGGCCTTCTGTACGACGGCACGCTGTGCATCGGCTGCCGCGCGTGCATCCCGGCGTGCAAGGAAGCCAACGGCATGCCGGCAGAGCGCACCGAGCTCGCGGCCGGCAACTACTGGGACGCGCCGCTCGACATCTCGGGCAAGACGCTCAACGTCATCAAGGCGTATCGCGACGGCGCCGGCAGCCACAAGGACCAGGTCGTGGACGGCTTCGCGTTCACCAAGGTCTCGTGCATGCACTGCGTCGATCCGTCGTGCGTGTCGGCGTGTCCGGTGTCGGCGATGACCAAGGATCCGGTCACCGGCATCGTGACGTACGACGCCGACGCCTGCATCGGCTGCCGCTACTGCGTCGCCGCGTGTCCGTTCGGCGTACCGCGCTTCACCTGGGCAAGGGCCGGTACGCGGCGTGCGCCGAGGTCTGCCCGACGGGCGCGACGCTGTTCGGCCCGGTCGCGCTGCTCGAGAAGGAGATCGAGCGGCGGCGATCGCTCGCGCCGGGCGCGAAGACCACGTTCCCGCGCGGCCGGGTCGGCAGCGCCGACAGCTACGAAGGCATCGTGGGCAAGTACGTCGAGCACACCTATGGCTCGACCGAGATCGGCGGCACGCAGGTGCTGCACCTGTCGGGCGTACCGTTCGAGCTGCTCGGAAAACCCGCGCTGCCTGACGTGTCGCCGGCGGCTCGCTCGGAGACGCTGCAGCGCGCGATCTACAATCACCTGATCGCGCCGCTCGGCTTCTTCGGCGTGCTGGCGCTCGTCGCGTGGCGCCACATGCGGCCGGCCGAGCCGGTGGCCGCGCCCGGCGCGCCGCCCCCGGATCGGGACGACGGTCGCGGGAGCGGAGGCGAGCCATGAGCGCGTTCTCGGTCACCCACGAGGCCGCTGCGATCGAGACCGCGCCGATCGGCGGGCGCCTGGTGACGCGGTTCACCGCCGTGCTCGGCCTGATCGTCGGGCTGTTCGCGGTCGTCGTCGCCGTCCGGTTCGCTCGCGGCATCGGAGCGGTCACCAACCTCAACGACGGCTACCCCTGGGGGCTGTGGATCGTCTACGACGACTTCATCGGCACGGCGCTCGGCGCCAGCGGCTTCATCGTCGCCTTCGTCACCTACATCCTCAACCGCGGCGCCTACCATCCGATGGTGCGGCCGGCGCTGATGACCGCGCTGTTCGGCTACATCATGGCGAGCCTGTCGGTGTTCTTCGACATCGGCCGCTACTGGAACGCGTGGCACCTGTTCCTGCCGCGCTACGCGCAGATCGACTCGGTGCTGTGGCAGGTCGCGATGTGCATCATGGTCGCCACGGCGATCCTGCTCGTCGAGGTCCTGCCGGTCGTGCTCGAGCGGTTCGGCAAGCACGGGCTGCGCCGCAAGCTCGACCGGGTGATGTTCCTGTTCATCGCGTTCGGCGTGGTCGTCGCGGTGATGCAGCAGTCGGCGTTCGGCACGCTGCTGGTGATCTTCGGCCCGCAGATCGACCCGATCTACCAGATCGACCTCTTGCCGATCCTGTATCTGACCTCGACCATCGGCATGGGCCTCGCCGCGGTCACCCTCGAGGGCAGCCTGTCGGCGCTGGCGCTGCGCCGGCCGCTCGAGCGCGAGCTGCTCGGGCGGCTGATGAAGGTCGGCCAGGCGATCCTGGCGATCTTCCTCGTCGCGCGGTTCGCCGACCTCGCCGTCCGCGGCGTGCTGCCCCGGGTGTTCCAGCCGACCACCGTCGCGATCGTGTTCTGGATCGAGAGCGCGCTGTTCGCGGCGCCGCTGGTGCTGCTGCTCGGCAAGGCCGGCCAGCGCGCGGGGCGGTTGTTCGTCGCGGCGATGACGATGGCGATCGCGGGCATGATGTATCGCTTCGACGCCTACCTCGTCGCGTATCACACCGGCCCGGGCTGGCATTACTTCCCGTCGCTGGGCGAAATGGCCATCACGGTCGGTCTGATCGCCCTGGAGATCCTGGCCTTCATCCTGGTGATCCGGCTGCTCCCGGTGCTGCCCAGGCGGCACCCGAGCTCCGGCGCCGGTCGCAGCTGAGCGGAGAACGAACATGGTACAGCGCATCGTCATCGACCCCATCACCCGCATCGAGGGACACCTCCGGATCGATTGCGAGGTCGACGCCGGCGTGGTCAAGAACGCGTGGGCCTCCGGCACGATGTGGCGCGGCGTCGAGCAGATCCTGCTCGGCCGCGATCCGCGCGACGCCTGGGCGATCACGCAGCGGTTCTGCGGCGTGTGCACGACGGTGCACGCGATCGCGTCGGTGCGCGCGGTCGAGAACGCGCTGGGCATGGGGGTGCCCAGGAACGCGCAGTACATCCGCAACCTCATGATCGCGGCGCACGCGGTGCACGACGAGATCGTGCACTTCTACCACCTGTCCGCGCTCGACTGGGTCGACGTCATCTCCGCCGCCAGGGCCGATCCGAAGGCGACCGCGCAGCTCGCCGAGAGCCTGTCCGACTGGCCGCTGAACGGCGCCAAGGTCCACGCCGCCACCAAGGAGCGGCTGGGCAACCTGGTCGCGAGCGGCCAGCTCGGGATCTTCGCGAACGGCTACTGGGGCCATCCGGCGATGAAGCTGCCGCCGGAGGTCAACCTGCTCGCCGTGACGCATTACCTGCAGGCGCTCGACATCCAGCGCAAGGCCAACAAGATCGTCAGCATCCTGGGCAGCAAGACCCCGCACATCCAGAACGTCGCGGTCGGCGGCGTGTCCAACCCGATCGCGCTCAACAGCCAGTCGGTGCTGTCGCTCGAGCGGCTGCTCGCGATCAAGGAGGCGATCGACGAGCTCAAGCAGTTCGTGCTGCAGGTCTACAACGTCGACGTCGCAGCGGTCGCGGCGTTCTACCCGGAGTGGACGGCGATCGGCAAGGGCGTCACCAACTACCTCGCGGCGCCCGACTTCCCGCTCGACGAGAAGGGCACGTCGTTCGTGACGCCGGGCGGCTACATCGCCGGCGGCGACCTGGCGGCGATGAAGCCGATCAAGACGTTCGGCGACCCGCTGCTCCGCGACAACGTCGCCGAGAGCGTCAAGCACGCCTGGTACCAGGGCGGCAAGGGCGCGCTGCATCCCTACCAGGGCGAGACCGTCGCCGAGTACACCGGGTTCCACGACCAGGGGAAGTACTCGTTCGTCAAGGCGCCGACGTTCGCAGGCAAGCCGGCGCAGGTCGGGCCGCTCGCCCGCGTGCTGGTCGCGGCCGCGGCCAAGGACGAGGCGATCCTCGGTCACCTGACGCGCGTGATCGGCACCGTGGAGGCGATCGCCAAGATCAAGCTGCCGCTCGCGGCGCTGCACTCGACGATCGGCCGCCACGCCGCGCGCGCCGTGATGTGCGCCCGCAACGTCGAGATCCTCGAGCGCCAGTGGGAGCTCCTGATCGCCAACCTCGCCGCCGGTGACACGGCGACGTTCGAGAAGCCGGTGTTCCCCGCCGGCGAGGTCTCGGGCTTCGGCTTCCACGAGGCGCCGCGCGGGATCCTGTCGCACTGGGTCGTGATCGAGAAGGGAGTGATCAAGAACTACCAGGCGGTCGTGCCGACGACGTGGAACGCCGCGCCGCGCAACGAGGACGATCAGCTCGGCCCGTACGAGGCGTCGCTCGTGGGCACGCCGCTCGCCGATCCCGAGCAGCCGCTCGAGGTGCTGCGCACGATCCACTCGTTCGATCCGTGCCTGGCGTGCGCGGTGCACCTGGTCGATCCGGAGCGCCGCGACATCATCCAGGTCAGGGCGCTGTAGTGGGTCCTCCCGGCCGCATCGTGGTGCTGGGCGTCGGAAATCTGCTCTTGTCCGACGAGGGAGCGGGGGTGCGGTGTGTCGAGCGGCTCGCGGCGTCGGGCGCGCTGCCGGCGGGCGTGGTGGCGATCGACGGCGGCACCTCGACGCACGAGCTGCTGGGCGACCTCGAGGACCTCGATCTCCTGGTGATCATCGATGCCGTGGCGAGCGGCGGCGCGCCGGGGAGCCTGGTCCGCGCGCCGGGCCGTGTGGTCGTGCACGGCGTCGTGCCGGCGCGGATCGCGCTCGACCTCGCGCTGTCGCCGGAGGTCGCGGCGGTGCTGCCGGAGCTCGCGGCGCGCGTCGTGGCGGAGGTGACCTGTGCGCTGCCCGGGGCGTGCTGCGAGGCATGACATGGCCGGGCTCCGGATCGAGATCCGCGGGACGGTGCAGGGCGTCGGGTTCCGGCCGTGGGTGTTCCGGATCGCGCACGAGCTCGGGGTCGCGGGGCGCGTGCGCAACCACGCGCGCGGCGTGACGGTCGAGGCGTTCGGCGACGATGCCACGCTCGATCGGCTGGTCGCGCGGCTCCGCGATCCGCCGCCGCCGGCGCGGGTCCGCGAGCTGGTGGCCGAGGCGCTCGCCGGCGGGCCGGTGAGCGAGGTCGGGGCCGGGTTCGCGCCGGAGCGCGTGCAGGCGTTCGTGATCGACCCCAGCGCCGAGGGCGGTCCGCGCGCGCTGTCGATCCCGCCGGATCTCGCGACCTGCCCCGACTGCCTGCGCGAGCTCACCGATCCGCGCGACCGCCGCTACCGCTATGCGTTCACCAACTGCACGGCGTGCGGGCCGAGGTTCACGATCGCCACCGGCGTGCCGTACGACCGGCCGGCGACGACGATGGCGCCGTTCGCGATGTGCCCGGCGTGCCGGCGCGAGTACGACGATCCGCGCGACCGCCGGTTCCACGCCCAGCCCAACGCCTGTCCGGTATGCGGACCCGAGCTCGCGCTGTGGTCGCCGCATGGCGGGCCGATCGCGACCGGCGATCCGGTGGCCGAGGCGGCGGCGCGGATCGCGCGCGGCGAGATCGTCGCGGTCAAGGGGCTCGGCGGGTTCCACCTGGCGTGCGACGCCACGAGCTCCGCGGCGATCGCAGTGCTGCGCCGGCGCAAGCATCGCGACGCCAAGCCGTTCGCGGTGATGGTGGCCGATGTCGCGGCGGCGCGCGCGCTCGCCCGGCTGTCGGCCGACGACGCCGCGCTGCTCGAGGCGCCCGAGCGGCCGATCGCGCTGGTGCCGCGCCGTGCGGGGACGGCGCTCGCCCCCGAGGTCGCGCTCGACACCGAGCTCGTCGGGCTGATGCTGCCGTACACGCCGCTGCATCACCTCTTGCTGGCCGCGGCCGGCCGGCCGCTGGTGATGACATCGGCGAACCCGTCCGACGAGCCGATCTGCGCGGACAACGACGAGGCGGTGCGCCGGCTGGGCGGAATCGCCGACGCGCTGGTCGTCCACGATCGCGCGATCGCGACCCGGTGCGACGACTCGGTCGCGCGCGTGATCGCCGGGCGGCCGATGCTGCTGCGGCGGTCGCGCGGCCATGTGCCGCGGCCGATCGCGCTGGCGGTCGCCGTGGCGCGGCCGGTGCTCGCGGTCGGTGCGCAGCTCAAGAACGCGTGCTGCATCGCGACCGGGGACAGCGCGTACTTCGGTCCGCACGTCGGCGACCTCGACAACCTCGCGGCGTACGGCTTCTTCGAGCGCGCGATCGCCGGGCTGGAGGGCATCCTCGAGGTCCGGCCGGCGCTGATCGCGCACGATCTGCACCCGGGGTACCTGTCGACGCGGTACGCGCTCGACCGCGCCGCGGCCGCACGCGCCGGCGCCGGGGATGCCCCGCGCACGATCGCCGTCCAGCATCACCACGCGCACGTCGCGAGCGCGATGGCCGAGCACGGCCTCGCCGGGCCGGTGATCGGCGTGGCGTACGACGGCACCGGCTGGGGCGATGACGGCACCGCGTGGGGCGGCGAGATCCTGCTCGCGGACTACGCCGGGTTCGAGCGGCTGGCGACGTTCCGGCCGGTGGCGCTCGCCGGCGGCGACCTGGCGATCCGCGAGCCGTGGCGGATCGCGCTCGCGCTGCTCGACGACGCGTTCGACGGTGCGCCACCGCTCGATCGGCTCGCCGCGTTCGCCGACGTCCCGGGCCGCGCGATCGCGGTGGTCCGCGGCATGATCCGCGGCGCGATCCACGCCCCGCTGGCGCGCGGCATCGGCCGGCTGTTCGACGCCGCCGCGGTGCTCGGCCTGGGCCGCACCCGGGCGCGCACGGCGCCTACCCGTTCGACGTCGCGGGCGAGCTGCCGGCGATCGATCCGCGGCCGATGTTCCGCGCGATCGCCGGCGATGTCCTCGCGGGCGTCGCTCCGCCGATCATCGCTGCGCGGTTCCACGACACGCTGATCGCGGCGACCGCGGATCGCGTGCGCGCCGCGGTGCACCGCCATGGCCGGCGGCCGATCGTGCTGACCGGCGGCGCGTTCCAGAACCCGCGGCTCGCCGAGGGCCTGGTGTGTGTGCTCGCCGACCTCGACGTCCATCTCCACGGCGAGGTGCCGCCCGGCGATGGCGGCATCGCGCTCGGCCAGGCGCTGGTCGCCGACGCGATAGCCCGCCGGTGATCGCGCACTGCGTGCGTGATCCAGCTGCCCGGCGCGGCGATTTCGCGCAGGACGGGCGCAAGCCGCGAACACCACGCAGGCATGCACCGTGCAGCGCCTCGTGGGCATGTGCCTCGGCGTACCCGGCCGTATCGTGTCGATCGACGGCGACATCGCGCTCGTCGACTTCTGGGGCGTGGTCAAGCCGGTGCGGATCGATGTGGTCGACGCCCCGGTTGCGCCGGGCGACTACGTGCTCAACCACGTCGGCTTCGCGATCCGCCGGATCTCCCCCGAGGACGTCGCCGACACCCTCGCGCTCTACGACGAGCTGCTGCGGCGCGCCGGCGCCGGCGATCTGATGGCGGCCGACGTGCGCAGCGAGATCGACGCGGCGGGGTCGCACGATGGCTAGCCCGGGCGGCCGCCTCGAGTTCCGCGACGTCGCGCGCGGCGCCGCGCTCACCGAGGCGCTGGCGGCGCGGGTCACGAGCCTGGGCCGCGCGCCGGTATCGGTGATGCACGTGTGCGGCAGCCACGAGCAGGCGATCGCGAAGTTCGGCCTGCGCGCGGCGTTCCCGCCCGAGCTCCGCGTGATCATGGGGCCGGGCTGCCCGGTGTGCGTGACCGATGTGCCCGAGGTCGACGAGGCGGTCGCGCTGGCGCGCCAGGGCGTGCGGGTCGCGACCTACGGCGACATGCTCCGCGTGCCGGGGACGGCGGGCTCGCTCGCCGACGAGCGGGGGCGCGGCGCGCGGATCGACGTGGTGTACGGCGCGGCGCAGGCCGTCGAGCTGGCGCGCGGCGGCGAGCCGGTCGTGTTCTTCGCGTCCGGGTTCGAGACCACCGCGGTCGCGACCGCCGCGGTGCTGCTCGCCGATCCGCCGGCGAGCTTCTCGGTGCTGTCGGCGCACAAGTACATCCCGCCGGTGATGGAGATCGTCGCCGAGATGCCGGGCTCGGCGATCGAGGGCTTCCTCGCCGCCGGCCACGCCGCGACGATCACCGGCTGGGGCGTGTTCGAGCGCTTCGTCGAGCGCCATCGCTTGCCGGTCGTGGTCGCCGGGTTCGAGCCGCTCGATATCCTCGCCGGGCTGGTCCGGCTGGTCGAGGTGATCGCGTCGGGCGAGCCGCGGGTCGACAACGCGTTCCCGCGCTGCGTGACCCGCGAGGGCAACCCCGCCGCGCAGGCTGCGCTGTGGCGCGTGTTCGAGCTCCAGGGCGGACGGTGGCGCGGCATCGCGCACGTGCCCAACGGCAACCTGCGGCTGCGCGACGAGTTCGCCGCGTGGGATGCGCGCCGGCGCTACGCGATCGACGTCGCCGCGCTGTGGGACCACGCGCCGGCCGCGCTGGTCGCGCAGTGCCAGTGCGGCGACATCATGGCCGGCATCGCGTCGCCGCACGACTGCGCGCTGTTCGGCCGCGACTGCACGCCGGACGCACCGGTCGGCGCCTGCATGGTCAGCGCCGAGGGCACCTGCAAGATCTGGCACCAGTACGGCGGCCACCCCGACCTGCGCGAGATCCGGAGGCGGGCATGACCGAGCGGCGCCTCGTCGACGAGAGGATCTCGCTCAAGCACGGCGCCGGCGGCGGCGCGATGCGCGCGCTGATCGAGCAGATCTTCGCGCCCGGCTTCGGCGAGGTCGCCGGCGGCGTCGGGCTGTCGGCGATGGACGACGGCGCCGCGCTGCCGATCGGCGACCGCTGGCTGGTCGTCACCACCGACGCGCACGTCGTGCAGCCGATCTTCTTCCCGGGCGGCGACATCGGCCGGCTCGCGGTGTGCGGCACGGTCAACGACCTCGCGATGATGGGCGCGACCGAGCCGCTCGCGCTGACCTGCGCCGCGATCCTCGAGGACGGCTTCCCGCGCTGCGAGCTCGAGCGGATCTGGGCGTCGATCCGCGCCGCGTGCGCCGAGGCCGGGACCACGATCGTCACCGGCGACACCAAGGTGATGCGGCGCGGCGAGCTCGATCGCATCGCGCTGACCACGACCGGCGTCGCGCTGACCTCGCGCGTGGTGACCGATCGCGGCCTCCGGCCCGGCGACCGCGTCATCGTCACCGGCACGGTCGGCGATCACGGCCTGGCGATCCTGGCGACGCGCGGCGAGCTCGCGTTCGACACCACGCTGGTGTCCGACGTCGCGCCGCTCAACGGCCTGGTGCGCGGCGCGCTCGCCGCCGGCGGCGCCGGGGTCGTGGCGATGAAGGATCCGACGCGCGGCGGGCTGTCCAGCGCGCTGCACGAGATGGCCGGCAAGAGCGGCGTCGCGATCGTCGTCGACGAGCGCGCCGTGCCGGTGCGCGACGAGGTCCGCGCCGCCGGCGAGCTGCTCGGGATCGATCCGCTGCTGGTCGCCAACGAGGGCAAGGCGGTACTCGGCGTCCGCGCCGACGTCGCCGACCGCGTGGTCGACGCGCTCCGGGCGCATCCGCTCGGCCGCGCCGCTGCGATCGTCGGCGAGTGCATCGCCGAGCGGCCCGGCAGCGTGATCGTCGATACCGGCTTCGGCCGCCGCCTGCTCGGCGAGGCCGAGGGCGAGCTCCTGCCGAGGATCTGCTGAGGTGAGCGATGGCTGACCATATCCGCATCGAACGTCATGGCGCCGTCGGCGTGCTGTCGATCGCGCGCCGCGAGCGGTTCAACTCGCTCGACGTCGCGACCGCCCAGGACCTGCGCAGGGCCGGGCTCCAGCTCGCCCGCGATCGCGACGTCCGCGCCGTGATCCTGCGCGGCGACGGCGGCGTGTTCTGCAGCGGCGCCGATCTCAAGTACATCGCGGCCGGCGGTGACGGCGGCGTCGACTACCTCTCGCCGGGTGCGCGGCCGCCGCGCGGCGGCTACGGCGCAGTGTTCAAGCAGATCCTCGAGTACATCTACTCGACGATCTCCGAGATCCGCCGCGCCGCCAAGCCGTGGCTCGCCGCGGTCGACGGCCCGGCCGCGGCCGGCGGGCTCGGCCTGGCGATGGCCTGCGACCTCGTGATCGCGTCCGAGCGCTCGACGTTCGAATGGGCGTACGGCAAGACCGGGTTGACCGGCGCCGAGAGCACCACGTTCTTCCTGCCGCGGCTGGTCGGGTTCCGCAAGGCGATGGAGCTGGTCCTGCTCAACCCGCGGCTGACCGCGCGCGAGGCGCTCGCGATCGGCCTCCTCACCGAGGTCACCGCCGACATCGACCTCGAGGCGCGCGCGCTCGCCGTGGCGGCCCACCTCGCCGAGGCGCCGACCGCGGCGATCGGCGTCGCCAAGCAGCTGATCGGCCGCGCCGCCGGGATGGACCGGCTCGACGGCCACCTCGACGGCGAGCTCGTCGAGCTCGCGCGCATCGCCGATGGGCCCAACTTCGCCGAGGGCCTGGCCGCGTTCCTGGGCCGCCGCGCGCCCGACTTCGGAGTCGAGTGATGCACGAGTACTCGATCATCGCGGCGCTGGTCGATCGCGTGCGGCGCGAGACCGAGGCCCGGCCGGGCGCGACGGTGCGCCGCCTGCACGTGCGGATCGGCGAGCTGTCGGGCGTCGAGATCCCGCTCTTGCGCACCGCGTTCGAGACCTTCCGCGAGCGCACCGTGTGCGAGGCCGCCGATCTCGCGATCGCCGCGGTCCCCGCGGAGTGGCGCTGCCCGCGCTGCGAGCGCATCCTGCCGCCCGGCGCGCTGCTCCGGTGCTGCGACCGACCGGCGCGGCTGGCCGCCGGCGACGACATCTTCCTCGATCGCATCGAGCTGGAGGTCCCCGATGTGTGAAGACTGCGGCTGCAACGACCCCGAGCTCGTCCCGGTCGACGTCCACGAGCACATCCTCGCCGGCAACGACGCGCTCGCGGCGCACCTGCGCGAGCACTTCGTCGAGGCCGGCGTGCTCGCCATCAACCTCATGGGCTCGCCGGGCTCGGGCAAGACCGCGGTCCTCGAGCGCACCGCGCGGCTGGCCGGCGATCGGCTGCGGCTCGGCGCGGTGTCGGGCGATCTCGCCACCGATCGCGACGCGCGCCGGCTGATCTCCGCCGGGATCACGGCCGCGGCGATCACCACCGGCTCGGCCTGTCACCTCGACGCGCGGCTGGTCCACGACGCGCTCCACGACCTGCCGTGGCGCACGTTCGATCTGTTCGTCATCGAGAACGTCGGCAACCTGGTGTGCCCGGCGATCTACGACCTCGGGCAGGCCGCGAACGTGGTCGCGCTGTCGGTCACCGAGGGCGAGGACAAGCCGCTCAAGTATCCGGTGATGTTCCGGCGCGCCGATCTCGTGCTGCTCACCAAGATCGACCTGGTGCCTCACCTCGACGTCGATCTCGACGCCATCCGCGACGCGCTCGCGCGCACCATGCCCGATCCGCGCGTGATCGCGCTGTCGGCGCGCACCGGCGAAGGCGTCGCGGAGTGGCTGGCCTGGCTCGACGCGCGGCGGCCGCAGGCGGCTTCCCGCGCGCGGCGCGCGGCGCGCTGACCCGGCGTGCGGTCACAGCTCGTCCCAGTCGCAGCCGCGAACCGGGGGTAGCACGAGCTCGGTCTGGACGATCGGCGCGACCCGGGCGGGCCCGGCAAGGACGGCCGCCAGCAGGCGCTGGTGCAGCGTTCCCGGCGTTCCCGCCGGTGACATGATCGCGAAACTCCGCGAGATCCTTACCCCACCGCCCGATGACTTCGACATATCCCTCCAGGCGACGCCTGGCGGCCGATTCCAACAAACGATCTCACACACCGCTGCAGCGACGTCACGCACGGGCTGTGTCCCGCCAGGTTGGGTTGGGCGCCGCGGGCCGACAGCGAACGACGGCTCATCGGTGTAATGGCCGGCTCGGCCGGTTCTGATCGCGCTGCGACGCGCTGGACGCTCGACGGGAACAGCCTGTTAGGCATGGTTAACATCCCGGATCATAGGAAGTGCCGGTCGGCGAACACCAAGCACACCGTGAGGAACTACACAGCCCGGCTCGTACGTTCCGGGATCGGATCCGTGGCAGCGGTGATAGGGTAGGCATCGGGTGGCGGAGCGCGAGGATCTCTGCGGCAGAACGCTCGGCGAGTTCGTCCTTCGCGAGCGCATTGGCGAAGGCGGCTTCGGCGCGGTGTATCGCTGCGAGCAGCCGCTGCTCGGCCGCGAGGCGGTCGTCAAGGTGCTGCACCAGCGGCTGCGCCGCAACGACATCGTGCTGCAGCGGTTCATGCGTGAGGCCCAGCTCGCGTCGCGGCTCGACCACCCCTATGCCGCGCACGTCTACGCGTTCGGGATCGAGCACGACGACGGCCTGTTCTGGATCGCGATGGAGATGGTGCAGGGCACCGCGCTCAACCGCTGGCTGCGCGAGCGCGGACCGCTGCCGATCGAGCAGCTGGTGCCGTTCTTCGACTGCGTCGCGCAGGTGGTCCAGACCGCGCACGAGCGCGGCATCGTGCACCGCGACCTCAAGCCGTCGAACGTGATGGTGATCGAGCGCGCCGGCCAGCTCTTGCCCAAGCTCCTCGACTTCGGCATCGCCAAGCTGCTCGACGAGGCGGCGCTGCCGACGCCGGTGGGGATCCCGCTGGCGGCGCGCGACGACGACCCGCCGACGGTGGTCGACGGCGATCGCGGGCTCCACCCGTCGGAGGTGGCGACGCTGACCGCGACGACGTCGCCGCCCGACCACCACGAGGTCCAGCAGCGCCTGACCCACGCCGACTCGACGATCGGCTCGCCGCCGTACATGTCGCCCGAGCAGTGGAACAACGCGGTGACGGTCGGGCCGTCGTCGGACCTCTACGCGCTCGGCGTGGTGGCCTACGAGGCGATGACCGGGCGGCGGCCGTTCGCCGCGGCCACGCTCAAGGAGTACGCCGAGCTGCACTGCAACGCCACGGTGCCGCTGCTCGGCGACGGCCTGCCGCCGGCGCTCGATCGCTGGTTCGAGCGCGCCCTCGCCAAGCAGCCCGAGCAGCGCTGGCCGAGCGCGCTCGAGCTCGCCGCGGCGCTCCGCGTGGCGTCGGGGCTGGGCGGCTCGATGGCGGTGCTGCCGCAGCTCGACGACGCGGTGCTCGACGTCTGGCTCGCCGAGGCGCCGCAGCCGCTCGCCGAATCGGTCGCCGCGTTCGACGCCGCGCGCAACCCGTACCAGGCGCGCGACGCCGCGCACGACCTCCTGCGCAGCCTGGTGCGCTACCTGCTCGTGCTCGCGCTCGCGACCCGCGCCCAGGTCCGCGACGATCGCGATGATCCGGCGCTGCTCGAGCTGGTGCGCGCGATGCGGCGCCGCGACCTCACCGCCGCCGAGCGCGTGCGGTTGATCCGCCTGCTGGTCCGCCCGCTGATCGGCCGGCGCGGTGCGCACCCGATCCCCGAGCTGGTCGACCTGGTGACGCCGCGCGACGACGACACCGACGAGCTCGATCCGATCCTGGCGATGCAGCCCGCGAGCGATCCGCCGGGCGCCGAGGACGCCGTGCGATCATGGCTCGCCCAGCTGGTGCCCGAGCTCAACCGCGCGCTGCGCCGGCTCGCCTTCGTGCTCGACTACGTGCTCGTCGTGCCGCGCAAGGACGCGGTCGAGCGCTGGACCGGACGGCGCCGCCAGCGCCGCACGCTCGCGACGGTGCACGCAGGCGAGCTGGTCGAGCACCACCCGATGCTGCTCGACCGCAAGGGCCGGGTCTGCGTCGATCTGTGGCCGCTCGTGCAGGTCGTGTCGCCGACCGAGAGCGCCCGGCCGGAGCTGTTTCAGTTCTGCGGCCGCGGCCGCCACGGCGCGCGGATGATCGCCGCACCGTCGGGCTACGAGCACCACGATCCGGCGCTGTGGGACTGGATCGCGAACGACGTGCTCGCCGAGATCGACGACAGCTCGGCGGTCCGGCGCGAGGATCGCCCGCCGTACCTGGGGCTCGCGCCGTACGCCACGAGCGACGCCAAGCGCTTCGTCGGCCGCGAGGTCGAGGTCGACGGCTTCCTCGAGCGGCTGCGCCAGCGCCCGCTGCAGGTCGTGATCGGTCCGTCGGGCACCGGCAAGAGCTCGTTCGTCCACGCCGGCGTGCTGCCCGGGCTGCGGCGAGGCTGGCGCGCGGTGACCCTGCGGCCGGGCGCGGCACCGCTCGCCACGCTGGCGACGCGGCTCACCGACGTCGGCGTCGTCGCTCCCGATCTCGCGACCCTGTTCGCGACCTCGCCGGTGACCGCCGCGGCGCGCGTGGCCCAGGCCGCGGCCGGGGGCCCGATCGTCGTCGTGATCGACCAGCTCGAGGAGCTGTTCACGCTGGGCGCGAGCCGCGACGAGCGCTCGCGGTTCGCCGCCGCGCTCGCCCAGCTCGCGGCGTCCGCCGACCTGCCGATCCGCGTGATCGCGACGATCCGCGACGACTTCGTCGCGCACCTCGAGGCGCTGCCGCCGCTGCGCGCGCTGTTGCCGTCCGCGCTGGTGCTGCTCGGCAACCCCTCGCGCGAGGATCTGGTGCGGATCGTCGTCGAGCCGGCCCAGCGCGCCGGCTACGTCCTGTCGGATCCCGAGCTCGCGCACGACATGGTCGGCGCGGTCGCCGATCACCCGGGGGCGCTCGCGCTGGTGTCGTTCACCGCGCTCCGGCTGTGGGAGCTCCGCGACCGCAGGTTCCGCCAGCTGACGCGCAGCGCCTACGACGCGATGGGCGGGGTCGGCGGGGCGCTGGTCCGCCACGCCGAGGCCACGTTCGATCGGCTCGCCGCCGACGAGCAACGCGTCGCGCGCGAGATCTTCCGCCACCTGGTCACCGCCGACGGTGCGCGCGCCCGCCTGGCGCCCCAGGAGCTGCGCCAGCGCATCGCCACCGCGCGCGCCGGCATCGTGCTCGACAAGCTGATCGCCGCGCGGCTGATCGCGATGTCGGACGTCGAGGGCGAGTCGCACGTCGAGATCATCCACGACGCGCTGCTCGACGCGTGGCCGCGGCTGCAGCGCTGGACCCGCGAGGACGTCGACGGCGCGCGCATCCGCGAGCAGCTCCGGATCGCGGCGCGGCAGTGGAACGATCGCGTGCGGCCGCGCGGCCTGCTGTGGCGCGACGACGTGCTGGCCGACCTCGAGCGCTGGCTGCGCCGCGACCGGTCGATCGCGCTGACCGATCTCGAGGCGTCGTTCGTCGATGCCAGTCGTCGGCTGTCGCGCCGCGCCGCGTGGATCCGCCGCGGCGTCGCCCTGATCGCGATCGCGACCGCGATCGCCTTCGCGGTGTTCCGCTACCACGCGCTGCAGACCGACCTGGCCAAGCAGGCCGCCGAGGCCCACCTGATCCAGGCCTACGTCGAGCGCGGCCGCGACGCGCTGCTGGAGGGCAAGTCCAGCGAGGCGGTGGTCTACTTGACCCTGGCGGTGCGATTCGGCGGCGACTCGCCGACGGTGCGGTTCATGCTCGAGCGCGCCGCTCACCCGTTGCAGGGCGAGATGGCGCGGTTCCGCAGCATCAAGGGCCGGATGTGGTGGGCGGCGTTCTCGTGCGACGGTCGGCAGATCGTCACCACCGATGACAGCGGCGCCCAGGTCTGGGACGCGCGGTCGATGAGCCTTCTGTTCACGCTGCCGCACGGCAGCATCGTGTATCACGCTGCCTACCACCCCGACGGCACGCGGCTGTTCACCGCCGGCGCCGACGGGATCGTCAAGGTCTGGGACACCAGCACCGGCGAGCTCAAGGAGTCCTTGCGCTATCCCGGCGCGGGCGCCATGCAGTACGCGGCGCTGGCCGTGGCGCCTCCGCGATCAGACCGACGCGAAGAACAATCCCTCGCTCGAGTTCAGCCATGATGGCCGCTGGCTAGCGATGAGTGGAGGCGGCGACGTCGCGGTCTACGACACCAGGACCTGGAAGCGTGCGCTGGTGATCCCGGGGCTCGATGTCCGGTCGCTGAGCTTCGATCCGACCGGCCCGCGGCTCGCGACCGCGACCGCGCGCGGGGACGTATCGATCTGGACGATCCCCGGCGGCACGCGCGCCCAGCACCTGCGCGAGAGCGGAGACAAGGTCTACCATGTCGCGTTCGCGCCCAGCGGTGGCTTCGTCGTCGCCGCGACGCAGGACGGCACGGACCGGATCTGGAACGCGCGCACCGGCGAGCTCCAGGCCGAGCTCAAGAGCCATCACAGCGCGGTCCTGTGGGCGGAGTTCGATCCGACGTCCCGGCTCGTGGTCAGCGCCGATGCCGACGGGGGCGTCGCGATCTCCAACGTCGCGCTGCGGACGACGGTATCGACGCTCGAAGGCCCGCGCGGGCTGGTGCTGCCCGTGCATTTCGATCCGGGCTCGCGGCGCGTGGTCGGTGCGTCGTGGGACGGCACCGCGCGCGTGTGGGACGCGACGTGGTCGTACCTGCGGTGGGCCACGCTTCCGATCGGCGACGACTGCGGCCGGTCGGTGCGCGCCGAGCCGGATCGCAGGTTCCTCGCGATCCCCTGCACGAACCACGGCACGCAGATCTGGGACACCGCGCATGATCGCTTGCTGGCCGAGCTTCCCGCCCCGACG
>VBLP01000711.1 GCA_005887925.1 Deltaproteobacteria bacterium | reverse complement strand
CCGCGAGCACGCCGAACACCGCGCCGACGATCGCGGCGCCCTCGATCCGCGCGCCGTCGCCCGCGAGCTTGACACCCGCATCGGTCCGGTCGAAGACGCCGCCGCGGCCGTCGACCGTCGCGCCGAGCAGCGCCGCGCCGGCGGCGAGCTCGACGACGATGCCGCCCGCCGGCCGCTCGATCACGGCGTCTCGCCCACCCCACACCACCGTGCCGGGCGCGATCGCGATCGGTCCCGCGTGCCGGCCGGCCGCGAGGCACAGCCGGGCGCCGGGAACGGCGGCCAGTGCGCGCAGCGCGTCGCCGGCCGGCGCACCGCTGCAAGGCGAGCGCCAGGGACAGGAACCTCCGGTCGGCGCCGCCGCAGCGAGCGCGCTCGCATCTTTGCGGGGGTGCGATGCGTCGACCGGCTGCAAGGCTTGCGACGGCCGCGGCGCGACGGCGCATGGATTTCGCGAACCGGCCGCACTCGCGCCGCGCTCGCGCAGCGCCATGGACCCCGATGGGCGTCGATCGCCGCGAACCTGCCGAGCGACGCCAGCCCGTGGCGACCACGCTCGACGAGACCCAGAGCAACTGCGCCGCTGATCTCACCGCGCGAGCAGCAGCACACCGGCGGCGCCGGCGCTCGCCGCGATCGCGACCCCGACCGCGCGCAGCCGCGACGCCGGCGGCGGGAAGACCACGAGCACCGCGGCGGTCGTCACCAGCGGCGCTGCGACAAGGCTCGCCACCGAGCGCGCCGCCGTCGCGAGGCACGCCCCGGCGACCGCCGCCAGACCGACCGCGAGCGCCATGTCGAGCCACGACGCGGCCCGCTTGTGGCGCGCGATCACGCGATGCACCGCGACCACGCTCGCCCCGAACCCCACCGCCCATCCCAGCCAGATCGCGGCGGCAGCTCCGGGCGCAGCGCCGTCGGCGGCCAGCACGGGGGCGACCGCGCCGGTCAGCGCCGCCGCGGCGACCAGCTCGCCGACCAGCGTGTGCTCGCTCCGCCGCCACGCCAGCGCGACCACCGCCGCCACCGGAGCGAGCGACAGCGCGGCCAGCGATCGCGCCGCCGGCGGCAGCAGCACCAGCGCCGCCCCGCCGAGCGCCACGGCGCCACCGCCCAGCACGGTCAGATGGTTCCGCGCCCGGCCGGCCTCGGAGCTCCGCATCCGCGCGCCGCGGTGCCCGAGCATCACCAGCAGCGGCTCGTGCGCGAGGAACGCCAGGCACGCCGCCGCGGCCCACGCGAGGCCAGCGATCCTCGGAGCCCGCCAGGCGAGCGCCACGACCAGCGGGATCGCGAGCTGGAAGTACGCGCCGTGCTCGCGCGGCCACAGAGAACGTCGAGCCATACCCGTTCTCCAGCAATCCTCGCGCCGATTCGACACGACGAGCGGTTCTCGCGGCAATGCACCATTTGCGTATCCGACAGGAGATGCGCAACGACTGCGCGATCGGCCATGCAGTTCGGTAGACTCGGCCGCATGACACGGCCTCCCAACGTCGTCCATCAAGATCAGGTCCCCGTCACGCACCAGGCGCACGGCGACCGCTTCGAGCTCCTGCGCCGCCAGCTCGGCGCCGCCAGCGGCGGCAAGAAGATCGGCACCAGCCTGGTCGAGCTGCCGCCCGGCAAGCGCAGCTGGCCGTTCCATGCCCACACCGCCAATGAAGAGGCGATCTTCATCCTCGAAGGCGAAGGCATGCTGCGGCTGCCGTCGGGCGAGATCCCCGTGCGCGCCGGTCACTACATCGCATGTCCCGCCGGACCCGATCACGCACACCAGATGATCAATCGCTCCCGTGCGCCGCTGCGCTATCTCGTACTCTCTACGATGTTGCCACTCGAGGTCTCGCAGTATCCCGATACCCAGAAGCTCGGAATCTACACCTCGGGCCCGCACGCCGCGCGCCGCCTGGGCTACCTGCAGGAGACCGACTACTGGCACGGCGAGGAGACCGAGCCATGATCCACATCGACGATCTCGAGCCCTGCACCGAAGCCCGCGGTGATCGCTGCGAGGTGCGCGTCAAGCTGCTCGGCAAGGAGGCCGGCGGCAAGGACCTCGGCTGCATGCTCTACGAGCTCCCGCCGGGCAAGCAGTCCTGGCCCTATCATTTCCACTGGGCCAACGAGGAGGCGATCTACGTGCTCGCCGGTCAGGGCACGCTGCGCACGCCGCACGGCGAGGTGGCCGTCGGCGCCGGCGATTACCTTGCATTCCCCGCCGGTCCCGAGCACGCACACCAGATGATCAACCGCGGCTCCGAGCCGCTGCGCTATCTGTGCTTCTCGACCATGCTCGTCCCCGACATCGCCGAGTATCCCGATGTCCCCGGCAAGATGGCGCTGTTCTTCGACTGCCCGCCCGGCCGGGAGGGTAACGTGCGGTTCGGCGCCTTCCACGACGCCGACTACTGGAACGGCCTCGACTGATCGCGCTACGAGGGGTCGCTGTTCTGGGCGGCGAACAACGCCTCGAGGGTCGATAGCTTGACCGGCTTGGCGAGGTGATGAGCGAAGCCGGCGGACCTGGCGCGCTCGCGGTCGTCGGGCTGATCGTAGCCGCTGAGCGCGACGAGCAGCGTGCCGCGGCACGCCTCGAGCTGGCGGAGGCGGCGCGCCAGCTCGTAGCCGTCCATGACGGGCAGGCCGAGATCGAGCAGCGCGATGTGGGGTGCGAAGTCCGGAGCGAGGGCGAGCGCGGCGGCGCCGTCGTGGGCGAGCGCGACGTCGTGGCCCGCGATGCGCAGGAGCGCGGCCAGCATGTCGGCGGCGTCGGCGTTGTCGTCGACGATGAGCACGCGGCGAGCGCCAGCGGCGGCGACCGGGGCGTGCGGCGCGCGCGTGTGCACGGGCTCGTCGGACGCGGCGGGCCAGCGGACGATGAAGGTCGCCCCGGTGCCGGGGCCGTCGCTGTGGGCCTCGATCGCGCCGCCGTGGAGCTCGACCAGGATCTGGACCAGCGTCAGGCCGATGCCGAGGCCGCCCTCGCTGCGGTCGAGCGGCTGCTCGCCCTGCACGAACGGCTCGAACATCCGGGGCAGGAGCGATGCGGCGATGCCGCGGCCGTTGTCGCGAACGGCGATCCGGACGAAGCGGCCGTCGCGCGCGGCCGCGATCGCGATCCGGCCGCCGTCGGCGGTGTACTTCACGGCGTTGTCGAGCAGGCTCTCCACCACCTGCCGGATGCGATGGCGATCGGCGTCGACCGCGAGCCCGTCGGGCACCTGCACGGTGAGCTGGTGGGCGCGCCGCTCGATCTGCGGGCGCGCAGCCTCGAGCACATCGGCGACGACGCCGGCGAGATCGACGGTGTCGCGCCGCAGGTCGATCTTGCCGCGGGTGATCCGCGAGAAGTCGAGCAGGTCGCTGACGATGTGGCTCAGGTGCTCGACCTGGCGCTCGATGATGGCGAGCTCGCGGCTGGAGGCGTCGCGCGCCCGGAGCAGCTCGAGCGCGTTGGCCATGGTCCACAGCGGGTTGCGCAGCTCGTGGCTCAGCATGCCGAGGAACTCGTCCTTGCGCCGGTTGTCCTCCCGGGCGGAGCGCAGGGCGACCGCGGCCGCGTCGTGCTCGCGCAGCTTCTCGCTGGCCTCGCCGAGCAGCTGGTGCGCGCGGCGCAGCTGCGCCGACTCGCGCAGCAGCTCGTAGGTCCGCTCCTGCAGCTGCAGGTACACGCGCGCCTTCGCGCGCAGGACGGCAGGCGGGATCGGCTTGATGACGAAGTCGAACGCACCCGCGTCGTAGGCCTCGAGGATGATGTCGGTCGACGACGTGACGCCGGTGATGAAGATGATCGGCAGGCCCTGGTTGCGCGCTCGCTGCCGGATCCGGCGCGCGGTCTCCACGCCGGTCATGTCCGGCATCGAGACATCGAGCAACAGCAGCGCGAAGTCCTGCTCGAGGAGCCTGGCCAGCGCATGGATCCCCGATCGCACGGTCACCACGCGGCGTCCAAGCGGCCCGAGCGCCGCCTCGTAGGCGGTCAGGTTGTCCGCGTCGTCGTCGACAACGAGGATGTCGGAGCCGAGACCGATGCCGAGCAACGCATCGGCCTCGATCACCTCGATGCCACCATCCCCGCCGGCACCGAAGTCGCTCGCCGCCGCGTTTTTCGTAAGCCAGCTCTCCCGGTGGTGGCCGGAGATCGTGCCCGGAGGCATGACGAGATGGTGGCTGCTCCCCGACCTAATAGCAATATACGGATTTTCCGCAGTGTGCTGTGTCGTCAGCGCTCACTGTGCAGATGCACCGCCCCGAAGGCCCCGAAGGCTATTCCGCATTCGCTCTGGCGGTCGCGATGAGCTTCTCGATTGCCCGGCGCGCGAGGCCCGAGGAAGTTCCGTCGTGATAGAGCGCGTGCACCCCGGCGTGCACGGTCTCGACCTGCGCCAGCGTGCGGACCCTGCCGGCGGCGAGCGCGTCGCGCGCGACCGCGCGCGGCACGATGACGACGTATCGTCCGCGCGCGGCGACCTCGACCAGCAGGAACGGATCATCGGCCTCGCCGACGATGCGGGGCCGCAGGCCGCGGTGCTCGAGGAACGCCTCGACCTCGAAGCGAAACGTCGAGCTCGCCCGGTACTGCACGAGCCCGACGTCCTGCCAGTCCGGCCCGGGATCGAGATCGATCGGGGCGATCGCGAGCAGCGGAATGTGCGTGATGACGGCGCGGTGCAGCTGGTGCACGGCGGCCTCCGGAGGCTCGACCTCGCACAGGACGAGGTCGAGGTCGTTGCTGCGGAGGTGGCGCAACAGGTCGAGCGTCTCGCCGGTGCTGATCGTCGGCGTGCACTCGTCGAGCGCGAACAGCGGCAGGAGGAAGTCGGTCGAGGTCGCGCGCGCGACCGCGCCGCTGATCCCGACGCGCAGCGAGCGCGGTGCCGCGTCGGCGGCCCGGCCGAGCGCCTGGAGCAGGCGATCGCCGGCGCGGAACATCGCGGTCGTATGCTCGTAGGCGATCTGGCCCGCGGGCGTCAATCGCATGCCGGTGCTGGTCCGCTCGAGCAGCGCCTGGTGCAGCGTGCGCTCGAGCGTGCGAAGCTGCTCGCTGATCGTCGACTGCTTCACGCCCAGCTTGGCGGCCGCCGCCGACAGCGAGCCCTCCGCCGCGGTGATATGGAAGTAGTAGAGGTGGTTGTAGTTCAGCATCCAGCGTCTGCTCGAGATCAGAGCAGGCGATGTGCCAGTCGCAGCCGTGCGCGCAGACGCCGCGATGTGCGGCGCCCACGACATCCGCGCTCGCGTGCGCGCGTGTTATCTGCGGCCCTTGTAGCCCATCATGCCCTGGATCACGCCCTCGCTCGCCTCGGCGACCTCGCCTTCCTCGCGCAGCCGATCCGCACAGTCCGCGCACACCTTCCGTGCCTTGCCCCCCACCTTGACGGATACCAGCTTGGTCACCTCGTCGTTGCACTCGCGGCAGATCGGCATGGCGGGATCATACTAGCGGCCGCGCGCGGCTGCACGGACATCGATCTCCGCATCCAGCGCCGCGCCGACGAGCTCGATGTCGCGCAGCCGGGCCTCGGTGATGGCGTCGAGCGCGTCGAGCAGCTCGACGATGCCGCCCTGGCCGCTCCGGTACGAGGCCTCGGCCATGCTGCGCACGCGCGGCAGGCGCTCGATCGCCCCGGCGCGGAACCGCGCGACCGCATCGCAGCGCAAGGCAAGGGCGGCGAGCGCGCGCGCCAGGTCGCCGGCGAGCTCGGCGCCGGTCGCGCGGTGCTCGAGCTCGGCGGCGCGGTGCTGGGCACGCGCCCGCGCGATCGCGCCCTGGTTGCGGTCGAACAGCGGCAGCGGGATCGCGACACCGACGGTGAGTGCGATGCCCTCCGGGTCGGTCGTGCCGAAGCCCTGGACCTGCAGGCTCGGCGTCGGGATCGCGTCGGCGTGGGCGGCCGCCTCGTCGCGCTGCGCGGCGGCCTGCGCGGCGGCGCCGGCGAGGAGCCCGGGGTGATCGGCCGCGGGCTGATCGATGGTGGCGACGGTCGGTGGCTCGAACGGGCCGGCGGCGCGCGGCTGCCAGCCGGCGATGCCGACCGCGGCGGCGAGCGCTCCCGAGGCGGCGGTGACGTCGGTGAGCGCCTCGTCGTGCTTGCTCGCGAGCGACGCGACCGCGAGATCGGTGCGCTCGAGCTCGTAGGGGCTCTTGGCGCCGGCCTGCTGGCGACCGGCGACGATCGCGCGCACCGCGCGGGCATCGTCGAGCGCGCCGGCGAGCGCTTCGGCCTTGTGCTGCGCGGCGAGTAGCGCCAGGAACTTGCGGCGGATCTCGATCTCGGCCCTGGCCTGATCGACGTCGACCTCGGCGCGCTTGGCGGCGATCCGGGCCTCGGCCGCGCGCGTGCGGTGGCCGCGCTGCCCGCCGATCAGGATCGGCACGTCGACGCCGACGAGGTTCTGCGAGTGGCCGAAGGTGTCCTGGCCCTGGACGATGTTGGTGGTGTTGATCGACAGGGTCGGGTTGGGATAGAGCGACGCATCGACGAGGTCGGCCGCGGTGACGTCGATCGCCGCGCGGCTGGCCGCCAGGCGCGGGCTCGTCTGGCGATACAGCGCGACGGCCTGATCGGCGGTGACCTCCGCGGGAGCCCCGGCGTGCGCGGGGGCGCCGGCCGCCGCCGCGAGCGCGGCGCCCAGTGCGATCGCAGCGGCTCTCACGGCTGGTCGTCCTGGGCCGGCGTGCCGAGCCGCTTGCGCGTGATCAGCTGGTAGAACACCGGCAAGACGGTCAGCGCGACGAGCAGCGTCGTCACCATGCCGCCGATGATCACCACGGCGAACGGCCGCTGGGTCTCGCTGCCGACGGCGCGCGACACCGCCATCGGGGTCAGCCCGAGGATCGCCAGCAGCGCGGCCATGACCAGCGCGCGGAACCGCGCGGTCGGTCCCTCGACCACGGCCTCGCCGAGCGCGACGCCGTCGGTGCGGCGGGTCTCGATCGCCGACACCACGAGCAGACCGGCGAGCGAGACCTGGCCGAGCAGCGCGATGAAGCCGACCGCCGCGCTGACCGAGAGCGGGATCCCCGCAAGGAGCAGCGCGAAGGCGCCCCCGGTCAGCGCGAACGGAGCGGTGAGGAGGACCGCGAGCGCGCTGCGCGCCGAGCCGAGCGCGCTGTACAGGAGCACGAGCACGACGAGCAGCGCGACCGGCACGACCACGCGCAGCCGGGCCATCGCGCGCTGCTGGTTCTCGAACTCGCCGCCCCACACGAAGTAGTGGCCGTCGGGCGCCTTGACCCTGGCGCCGGGGCCGACCAGCGCCTGCGCGTCCTTGATCACCGAGCCGACGTCGCGGCCCTCGACGTTGAACTTGAGCGCCATGAACCGGCTGTTGGCCTCGTGGTTGATCGTGGCGCGGCCCTGCGCGATGCCGATCCGCGCGACCTCGCGCAGCGGAACGCGGCCGCCGTCGGCGGTCGGCACCATCAGCGCGGCGACCCGCTCGGGATCGGCGCGCTCGGCCGCCGGCAGGCCGACGCGCACGGGGACCAGGCGGTCGTTCCTCCACATGCTGGTCGCGACCTTGCCGGCCAGCGCGGTCTCGACGACGTCCTGGGCGTCGTCGACGGCGATCCCGGCGCGCGCCAGCGCACCGCGATCGAGCACGATCTGGAGCTGCGGCACCATCGAGTCGCGGTACAGGTCGAGGTCGACGATGCCGGACACGCCGGCGAGCGCGCCCCTGGCCTCCTCGAGCGAGGCCCGCATCTTCTCGAGGTCGGTGCCGAAGATCTTGAGCACGACCTTGCCGCGCACGCCCGACACCGCCTCCTCGACGTTGTCCTTGATCGGCTGCGAGAAGTTGTACTGCACGCCGGGGATCTGGGTGAGCGAGGCGCGCATCTGCTCGACCAGCGCGTCCTTGGTCAGGCCGTCGCGCCACTGACCCTCGGGCCTCAGCCGCACGAAGGTCTCGCTCATGTTGACGCCCTCGTCATCGGTGCCGTCCTCGGGCCGGCCCTGCTCGGACAGCGTGGCCTCGACCTCGGGGAACGCGAGCAGGCGCTTGCGGACGTCGAGCAGGATGTCCTGGCCCCGGGCGAGCGCGACGCTCGGCGGCATCTCGACGAAGATCACCAGGTCGCCCTCGTCGAGCTCGGGCAGGAACTCGACGCCGAGGCCGCCCACCGCGACCGCCGCGCCGGCGACCAGCGACCCCGCGATCGCGAACGCGAGCGGCGGCGCACAGCGCGGGCACCAGGGTGAGCGCGAGCACCAGCGCGCCGACCAGCGCGAACGTGTAAGTCAGCGCGAGCGGTCGAAAGATCCGGCCCTCGACGCGCTGGAGCGTGAACACCGGGATCAGCGCCGCGATGATGATCGCCATCGAGTAGAACGTCGGCCGCGACACGTCGAACGCGGCGTGGCCGACGATGCCGAGCATGTCGCGCCGCGACTGTGGCCGGCGCTCGCGCGCGATGTGGATCACGTTCTCGACCAGGATCACCGCGCCGTCGACCAGGATCCCGAAGTCGATCGCGCCCATCGAGATCAGGTTGGCCGGCAGGTGGATCGCGCGCAGGCCGATGAACGCCGCGAGCAGCGCGATCGGGATCACCGAGGCCACGATCAGCGAGCCACGGATCGTGCGCAGGAACAGCCAGACCCCGCCGAGGATCAGCAGGCCGCCGAACAGGAGGTTATGGTGAACCGTGCCGAGCGTGTGCTCGACCAGGGTCGAGCGGTCGTAGAACGCCTCGATCTTCATGCCGCGCGGCAGGATCTTGCTGTTGAGCTCGTCGACCTTGGCGTGGACGCCGTCGAGCACCAGGCTCGGGTTCTCGCCGCGGCGGAGCAGCACGAAGCCCTCGATGATCTCCTTGACGCCGTCGAGCCCGGCGTCGCCGCGCCGCGGCACGTTGGACAGGAGCACGCGCCCGACGTCGCCGACGGTGACCGGCGTGCCGGCCTTGCTGGTCAACACGACGTTCTGGATGTCGGTCGCCGAGCCCAGGTAGCCGACGCCGCGGACCACCATCTCCTGATCGCCGTGGCGCAGGAAGCCGCCGCCGACGTTGACGTTGGACTTCGACAGCGCGGTCCGCACATCCGCGAGCGTCAGCCCGTACGCGAGCAGGCGCGCCGGATCGACCTCGACGTGGACCTCGGGCAGGAACCCGCCGAACCCGACGACGTCGGCGACGCCGGCGACCTGGCGGAACTGGGTCGCCACGACCCACTCCTGCTCGGAGCGCAGCTCGTGCAGCGAGTGGCGATCGCTGGTCAGCCGGTACTGGTAGATCTCGCCGAGCGGCGTGTACTCGGGCGCGAGCTCGGCGCTGGCTCCCGGCGGCAGGTCGCTCGCGGCGGCGGCGACCCGCTCGGTGACCAGCGCGCGCGCCTTGAACGCGTCGACGTCGTCGTCGAACGTCTGGTAGATCAGCGACAGCCCGAACTGGCTCTCCGAGCGCATCGAGATCATGCCCGGCGTGCCGTTGAGCGCGCGCTCGAGCGGCAGCGTGATCTGCTTCTCGACCTCCTCGGGCGCCAGCCCCGGCGCCTTGGTGATCACGTTGATCTGGTAGTTGGTGACATCGGGGAACGCCTCGATCGGCGTGTCCTGGTAGGCGGTGAAGCCGTACACCGCGATGCCGAGCGTGAACGCGACCACGGCGAGCCGCCGTGCCACGCAGGCGTCGATCACGTGCTTCAGCATGGCTACAGCAGCTGCTCGGCCGCGCCGTCGAGCAGCAGCGCGCCCTTGACGACCACGTCCTCGCCGGGTGCCACGCCGCTCAGGACCTCGACCCGGCCGTCGATCGAGCGGCCGACCTCGACCTTGCGCGGCGTGAACAGATCGTCGCCGGTCTTGACGAACACGACGTAGGTCTTGCCGTCCTCGATCAGCACCGACTCCGCCGGCAAGACGATGCTCTTGCCGGCCGGTGCCTTGATCCGGGCGCGCGCGAACATCCCGGACCGCACGTCGACGCTGTCGCCGTCCAGCGCGATGTACACCGGCGCGGTGCGCAGCGCGCCGGTCAGCGCCTGGCCGACCGACACGACGTGGCCGGCGACCGGCGCGGTCCGGGTCGGCAGCTCGATGTCGACCGCGGCGCCGTCGTGGACCTGGGCGAGCTCGCGCTCGAACACGTCGGCCACCACCCACAGCGAGCTCGGGTTGCCGATCTCGATCAGCGGATCGCCGCCGGGCTGCGCGACCGCGCCGACGGTGGCATGGCGCGCGATCACGGTGCCGTCGATCGGCGCGCGCAGCACGACGGTCGAGCCGCCGCCGCCGCCGAGGATCGCCACGGTGGTCTGGGCGCGCGCGAGCTCGGCCTCGCTCTGGCGCAGCTTGGCCTGCACGGCGACCCGCTCGCTCTCGACGCCGACACCCGACGTGGCCATCGCGTCCTGGCGCGCGATCTCGTGGGTCGCGGCGTCGTGCTCGGCGGCCGCGGCGGCGAGCTGGGCGCGCGCCGCGGCGGCATCGGGCGACGAGATCGCCACCAGCGCAGCTCCGATCTTGACCCGATCGCCGGTCTTGACGTAGACGGCGGTGACGCGCCCGGCGATCGGCAGGTTGACCTGCGAGACCGCGCCATCGCGGAATGCGATCCGCGCCGGCGCCAGCACCACCGGCGATGACGCGCCGACCGCCACCTTCTCGGTGACGACGTAGGGCCGCGACTCGCGCGACAGCCGCACCGCACCATCGGGCCGCGGCGTCGACGGTGGCGGCGAGAACGACACGGTCTCACCCACCGCCGGCGAGCACCCCGCGAGACCGAGCACCAACCAGCACTTGAACACTTGCACGCAAGCCCTTGCTCCACGGGCCGTGCCACCGCATCCGCGGCGGTACTCGACGGAGCCGCCGGGTTAACCCAGTGTTAATGCGAGGCGCGATAAGCATTTCTGCCTCACCTGCGGCAGTCATGCGCAGATACCGCCCCCGAGCGGCCCAGGGTACAGCAAGGTTGTGCTTTGCGCGCCATGACACGCTCGTCCACCATCCCGGGCTCGATGTCGATCCGGCTGCGCTTCACGATCGCGCTGACCTTGCTCGGGGTGCTGCTGTTCGGCGGCTACGCCGTGTTCGCGTACGGCTGGGAGGTCGACGACCTGCGCAACGCGACCGAGCGCGAGGTCCTCACGCTCGGCCGCTCGCTCGCGACCTCGCTGGGCAACGCGCTGCGCGACCGCCAGGGCGCCGACATCGACGAGACGCTGCACGCGCTCGAGTCGCTCGAGCCCAAGATCTACGTCCACGTCCACGACGTCGACGCCCACGAGATCGCGCACTCCAAGGGCGAGCCGGTCGACGGCGAGGTCGAGCGCCTGGCGCGGCGGGCCGCGACCAGCGCGCAGGAGGCCATCGAGCTCGGCGAGCGCCGCTACGTGTACGCCGCGCCGCTGACCAGCGACAGCGGCGAGGTGATCGGCGCGATCGTCGTGGCGCGCGTGATCGACGACCTCAGGGCCGATCTCGGGCGCACCCGCGACCGGCTGATCGTGGTGGTGCTGGCGTTCGTCGCGGTCACCCTGGTCACCGGCATCCTGCTCGGCACCGCGTACATCACCCGGCCGCTCGCCACCGTGCTCGACGGCATCACGCACGTCCGCGCCGGCGACTTCAAGTCGCGGGTCCCGCTGGCGCGGCGCGACGAGATCGGCGCGTTGACCGACGAGTTCAACGCGATGGTCGCCACCCTCGGCGAGGCCCGCCAGCGCATCGACCAGGAGACCGAGGCCCGGCTCCGCCTCGAGCGCGGCCTGCAGGACATCGACAAGATGGTCACGATCGGCCAGCTGTCGGCCGGCCTCGCGCACGAGATCGGCTCGCCGCTCCAGGTGCTGTCGGGCCGGGCCTCGGCGCTGGCGACCCGCAGCACGGACCCCGAGACCCGCCGCCAGGCCGAGATCCTCTGATCGCGCCCCGCGCGCTCGACCGCCCGGTCAAGACCGTGCTCGAGCTGCTCGACGGCGAGGCCCGGCGCCGCGGTGTGGCGCTCGAGCTCCGCGTCGACGCCGCGGACCACACGATCGACGCCGACGAGGACCAGCTGCAGCAGATCGTGCTCAACCTGGTGCGCAACGCGCTCGCCGCCACCCCGAGCGGCGGCCGGATCACCGTGCGGGTCGAGGCCGTCCCCGCGCACGGCCAGGTCCGCCTGATCGTCCGCGACACCGGGCCGGGCATCCCGCCCGAGATGCACGGCCGGCTGTTCGAGCCGTTCTTCACCACCCGGGCCGCCGAGGGCGGCACCGGGCTCGGGCTCGCCGTGGTCCGCGCGATCGTCGCCGAGCACGGCGGGACGATCACCGCGACCTCCGATCACGGCGCCGAATTCGTCGTCAGCTTCCCGGCGCGCCGCGCCGAGGTGAGCTAGGACTACACGACGGCATGACCCAGCCCGGCAACATCCTCGTGGTTGGACCTCGGCGCGGGCCGGGATCGAGCGCGCCGTCGCCGGTGACTTCGACATCGTCATCACCGACGTCGAGATGCCCGAGCTGCGCGGCACCGATCTCCTGGCCGAGCTGCTCGAGCGCAAGCCCGGCCAGCTCGTCCTCATGATCACCGCGTTCGGCAGCATCGAGCTCGCCGTGCAGGCGGTACGAGCCGGCGCGTGCGACTTCGTCACCAAGCCGTTCAAGCTACCTGCGCTGCTGCTCGCCGTCGAGCGCGCGCTGCGCGAGCGCCGGATGCGGCGCGAGATCGTCCGGCTGCGCCGCGAGCTCGGCGACGATCGCGGCGCGCTGGTCGCGGCGAGCCCGGCGATGCAGAAGGTGCTCGACGTCGCGCGCCGGGCGTCGCGCTCGATGGCGAGCGTGCTGATCACCGGCGAGAGCGGCACGGGCAAGGGCGCGCTGGCGCGCTGGATCCACGACCGCGGCGGGCGCGGCAGCGGTCCGTTCGTCCACGTCAACTGCGCGGCGCTGCCGAGCGGGCTGGTCGAGGCCGAGCTGTTCGGCGTCCGGCGCGGCGCGTTCACCGACGCCCGCGAGTCGCGCGACGGCCTGTTCGTCGAGGCCTCGGGCGGCACGATCTTCCTCGACGAGATCGCCGAGATGCCGCTCGACGTCCAGAGCAAGCTGCTCCAGGTGCTCGAGTCATCGCGGGTCCGCCCGGTCGGCGGCGGCGAGGTCGCGACCGACGTCCGCGTGATCGCGGCGACCAACCGCGTGATCGACGACGCCGTGCACGCCGGCCAGTTCCGGCTCGATCTGTTCTTCCGGCTCAACGTGATCCGGATCGAGATGCCGCCGCTGCGCGAGCGCGCCGGCGACATCCCCGAGCTGGTCAACGCGCTGCTCGCCCGGGTCGCGCTCGCCGGCAGCGGGCCGATCGGGATCACCGACGACGCGATGCGCTGGCTCGGCCGCCACGACTGGCCCGGCAACGTGCGCGAGCTTGCCAACGTCGTCGAGCGCGCCGTCGCGCTGACCGATCACGACACGATCGTGCTCGAGGACGTCCGCGACCTGCCATCGCGCGCGCCGGCCGATCCGACCGGCGAGCTGCTCGCGAGCGCGGCCGAGCGCCACCTGCCGCTCGCCGAGGTCGAGCGCGGCTACATCCGCCGGGTGCTCGATGCGTGCGACGGCAACGTGTCGCGCGCGGCGCGGATCCTCGGGATCGATCGGCGCACCCTGTACCGAAAGCTCGGATAGCCGCGCTGTTCCCGCGTTCTGCGTCGGGCGCCTTTGGGCCGCGCGGTCGCCGGAACAAACGGCCGCGCCGTCGCGTTGCACCGACATGATGGCCTCCTGCTCTCCGGCTTCGACGCCTCCGGTCTCCGCGCGGACGAGCCAGGTGCGCTTCGCCGCGAGCGTCGAGGCGGCGTT
>VBLP01000712.1:5206-5681 GCA_005887925.1 Deltaproteobacteria bacterium | reverse complement strand
GTGGCCGGCACGTTCGCCGTTGCCGGCGGCGCCAGGTCGATCACCTCGACCGCGTGCATCTTGCGCGGCGTCGCCCGCGCCGCCGTCGCGCTGCCGGGCGCGAGATCGGCCATCACCTCGACCAGCGCGCGCACCGTCGGCGTCAGATCCTGCGAGCCCGCGCCGAGGCCGCACGCCGCGTAGCGCCGGAGCGCCTCGCCCTCGTCGAGGCCGACGCAGCGCGCGAAGCTGCGCACGAAGCCGCGCACGAATACCTCGGCCGGCAGGCCGTCGGGCTTGCCGGCCTCGAGCCGCTCGAGGATGCGCGGCTGGATCTTGGTGACCTTCGCGACGTCGTCGAGGCTCATCCCGCGATGCGAGCGGCCCGCGCGCAACCACAGCGCCAAGCTCGTCTGTGCGTCGACCACCGTCACGGTTCGAGGGCTGTCGCTGCGGTTGCCTGGTTCTGTTCGACGCTCCATTGCTCCCCGCTGTG
>VBLP01000712.1:0-5135 GCA_005887925.1 Deltaproteobacteria bacterium | reverse complement strand
CAGGTAAAGGCTGGCTTCCTGCGACCCGCACGCCGGGTCATCAGACGTGGTTTGGAACAGTTCCGCCGCTTTTTCCCACTCCTGCCGTTCGAAGTAAACCCTCGCCAGGCGATAAGTTGCAACACACATGTTGGGTTGAAACTGCACAGCCTGGCGGAGCTACTTGGCGGCGTCGACGTAACGGGCCTCGTGGAACAGCGCCCAGCCCAGGTGGGCACGGGTCAGGCCGGGGCTGTCGAGCCGCATCGGGTTGGCCAGCGCCTCGGTCAGGTACGCGGCGGCGGCCGTGTAGTCCTCGAGGAGGTTGTGGACGACGCCGCGATTGGACCACGCCTCGCCGTAGTCGGGGCTGATCCGGTTCGCCTCCCCGAACGCGCGATCGGCGGTGTGCAGAAAGCGGTCGAGATCGCGCTGCGTGAGCTCCGCATCGACGCCGGTCAGGCAAGCGTCGATCTCGAGCGTGCGCTGGATATCGAGTGCGCGGATCATCGCGACGAGCCCCCGCGTATTGTACGCCTCGTCGCTGGCGGGATTGAACGCGAGTGCGCGGTTGCACTCGGTATCGGCGGCCTCGAGCTGGTGCTTGCGCAGGAAGTCCCTGGCCAGATCGAGCCGGGTCGCGCTCTTTGCGACGTCGCGATCGTCGTGCAGCCGGCACCCGACCAGGCCGCAAATCACCAGCAATCCAAGCGTGTTAGGCCTCATGTCAGCAACGTACGCAGATCCGGGCGGCGGGGGCAAGTTCCCGGCCCGGTCAGCCCCCCGCGCTATAGAAGCACTTCATGAGCGACCTGCCCGGGCCCCTCGCGCCCACGTCGACGCAGACGATCTCCGGCCTGTACACCGAGAGCTTCGTCCCCGCGGGCACGCCCCGGGGCGTCGTCCTCATCACCCACGGCTACGCCGAGCACTGCGGGCGCTACCACGAAGTCGCCCGCGTGATCGTCGATGCCGGCTGGGCGGTGCTGTCCTACGACGTGCGCGGCCACGGCAAGTCTCCCGGCCAGCGCGGCTACATCGATCGGTTCTCGACCTACCTCGCCGACTTCGCCGCGATGCAGGCGGCCGCGCGCGACCTCGCGAGCGCCGCGGCCCCGATGGTGCTGCTCGGCCACTCGCACGGCAGCCTGATCACGCTGCGCGCGCTCGCCGACGAGCAACCGCCGCGCGCCGCCGCCGCGATCGTGTCGTCACCGTTCCTCGCGCTGCGCCTCAAGATCCCGGCCTATCGCCGCGCGCTGGCGAGCGTCGCGAGCCGGCTCGCTCCGAAGCTGTCGCAGCCCAACGCGCTGCGCGTCGAGGATCTGACGCAGGACACGGCCAAGCAGGCCGAGCGGCTCGCCGACAAGCTATGCTTCGATGTCGCGACCGCGCGCTGGTTCACCGAGGCGCTCGCCGCACAGGCCTACGTGTTCGAGCACGCCGGTCGAATCAAATTACCGACCACATGGTTGGTGGGGCACGACGATCCGATCGCAGATCCGGCGCGCTCGCAAGCGGTGGCGGCCAAGATCTCGGGTGTCAACTATCACGACCTCGTCGGGATGCGACACGAGGTGTTCAACGAGGTGGAGCGCGCCAAGGTATTCTCGGAGCTCACCAAGGCACTTGCTGCCGCAGGTTAGCATTGGAAATTCGTGACGCAGATCAGCCTAGCGTTCTGCGGCATCGCACACGCTTGGCATGGGCGCTTGCGAGCGAGCATAACAACCGCGCGGCGTTAGGTGACGAAGATTGGCGACGTTGGAGCGGACCTTTATACTGCTGGTATCCTCGAGGAGTGACGTCCTCTGGGGTGAAGTTGTGACGTCGTTCTTTGCGTCCATGCGCCTTGCGATCGTTGACCGTCAGCAGCCGACGGTTCGCTCGTCATGGGCCTGTATTTGCAACCAACCTCAGCGACTGTCGCTCGCGCTGGCACCGGTGCGTGCCGCGCTGATCGCGCAGCCGCCGGTGAGCCGATGGGGCCTGGGGTACATCCAGGGTGGTGACGTCCTGCTGGTGCGAACGCCCAGGGCGAGCACCGCGCCGGTCGACCTCGCCGGGCCCCTGACCGCCGAGATCAAGACCGACTGCGCCATCGCCCAGGCGATGCGCGACGAGGGCTCGAACGTCGGTGGCACCGACAACACGCCGCCGTTCCGGTTCCGGCGCTGGATGTTCGCGCAGACCGGGCTCGACGGCGAGCTGTTCTCCGCCGAGATCGCGCCGCGGCTGCTCGAGCACATCCCCGACTACCTGCGGCGCAACGTCAAGGGCCGGACCCCGGCCGAGCTGACGTTCCACGTGTTCCTCGCCATGCTCCACGACGAGGGCAACATCGACGATGCCAACCTGCCGCCGGCGGCCTCGCGCCGCGCGCTGGCCGCCACGCTGCGCCTGGTCGCCGCCGAGCTCGCGAAGGCCGGCAAGATCGACGACAAGCTCGGCAACGTCGCGCTGACCAACGGCCGCTCGATGGTGGTCGCGCACCTCGACGAGCCGCTGCGGCTGCGCCGGCTCTGGCTCACCGGCGAGCGCGGCGAGCGCGACGAGTCGTTCCGCGGCTACCTGCTGGTGTCGGGCGGCGACGGCGATCCGAAGGACGGCTTCGAGGACGTGCCGATGGACCGCGCGGTGCTGATCAGCCGCGACCTGCAGCTCTCGTTCGCCGATCTCGCGCCCTGACGCGCGGACATGCTCAGCGCGCCAGCTCGTGCGCGTCGACGCTCGCGGCCTTCTTGGCCTGCTCGGGCGCCCGGGCGAAGCCGTCGCGCGCGCGGCTCGATGCCGCGTCGAGCGCCTCGACGGTGTCGTGGTCGAGGTAGCTCGCGGCGGCGCGCACCGCCTGCGCGCGGCGGTCGAGCACCTGCTGCGCGGCGGGGAGCCCCTCGTGCTCGTAGGCCGCGGCTGCGTCCTCGAGCGCGCGCGCCGACAGCGCCTTCTCGACCGCCTGCGTCGCCGCCGCGTCGACGCTCGCCGCGACCGCCGCCGGATCGTCGACGACGTCGACCGTGGCCGCCGCGCGCGCCCGGTGCCGGGTACCGTCGGCCACGCTGCGCCAGCTGACCTCGGCGTGCGCGACCACGAGCTCGTCGCCGCGAGGCGCCGCGAGCTGGAGCCGCAGCACCACCTTGCGGGTCTCGCCGGCGCGCAGGTCCGCCACCGGCACGATCACCCCGTCGGCGGTGCGCAGCATCGGATAGCCGTAGGCCTCCGCGATGCGGACCGGCTGGCCACCGAGCTGCTCCGGCCGGACGATCAGCCGCACGTCCTGCGCGACGGTCTGGCTCAGCGTGGCGAGCTCGCGGCCGAACATCGTCGACAGCGCCACGGTGTCCTCGACGAAGTAGTAGTTGCCGCGGCCGACCTCGGCGAGCCGCCGCATCGTCGCCTCGTCGAAGTCCAGCCCGACGCCGACCGTCGAGATCGACGCGCCGCGCTCGGCCGTGGCCGACGCCAGCTGGGCCAGCTCGTCGCGATCGTAGACACCCTCGTTGGCCTGGCCATCCGAGATCAGGAGGATCCGGCGCAGCCCATCGGCGATCGGCGACCGGGCCAGCTCGGCGCCGGCGGTGTCCAGCCCGCACGAGATGCAGGTGCCGCCGTCGTCATCGATCGTCTCGATCGCCGCCCGCGCGGCCGCCTTGCCGGCCTCGGTGGCCCGCTGCATCGCGACCACCGTGCGCGCTCCGGACGAATAGGTCACGACCGCGAACGCGTCGCGGCCATCGAGCTGACGAAGCATCGACAGCGCCGCCGCCTTGGCGTTCTCGATCGGCGGGCCGTGCATCGACCCCGAGCGGTCGATCACGATCGCGAGACCGAGTGACAGGTCAGCCGCAGGCGGTGCCGTGATTGTCACCGCGAGGTTCTGATCCTGAACGCCTGGGAGGATCCGGCGCGTCGGGAACCGGGCCGACACCACCATGCCGTCCGCGGACGTTTCCTCGGGCGACGGTCGAAACGCTGCACCCCGGGGGGTCATCGCGAGCGCCGCGATCACAGTGCCTGCAGCCGCTCCAAGGACGAAGGACGTTCGGATCCGAGTTGCTGTGGCGACCATTCGAGCTCCGACGCATGAACCCACTTGGGCGGTCTAGCCGCGAGCGTTCCGATGCAAGAAGATGGGAATCACCGTTCTGAACCCCGATCTCTTGCGAGGCGGCGTCAGATTTGTAAAGTCAATTGTAAACTCACAGCACATTGATTTCACAGTCAAAAATTACCCCGCTCTCTGAAAAGCCATCGCCTGCTACAAAACTCTGCTTGACCCAACGCGTCACTGATACTACATCGGCGCCATGACGAACGCTCAAGAACGCAAGGCGCAGGAGCGACAGGCTCGTCGGCGGCGCATCCAGGACGCCGCCCGTACGGTTTTCACGGAGCGCGGCTACGCAGGCGCGTCCATCGAGCTCATCGCTCGTGCAGCTCAGCTGTCGGTAGGCGCAATCTATCTGTACTTCCGCTCCAAGGAGGACCTCTACGTCTCGCTGATCGAAGACACGCTCACCGTGTTCGACGTCGAGATGGGCCAGCTCCGCGAGCGCACCGAGACCGCGCAGCGACTGCGCGAGACCTGGGATGTGCTTGTCCGCTGGGCCGAGAAAGATCCAGAGGGGCCCCGGATCCTGCGCTTGCTGGCGCAGCCCGCGATTCGGCCTCAGCTCTCGGATGAAGTCGTGACCGCAGTATCGGTGGGTATCAACCGGGTTCAGGACCACATCGGCGCCTGCGTGGCCGACGGCATTCACGCCGGCCTCTACCACCAGGTCAACGCCCGAGAGATCGCCGACCTGGCCTGGTCCGTGTTGCTCGGCAGCCTCGACGCCGCCGAGATGCACGCGAACCTCGGCCTGGGCACCGAGCCGCTCGCCGCACGCACCGATCGCGCACTGCGCTTGATCGAGAGCGCGCTGAGGTCCGCGGTGGGTGATTCCCTGCGAGCCGTGGCCTGACCACGGCACCACGTTCATCCACACATCCACAGCTCCGCGCTCTCCCACAGGCACGGAGCTCCCTCTTCCCCAGCGTTGACGACCTCCTCAGGAGCTCCGTCTTCCTCACGAGCTCCGTCAGCCACAAGGACGGCCGCTCGATGAAGGCGAACCCCTCGCGACGCCTCTTCCTGGAGGACGCTCATCGGACCGTCT
>VBLP01000710.1 GCA_005887925.1 Deltaproteobacteria bacterium | reverse complement strand
GCAGCGCCCGGACGTACTGCACGTCGAACGGCAGGATGTGTCGCTTGCCGAAGATCACGATCGTCGTCGCCGGTCGCACCGCGTGGCGGACCCCGAGCTCGTAGAACACGTTCGCGTTGGCGCACGTCAGGTCGGCGATCGCGAAGTCGCAGACCAGCAGGCGCTCGAACATCGCCTTGTGGATGATGCCGCCGGTGCGCTCCTCGTCGGCGCGGATCGGCATCATCCCGGCCGCTTCGATCGCCGGCCGGATCGCCCGGCCGTACACCTGATCGAAGTCGATCGGCTCGCCGCCGGTCGGGTCGGGTTTCTTGCCGAACGGCATGAGCACGAAGCACAGCGGCGCCATCATGCCGGCCAGTCTACTGCGCCGCGCGCGCGGGGACCCGCATTCCTGTACAGCGCATTTCCGCGGCCCGTCGCGCCGCTGCTTCCGGACCCTCGGACGCGCCCGAGACCCCGGGCTTCGCGATCTCCGCTGGTCGCGCCCGGACCTTACCCGGACCTCGCCACCTCTGACCCCGGCGGCGATCGCTTGAGATAGGATGGGGCGCAGGGTCAGCCAGGAGGCGCGATGGCCGAGCGGAAGTTGTTCCTGTCGTATCACTTCGCGAGCGATCAGCGGCTCGCGAAGTCGGCGCTGCAGCTCGCCGAAGCATTCGACTACACCGTCGTCACCGGCGAGGACCTCGGGGGCGGGGCGTTGACTCCGGAGGTGATGAAGCGGATCGAGGCGTGCGATGCGCTGGTCGCGCTCATGTCGCGTGGGCCGAAGAAGCTGGGAAAGAAGGGGAAGTTTCTGCCGTATCCCTGGGTCCTCGGCGAGCTGGCGCATGCGCGCGCCAGGGGGCTTCGCAACATCGCGCTCGTCGCCGACGGCGTGGAGATCGAGGGACCTTACACCGACAACGAGCGCATCGTGCTCGATCCCAGGGCGCCGGCGGCTGCGCTGGTCAAGCTGGCGCGGACGGTGTCGGACTGGCGGCGCGACGCCGGCCGCACGCTGAAGGTGATCATCCTGCCCGAAGAGCTCGCCGCCAAGCTGCGCGGCGACGACGTGCGGTGTCAGTACCGCTTCCGGAACGAGGACTGGATCGGCCCCTGGCAGGAGGCGTTCGTTCACCCCGAGATCGGCGGTACCTGCGCCTACCTCAAGGGGGTCAAGGACCCGTACTTCATCGAGCTGCGCGTCCGGTTCGGCAACGAGACCTGGGCATCGCTGTCCGCGCCGCAGTGGGTCCGGGTCGAGCTGCAGAAGGGAGCCGCGTGATGGCGCTCAAGCTCGCGCAGTCCGACGAGAATGTCCGTCCCGACTGGTGGCGGTGGTCGGTGTGGCTCGAGGGGGGCGGCGACGAGCTCGATCGCGTGAGCGACGTGACCTACCTGCTGCACCCGACGTTTCCCGAGCCCGTGCGCGTGGTGAGCGATCGCTCGTCGGCGTTCCGCCTCGACTCCGCGGGATGGGGCGAGTTCATGATCCGCGCAGACGTGCGCATGGGTGACGGCACGGTGCGCACGATCCACCATGAGCTCGAGCTCCACGTCGCGGAACCCCCCGGACCTGCGTCGGACGTGCCGCAGGTCTTCCTGTCGCACTCGGCGATCGACGGTCGGCTTGCGGCGCACGTATCGCGCGAGCTCGAGTCGCACGGCGTGAAGGTGATCCACTCGGCGGCCGCGATGTCGCAGAGCTCGCCGGCGGAGGACATGACGCGCAAGGCGCTGCAGCAGAGCCATGTGTTCGTCGCGCTGCAGTCCGACACACCCTCGAAGGTCGTGGCAGATGAGCTGTCCAAGGCCCAGGACCTCAAGATGCCAGTCGTGCATGTCCGCGTCGGTGCGCCGCCGAGCCAGGACGCGCCGCAAGACCACGTCTTGTACTTCCAGGAGAGCGCACGGCCCGAGACGATCGCCAAGAAGCTGATGCAGGTGCTCGAGCCGATCACCGAGGTCTCGACTGCATCGACCGGCGCGCCCGTCGTCGTCGCGCGGAAGCCCGGAGCCGCCCCGAGCGTGTCGACCGTGACCGGCCAGCGGGAGCCGGGCGACCGGGTGCGCTTCGTGGGCAAGCGCAAGCCCGGCGGTCCGTCGGGCGGGCTGAGCGGCCAGTCCGTCTCCGGCAAGGTCCGCCCGTCAGCATCGCCCGGCAAGGCCGCAGCCGGTGGTCTGAAGCTGTACCTGCCGGCCGGCAAGGCTGCAGTCAAGCCGAAACTGGGCAACGCGCAGAAGCGCCGGGGATGATAGCGCCATGGCCGAACACGAGACCCTGCGACACGCCTGGCAGCGCTTCGGGGCGTTCGACACCGCGTCGGCCGCCAACCAGACGCGCTTTCTGCGGCTGCGCAGCGTGATCCTGATCGTCGGTGTGGTGGCAGCCGCCGCCGGGCTGCTCTCCACCGCCGCCAGCGACGCCGCCACGAAGGATCCCAACGGCCCCGGGGCGATGATGGAGTCGTCGATCCGGTGGTTGACGTTCACCGCCTCGCTCGCGCTCGCCGGGCTGTTCGCCTTCGCGGCGCGCTTCGACCGCGGCAGCGCCTGGGTGCTGTCACGCCGCAGCGCGGAGCTCATCCAGCGCGAGATCTTCCTCTACCGGACGCGCCGCGGGCCCTACAAGGCCGCCGGCGGCGACGCCGCCAAGCTCGACGCGATCCTCGCCGCGCAGCTGCATGCCTTCAACCGCGATGCACCGCGGCAGTTCGGGCTGGCGAAGGACGGCGAGTTCGGGCCGCGCATCGTCCGCACCCCGAGCGGTCAGCCGCTCGGCCTCGCCGGCGGCGCGACCGACGACGGCCTGTCTGCGCTCAGCGCCGACGACTACGCGCGCATGCGCATCACCGGCCAGCGCACCTGGTATTGCGACAAGGCGGCGCGGGCCCGGTCGCGGCTCCAGATCTATCACGTCTCCGGCATCGTCATCGGCCTCGGCGGTGCCATCCTCGCATTCGCCGGCGGCGGGTGGGTCGCGTGGGTCGCGGTCACCACCGCGATCGCCGCCGCCGTCGCGAGCTGGAGCGAGCTGCGCCGCCTCGAGCCGACCGCGGCCGCCTACGAGCACGCCGCCTCCGATCTCGACGACGTGCTGCTGTGGTGGCGCGCGCTGTCCGACGACGGCCGCGCTGCCGAGGACAACTTCGACAAGCTCGTCACCGAGTCCGAGGCCGTGATCGAGAGCGAGAATGCGACCTGGACGCAGGACATGCGCAAGCGCGTCGCCGAGCTCAAGGCCGAGGCGGAGCAGCGCGCTGCCGCGGGCAAGCCCAAGTAGCGTCCCCCGCCGGCGCCGCGCTCGCCGCCACCGCCGCGCTCGCCGCCACCGCCGCGCCGGCCGCCTTGCGCCGCGCGGACTCTTGCGCCAAGGTGCCGGGCCACATGTCCCAGCAGCTCACGCCGTCCACACAGCGGCCGACCGCCGTCGTGGTCGCCGTGCAGCTCCCCGACGTCAGCGACGCCGAGCTCGCGTCCTCGATCGCCGAGCTCGAGCGCCTCGCCCGCACCCTCGGCCTCTCTCCCGTCGGCCGGGTCACCCAGCGCCGCGCCCGGCTCGCCACCGGCATCGTCGTCGGCGAGGGCAAGCTCAAGGAGCTCGCCGCATGGACCGGCGGCACCGGCGTCGTGCCGGTCTACGAGAAACCGGGACGCCGCAAGGCCAGGGACGCCGAGGACGTCGCCGATGCCGGCGACCCCGACGCCGACGAGGATGCCGACGCCGGGCACCTCGACACCGAGGACGCCGACGCCGAGGACCGCGACGCCGGTCAGCGCCGAAATCGTCGACCGCGTCATCCAGGCGCGCGCCGCCGCTGAAGCCGCCACCCTCATCGGCCATGGCAAGGTCGAAGAGATCAGCGCCGCCGCCAAAACCACCGGTGCCGATGTCGTCATCTTCGACAACGACCTCACCCCCACCCAGCAGCGCAACCTCGAGCGCGCCACCGGTGCCGACGTCCTCGACCGCACCTCCGTGATCCTCGAGATCTTCTACCGCCACGCCCGGACCCGCGAGGCCCGCCTCCAGGTCGAGATCGCCCGGCTCAAGTACCTCGCCCCGCGGCTGCGCGAGGCCAGCGGCGGCGGCGACCGCGTGCGCGGCGGGATCGGCGGCAAGGGCGCCGGCGAGACCGCCCTCGAGCTCGATCGCCGCCGGATCCGCGATCGCATCGCCGAGCTGCGCCACGAGCTGTCCCAGATCGAGGGCGGCGCGCGGACCCGGCGCGAGCGCCGCAGCGACCTGCCCACCGTCGCTCTCGTCGGCTACACCAACGCCGGCAAGTCGTCGCTGATGCGCGCTCTCACCAGCACCGACGTCTACGTCGCCGACAAGCTGTTCGCCACCCTCGACACCACCGTCCGCAGGCTCCAGCCGCCGACCGAGCCGCCGATCCTCGTCACCGACACGGTAGGCTTCATCAAGAAGCTGCCCCACGACCTCGTCGCCTCGTTCCGCTCCACCCTCGACGAGGCCGGCGACGCCAACCTCTGCTCCACGTCGTCGACGCATCCGACCCCGCCCACGCCGATCACATCGCCGTCACCCGCGACGTCCTCCGCGACATCGCCGCCGATACCGTCCCGACCCTGATCCTGCTCAACAAGATCGATCGCGTCGACCCCGCCGGTCGCGCCATCCTCGCCGATCGCTACCCCACCGCTCTCCAGCTATCGGCGAAGGCCCCCGCCGACATCGCCATCCTCCGCGATCGCCTGATCGAGCAGTTCGCCGGCAAGCTCGAGGACGCCGAGCTCGAGGTCCCGTGGACCGCCCAGCGCATCGTCCACGCCATCCACGAGCGCACCACCGTCCTCGCCGAGCATCACCACGACGCCGGCACCCGCCTCACCATCCGCGCCCCCAGCCGCGTCGTCTCCGAGCTCCGCGCTGCCCTCAAGACCTCGGCGTGAATTCCGGGCAGGGGGTCCAGCCTTGTCTCGAGGTTCATCATGCGCGGGTCGGCGGTTTCTCTCGAGCCTCGAGCGTTCTCATCGCGACCAGCGCCGGTATCGCAAGCAGCCAGGTTGATGGTCACGGCTTGTACTGATCCGCTCCTTGATCGCCGGCGTTCTTGGGGCGCGGATCATCGTCGAAGTCGACGGTGACGGCGGACGCGGTGGTCGCCTGGCCGATGGCGGAGCTGCCGGCGCTGATGTGATAGTTGTATGGACTGTTGTCTGGAGACGAAAACTTGAGCGCTGTCACAGTTGGACTGATGGTCGACGTGGGATACGTACAAAGCCCGACGGTGTTCGAGTTGGTCCTGGTTGGATCGCCGCCAACGAGATTGCGTGCAACAATGTTGTTTGGAGCGCTAAACCCTGCCTTGTCGCAACTCACACCACCAGACGAGCCGCTGCCATTCTGAATCTGGTTGTCGACGATTGTATTGAATTCGAATCTAGTTATGCCACCTGTAGTCCAGTTAAGTGCCGCACCTCCAACAATGGAATTCAAAGAGCCATTGTGATGGATAAAATTATGCGTGATGTCGAACGCGGTCGTTGTCGATGCTGTGGAGATGCCTCCGCCCAG
>VBLP01000027.1:19566-32573 GCA_005887925.1 Deltaproteobacteria bacterium | reverse complement strand
GGCGCCCACGAGGCGCGGCTGGTGACCAGCGGCGTCCGCGGCGTGTTCCTCGAGCACCTCGCCACCCGCGAGGAGTTCATCAAGCTGGTGGTCGCTCCGCAGGGCACGGTGCTCTGACGCGAGCGCCGGATCGCGGCGGAGATCGGGTGTCCAGTCTGTATGATCGGGCGATGCATCGCGCAACCGTCCGCGGCGGCCGCTGTCTGGCCGGCATGCACTGCTCCGGCTGGCTGATGATCGCCGGCATCGCAGGCGCCTGCGCGCGGCCGGCGCCGGTGCAGCCGATCGCGCCACCGCCACCGCCGGCCCCGATGACCCCGGCGCCACCGCCGGCAAAGGCGTCGCCGTGGGCCGGGCTGCCGGTGCGGGTCATGACGTGGACGCCGCACGGCGTGCAGCAGATCGGCGAGCTGCCCGGCGAGCTGCCGCAGCCGATGCCGGCGCGGTGGTACGTCGAGCCGATCGCCAGGCTCGACGAGGCTGCGCTCGGCCGCGTGGTCGAGCTGGTGCGCAGCGAGCACGTGCCCGGCCTGTCGCTGAAGAACCAGCCGGTGGCTCCGTGGCTCGGCGCGCTGCACGATCTGTCCGAGCTCGGCGCGCTGATCCTCGACGGCACGGGAGTCGACGGCGCCGCGCTGCGCGCGATGCAGCTGCCGCTGACCCGGCTCTATCTCGCGCACACCGCGATCGACGACGCCGCGGTCGCAGGTCTGGTCGAGCGCTACCCGGGGCTCGAGGCGCTCGACGTCGAGGACACCGCGGTCGGCGACGCCGGGGCCCGCGCGATCGCCCAGCTGGCCTCGCTGCATGCGGTCAACCTCGCCGGCACGCAGATCACCGACGACGGCGGCGTCGCGCTGGGCGGGCTCGCCGAGCTCGAGATCGCCGACCTCGGCGGCACCCGGGTCGGCGCGAAGACGGTCGCCGCGCTCGGCCGGCTGCCGCTCCACGAGCTGTTCCTCGACCACACGCGCGTGCGCGGCGAGATCGCCTCGCTGGCGGTGCTCGCGCCGGGTCTGGTCCGGTTCGACGTGTCGAGCACGGCGCACCATCCGACCGACCAGGAGCTGGCCTGGCTGGCGAACGCGCCGCACCTGGTCGAGGTCGGCGTGTCCGGCGCCCGGCTGCACGATCCGCTGGCGCTCGCGCTGGCGCGGCTGCCCGAGCTCCGCGAGCTCCGCGTCGCCGAGACCGCGATCACCAGCCGGGCGGTGCAGGTGATCGCCGCGCGCAGCGATCTCGAGGAGGTCGACCTCGCCGGCACGCCGGTCGACGACGCGAGCGCCGCCACGCTGCTCGCCGCCCCCCGGATGCGCGTGCTCCGGCTCGACGCCACGCCGATCAGCGACGCGGCGCTCCCCGTCGCGGGCCCCAGGCTCGTCGAGCTCTACCTGTCGCGGACCTCGGTCGGCGACACCGGCCTCACCGTGCTCGACCGCATCCCCCAGCTCACCGCGCTCGGCCTCGGCCACACCCGGATCGGCGACGCGACGATCGAGCGGATCGCCCGGCTCGACAAGCTCCACACCCTGGTGCTGTCGGACGTGCGCGTCGCCGCCGGCGCGCTCGCCCGTCTCGGCGCGCTGCACCAGCTCGAGCGGCTCTACCTCGACGACGACCACGCCGGCGACGCGGTGATCGCCGCGCTCACCGCGCCCGGCGCCGCGCGCGACACGCTGCGCGTGCTCCACCTCGCCGGCTCCGACGTCTCCGACGACGGCCTCGCCGCGCTGCGCGCGCTCGGCGAGCTCGAGGAGCTGACCTGCGGCGACACCCGGCTGACCGAGGCGGTCGCCGACCTCTCGGCGTGGCCGCGGCTGCGCACGCTGTCGCTGACCGGCCTGGCGATCACCGATCGCGCGCTGCCCGGGCTCGCCGCGCACACCCCGCTGGTCACGCTCGACCTGTCGGCGACCAACCTCCGCGATCCATCCCCGCTCGCCGCCCTGCCCCGGCTCCGCACCCTCGGCCTCGCGCAGACCCGGCTGTCCCCCGCCGGCAACGCCGCCGTCAAGCGGCTCGCCGCGCGCGGCGTCGAGGTCGTCCGCTGAACCAGCGCGCCCCGGCCGCCGATCAGGTGAACAGCGCGACCAGCTCGGCGGGGATGCGCTGCGGGCGGCCGGAGGCGAGGCCGATCATCGCCCAGGTCGTCGCGGCGCGCGCGACGACCATGCCGCCGCGGACGAGCTCGGTCTTGCGGATGCACGAGGCGAGCTTCCAGCTGTCGACCCAGGTCTGGGCGGAGAGCTCCTGGCCGAGCGTGACCTGGGCGATGTAGTCGATCTCGTGGCGGCGGACCATGAAGATCGCGCCGAGCTCGCGGTAGCGCTGGGTGTCCCAGCCCCGCGCGCGCGAATGGGCCAGCGCAACGTCGAGGACCCAGCGCAGGTAGACCAGGTTCGAGACGTGGCCGAGCTCGTCGATGTCGTCGGGGACGGGGAGGACGGGAATCGCGAACCGCTCGGCCATCGCGCCGTGTACATTAGCCCGGATGAGCGACGAGATGACGGTCCGTACGTTGCGGACGCGGCTCGAGCACGGCGAGGCGACCGCGGCGCAGGCAGCGGCGACGCTGGCGGCCTGGGCGGTCGAGGCGCCGACCCGGGCGGCGCGCCTCGCGGCGTGCCGGCTGCTCGGCGAGCTCGCCGGTCGCGCGCTCGGCGCCGAGTGGGAGGTCGCCGAGCGCGCGGCGTTCGCGCTGCTCGAGGCGGCGCGGCTGGCCGACACCGCGGCGGACCGGCGCGGCGTGATCGCGGCGATGGGCCGCGGGTTCCGCAACATCTGGCTCTTGCCGTTCATCCACCGCCGGCTGTCGGACCGCGACACGACGATCGCGGCCGCCGCGCTGCGCGCCGCCGGAGGCCTCGGCTTCCCGGCGCTCGAGGACGCGGTCGCGGGGTTCGTGACCGAGGCGGCGCCCGTCGAGCTCCGCCGCGCCGCGATCGCCGCGCTGGGGCGGATGGGCGCGATGTCGGCGGTCGATCGCCTGGTGCCGCTGGTGCTCGGCGATCCGACCGAGGCGGCGGCGGCGCTGACCGCGCTGACCGAGATCCGCTCGCCGGCGGCGCGCGACGCGGCGCTGGTGGTGCTCGAGCACGATCTCGAGGCCGAGGTCCAGATCGCGGCGGTGCGCTACCTGTCCGAGCTCGGCGCGCTCGAGGTCCTGCCGGTGCTGCGCCGGCTGGCGCGCCACGACGACGCCGAGATCCGGATCGCGGCGAACCTGGCGTCTCGCGCGCTCAAGGCCGAGCGCAACCGCGATGCGGCCGAGCGCTTCCTGGTCGCGCTGAGCGAGCCGGATCGCGCGGTGCGCTCGGTGCTCGCGCGCCGGCTGCGCACGCTGGAGGTCGCCGACGTGCTCGATCAGGCCGAGGTGCTGCTCGGCGAGGATGCCGCCGGCGTCGTGCAGATCCTGGGCGAGCTGCGCGATCCCGAGGTCACGCGCTACCTGCTCGCGCTGGCCGAGCGCCCGGCGCTGCCGGCGGCGGTGCGCGCCCGCGCGATCGGCGCGATCGAGGCCGACCAGGGCTGGGAGCGCGCGGCGCTCGCCGAGCTGGCGCATCGCGAGGCCGCCGACGATGGCCTGCGCGCGGCCGCGGTCCAGGCGATGGGCGCGTTCACCACCGGCAGCGAGCTGATCGACCGGCTCGGCGATCTCGCCGCGGCACCGTCGCCGGCGATCCGCGGCGCGCTGCTGTGGGCGCTGCAGCTCGCGGCGCGCTCGCCCGGCGATGGCCCGGTGATCGCCCGGCTGCTCGCGGCGATGCTCGACGACGCAGACCCGGCGGTCCGCCGGCGCGCGACCTATGTCGCCGGCAACCTCGGGCTGGCCGAGCTCGCGCCCGCGCTGGTCCGCCGCTGCGCCCCCGGCGAGCCGCCCGAGCTCCGGCTCGCGGCCTACGTCGCGCTCGGCGAGCTCGGCATGCCGGGCGTGGTCGCCGAGGTCGTCGCGGCGGTGCGGCGCGAGGACGATCCCCGGGTGCTCGGCGCGGCGTCGAACGCGCTGATCGCCGCGGCGCCCGAGGCCGGAGTGCTCGCAGCGCTCGCTCCGCGCGCCGGACAGCTGATCGCCGCGTCCGACGCGCGGCTGCGCGAGGCCGGCGCCGAGATCGCGGGGCTGCTCGGCGGTGCGGTGCCGGCCAGGGCGCTCGCCGGGCTGGTCGCCGACGCTGCGCCGGCGGTGCGGGGCGCCGCGGTGTGGGCGCTCGGAAAGCTCGGCGATCCCGCGGCCGAGCCGGCGCTGCTCGCCGCGTTCCGCGACGACGACCCCGCGGTCCACGAGCGCGCGGCGGCGGGCCTCCTGCGGCTCGGTACACCCGCGGCGCTGGCGCAGGCGATCGCGTTCGTCGCCGGCGACGGCGATCCGACGGCGCGCGGCGCCGTGGCCGCCGCGATCGTGATCGCCCGGCCGCACGCCGCCGCGCTCGCGCCTGCGATCGACGCCGCGCTCGCGCGGGTCCACCACGACGACCCGGCGTTCGAGCCGCTGTTGCGCATGCGGCTCGCCGCGACCGGCGACGCCGGTGCCCGGCCCGCGGTCTCGGTCGACGACGAGATCGCCGCGGCGTTCCCGAGCTTTGCGCAGATGACCCGGCTCGCCGGGTTCGACGCGATGATCCGCAGCCTGCGCACGGCCGAGTCGCTGTACCAGTCGGCCGGCGGCCAGCCCGAGGCCGACCTGTCGCCGCCGATCACGCTGTGGATGAAGGTGCTCGAGAACTACGTCCACGCCTGGCTCGGCCCGCGCATGGCGGGCCTGCAGCGCGAGCCGGCGCAGCTGTTCGACTACGTCGATCGCGTGATCGGCGCCAGCTGGCCGGGCTACCAGCGCTGGCTCGAGCCGCGCTGGCGCGACCCCGCCGAGGTCGGCGGCGCCCGGGTCGAGATCCCGCTGCGCGCGGTGCCCAACTGCGTGCGCGAGCTCACCGAGCACCGCCGCAAGCGGCTCGACTCGCCGCTGTCGGTGACCGAGTGGGCGCGCCTGCTCGTGCTGTTCGCGGTCGATCACCCGACCGGGTTCAAGAACCTGTTCAAGCTCGGCGCCGGCGCCGCCACGCCACGCGATCGGGTGGTCGCGCTCGCGCACCGCCTCCACACGCTCGCCGCCGTGCGCAACCTCGTCACGCACCGCGCGAGCGCCGGTGCGGCCACGCTCGGCGCATTCCGCCGGAGCTACTACACCACGTTCGAGGACCTGGTCGCGCTCGCGTGACCGTCAGTTGTCGTTCTCGAGGTCGAACAGCTTCGCGATCTGGCTGCGCACCGCCGCCAGCGCCGGCCCGCCGTCGACGACCAGCACGCCACCGACCGGTGGCACGTTCTTGAAGTCGAGGTTGTCGAACGCGTCCTTGAGGTTGACCGTCGGTGATCCGGAACGGTCGCATCATCCCGCCGGCGCCGGCGCCGCTGCCGGCCTCGTCATCCTGCCAGTTGCCCTTGATCTCGTACGCCGGCTGTCCCGGTGCCGGCCGGATGCCGATCAGGACGCTCTGATACGTCGCGGCCGGCGCCTCGCGGAACGTATCCGGCTCCGGCGCCACGCCGCTGGTCCAGCGCAGCTGGAACTTCGACCGCGTCGTCCTCTCGGCGAGGCCGAGGTCGCTCTCGACCTGGAGGTACTCGATCTGGAAGGTCGCCTCGGTCACCGTGATCTTGTCGTCGACCTCGCCCGGCAGCGCCGGATCGGCGTTCCACGTCACCGTCAGGCCGCCGACCCGCGGCGGACCGTCCGGGAGCGGGTGGCCATCGGGCGTGATCGGGACGTCCGGGTTGCCGCAACCCGCGATCACCAGCAGGACCCCGATCAGACGCATGGCGCAGTACGTGCTGCAACGGTAGTACCACGAAGTTCCCCGACGCAACGTGGTGATTTCCTGCCATGGGCAGGTGCGCACGAAGCGAGTACTGTGCACGATTTGTACTAGCCATGGGCACAGAGCCACAGACTCTCGCCGGTGCGACCGAGCTGTCCGCACCACCTGCGCCTCGCGCGTTCCTCGTGATCACGATCGACGACGGCGGGTCTCGCGTGGTCGATCTGCCGGAGGGGGTCGATGTCACGTTCGGCCGTTCGCGTGGAGCGACGATCACACTCGACTCCGAGAAGGTGTCGCGCATGCACGCCAGAGTGCGGCGCACCGGCGATGTGATCGAGGTCGAAGACCTCGGCAGCCGCAACGGCACGCGGGTCAACGGCGACAAGATCGAGGGCCCGCGCCGGCTGGTCACCGGCGACGAGGTCACCGTCGGCCCGATCCTCGCGGTCGTCGGCGTGACCAGCGGGCTCCGGCGGACCAGCACGATCGCCGACTCCGCCGCCGGAGAGGCGCGGCTCGCCTCCGAGGTCGATCGCTCGGTGCGCTACCACCGCCCGGTCACCGTCGCGCTGATCCGGATCGCCAGCGACGCGATCCTCGATCAGATCGAGCGCGCGATCCGCCCGATGGACCTGATCGCCGAGGACGCCGGCGATGACTACCTGGTGATCCTGCCCGAGCTCGGCCGCGAGGACGGCGCCGCGGCGGTCCAGCGCCTGCTCGACTTCGCGCGCACCGCCAACGTCCCGGCGAGCGCCGCGACCGCGCTGTGCCCCGAGGACGGCACCACCGTCGAGGCGCTGATCGGCGTCCTGCGCGCGGGGCTGCGCACCGGCCGGATGCCGCGCGCTCCCGCGCCCAAGGGCATGCCGGTCGTGCTCGATCCCGCGATGCAGCGCGTCTACACGCTGGTCGAGCGGATCGCCGACACGTCGATGACGGTGCTGATCCTCGGCGAGACCGGGGTCGGCAAGGAGCTGGTGTGCGAGGCGATCCACCAGCGCTCGAGCCGGCGCGACCGCCCGCTGATCAAGCTCAACTGCGCGGCGCTGCCCGAGAGCCTGCTCGAGAGCGAGCTGTTCGGCTACGAGCGCGGCGCGTTCACCGGCGCCGACAAGCGCAAGGTCGGGTTCTTCGAGGCCGCCGACGGCGGCACGCTGTTCCTCGACGAGATCGGCGATATGCCGCTGCCGCTGCAGGCCAAGCTGCTGCGCGTGCTCGAGCGCAAGGTGATCACGCGGGTCGGCGGCACCAGCGAGGTCGCGACCGACGCGCGGCTGATCGCGGCGACCCACCGGAACCTCGACACCGACGTCCGCGCCGGCCGGTTCCGCCAGGACCTCCTGTTCCGGATCGGCGGCTTCACGATCGCGGTGCCGCCGCTGCGCGACCGGCCGGCCGAGATCGTCCCGCTCGCCGAGCACTTCGTGCGCACCGCCGCGGGCGAGCAGGCGCGCGTCCCGCCGATCCTGGCCGACGACGCGCGCGAGGCGCTCACCGGCTACGACTGGCCGGGCAACGTCCGCGAGCTGCGCAACGCGCTCGAGCGCGCCCTCGTGCTCGCGACCGACACGATCACCGCCACGGACCTCCCCGAGCGGCTGCACGACGCCTCGCACCGCGTCCGCCCGCCGATCGCGACCGGCGCCGACGTCCGCGGTCAGCTCGCCGAGGTCGAGCGCGCCGCGATCGTCGCCGCGCTCGAGGCCGAATCCAATAACCAGACCCGCGCCGCCCGCCGCCTCGGCCTGTCGCGCCGCGCGCTGATCTACAAGATGGAGAAGTACGGCCTCAAGCCGCCGCCGAGCCGCGACGGCGGCAACCAGTGACGGCCGGGGGTAGAATGCGCCCGACGCATGACCGAGCACGATCACGACCACGATCATGACCACGGGCACGGCATCGACGACCCCGCCCACCCGCACAACGCGCCGCTGAGCGACGTGCAGCTGCGGGTGCGGGCGCTGGAGTCGCTGCTCACCGACAAGGGCCTGGTCGATCCGGCGGCGCTCGACGCGCTGATCGACACCTACGAGACCAAGGTCGGGCCGCGCAACGGCGCGCTGGTGGTGGCCAGGGCGTGGACCGACCCGGCGTTCAAGCAGCGCTTGCTCGCCAACGCCAGCGAGCCGCTGGCGGAGCTCGGCTTCCTCGGCCGGCAAGGCGAGGACATGGTGGTGCTCGAGAACACCGCGTCGCTGCACAACCTGGTCGTGTGCACGCTGTGCTCGTGCTACCCGTGGCCGGTGCTCGGGCTGCCGCCGGTCTGGTACAAGTCGGCGCCCTATCGCTCGCGCGCGGTGATCGATCCGCGCGGCGTGCTGCGCGACTTCGGGGTCGAGCTGCCCGATGACGTCGAGGTGCGGGTCTGGGACTCCACCGCCGAGCTGCGCTACCTGGTGCTGCCGCTGCGGCCGGCCGGCACCGAGGGCATGACCGAGGACGAGCTGATCCCGCTGGTCACCCGCGACGCGATGATCGGCACCGCGCTGGTCCAGCCGCCGGGGGCGCGATGAACGGCGCGCACGACCTGGGCGGCATGCACGGCTTCGGCCCGGTCGAGCCCGAGCCCGACGAGCCGGCGTTTCACGCCGCGTGGGAGCGCCGCGCGTTCGGGCTGACCCTGGCGATGGGCGCGTGGCGGCGCTGGAACCTCGACATGAGCCGCTCCGAGCGCGAGCAGATGCCGCCCGCGGAGTACCTCGCGACCACGTACTACGAGCACTGGCTGTTCGGCCTCGAGCGCCTGCTGGTCAAGCACGGCCTGGTCTCGCCCGAGGAGATCGCGCGCGTCCGGCGCGGCGAGCCGACGCCGTCGAGCGGGCCGGCCGCGATCGCCGACGACGCGCTGCGGCCCGACAGCGTGCCGCGCATGCTGGGCAACCGGCGCGCCGCGCGGCTCGACGATGCGGTGGCGCCGAGGTTCCACGTCGGCCAGATCGTGCGCGCGCGCAACATCCACCCGCTCGGGCACACCCGCCTGCCGCGCTACGTGCGCGGGCACCAGGGCGCGGTGGCGATCGACCACGGCGTGTTCATCTTTCCCGACACCCACGCCGCCGGCGAGGGCACCCGGCCGCAGCACGTGTACAGCGTGCGGTTCGAGGCGCGCGAGCTGTGGGGGCCCGACGCGCCGGCCAGGGACAGCGTGCACGTCGATCTGTGGGACGACTACCTGGAGGCGCCATGACCCCGGCCGAGCTCCCCGGTCTGCCGCACGACGATCACGGCCCCGTGTTCCGCGAGCCGTGGCAGGCGCAGGCGTTCGCGATGGCGGTGCAGCTGCACGACGCCGGCCACTTCACCTGGACCGAGTGGGCCGCGGCCCTCGCCGACCAGATCCGGCGCGCCCAGGCCGCCGGCGATCCGGACCTCGGCGACACCTACTACCTGCACTGGCTCGCCGCGCTCGAGCAGCTGGTCGCCGCCAAGGGCCTGGTCGGCCCCGACGAGCTCGCCGCGCGCAAGGCCGCGTGGGCCGAGGCCGCGCGCACCACGCCGCACGGCGCGCCGATCGAGCTGCGGTAGCCGAGACGAGCGCGCGATCAGCGCCGCCCGGTGTCCGGCGGGTTGTAGCGCTCGGCGGGAAACCCCGGCGGCGCGCCGCCGGTGATCAGCACGGTGCCATCGCACAGCAGCACCGCCTGGTGCCCCGCGCGGGCGTACATCATGGAGTCGGTGGGGGTGATGATCGGCGTGCCGTCGAACGGATTGGTGTCGATGACGTACGCGCGCTCGATCCGCCCGCCTGCCGGGCCCGCCCGCCCGCCGGTGACCAGGATCCGGCCGTCGGGCAAGATCGTCGTCGCGAAGTCGACGACCGCCTGATCGACGGACAGGACGGCGTTCGAGTAGCGAAAGAACCCGACGCCGGGCCGGTAGCCCTCCAGCTCGCGCACCGGTCCGGTCGCGTCGAGACCGCCGATGAACACCACGCTGCCATCGATCAGCGGGACCGCGGCGTGGCCAGAGCGAGGATGGACCATGATCGGCGGTGACGCCGTCGTGTCGATCAGCCCGTTGCTGAGCGGATCGAAGCGCTCGGCGGTGCCGACCGGCGTGCCGGTATCGTCGGCGCCGCCCGCGATCAGGACCTCCGGTGCGCCAGCATCGCGATCTTGGACGGGAGCGGCGTCGAATCGCTGGCGCTGGGTGCGATCTCGTCGATGTCGCCGACCACCGGGCCTCCGGGGATGCGGCCGCCGACCACGATCACGTTGCCGTTGCCCAGCGTGGTCGCCGTGAGACCGACCCGGCCCATGTCGGAGGTCGCGACCGACATGCGCATCAGACCGTCGTTCAGTCCCTCGATGACGTCGATGTCGTTGACGCCGAGGTTGTTCGCCGAGCCGCCGATCACCAGAGCGCGCTGTGGACCGTTGGGCGGCGTGAACAGCGCCTGCACCGCCTGGTCGCGCTGGCCCACCATGCCCACGGGGTGGAACTCGCCGGTCGACGGGTCGAAGCGCTCGACCTCGGTCACCGGGCCGTCATCGTCGTGGCCCGCGATCAAGAGCGCGCTGCCGAGGTACGGGATCGAGAGACCGGCGACCCGGGTCACCGGGCGAATGTCGAGCGTCGCGAACTTGCCCTTGCGCGAGAAGAACAGGTGCGGCTCGGGCACCGGCGCGTCGGCGGCGACCGAGACCACGCAGGTCCGGCCGTACGCGATGTTGTCCGTCACGTCGCGATCCGGGCCCCACATGTGGACGACCAGATCGTCGCCGAACGGCAGGCCCGAGAGCTCCAGGGCCTGACCTCGCTTGAACAGCTGCAGCTTCTGATCGGCGCCACCTGCGTGCGCCACGCTCATCTCGACCGTGTCGAGCCCGAGCGGCGTCGCGTCCATGTCATCGGATGGGCCGTCGACCACCGGCCGGATCGTCACCGCGCTCGGGCCCTGGCTGCAGCCCGCGAGCGCGACCGCGAGGACGGCGCATGCCGCGCGCTGGTTCGAGCGGCGCGGCGCCGCGCCGGCGGTCACGGCCACGGGTAGACCGGCTTCACCGTCCAGGTCGACGGACTGGTGTTCTGCGACAGCGCCGCCGTCACCGGGATCGCGATCGCCGCGACGACGATGGCGGCGCCCGCGGCCCACGCCCAGCGCGATTCGTACCAGTGGCTGTTCGACGGCGGAGCGAGCAGCTCGCGCACCGCGGCGGCGAGCGGCGCCAGGTCGCCGCGGATCGCCACGCTCCGGCGATCGCGCTCGCGGCCATCGACCCTGACCAGCCGCGCCGTGCCGACGCCGCTGCGGATCTCGACCGCGACGAACGCCGCGGCGCCGACCGTGCGCGCCTGGATCAGCACCTCGTCGTCGGTCGGCGGTGACAGCACCGGGTTGCGGGCGACCACCAGCTGGTCGCCGGTGAGCTCGACGCGGCTGCCCCACGGCGCATGGTCGGTGCACGTCACGCCGACCCAGTGCGAGCCGACCAGCGGCTGCGCCGAGCCCACCGCGCTCGCGTGCGCGCCGTCGATCAGCACGGTGCAACCCGGCGGCGCGTCGACCGCGAGGGTCGCGCGCTTGCGGTCGGCGAGCGTCTGGCGCACGCGCGACAGCTCGGTGGCGACGCGCGGCGGGAACCGCGCCGGGTCGAGCACCCGCACCGGATCGATCGTCACCGACGTCACCAGCTCGTCCCAGTAGGCGTTGAGATCGCCCTGCTGGATCTTGACCAGCCCGCGGTACAGGAACAGATCGGCGAGCTGGGCCTGGCTGAGCCCGGCGGCGCCGGTGCGGTCGGCGAGCGCTCGCGCCTCGTCGAGCGTCTGCCAGGCCTCGTCGAACCGCAGCGCATCGTAGGCCTCGATCCCGCGCTTCAAGATGCTCGCAGTCGCGGGGACCTCGTTGGCCGCCGGCGATCGATCGATCACCGCCGCGCCCGCCTGGCGCGCGACCGCCTCGATCGGCTCGATCCGGGCACCGGGCGCCCACACCACCACCACGTCCGCCGCCGGGGCCGCCCAGCTGCTCGACGGCAGCGCCGCGGCCAGGGCGGCGACAACAGCAAGGAGCGACGGCGCCGGGAATCCCACGCGCCAAGAGTTTCGGATGGTTCGGAGCAGGGGTCAACCTCACGCTATAGTGTTGGCGATGGCCCGCGTCCTGGGGCGTTACGAGCTCTTGCGACCGCTCGCCCGGGGCGGGATGGCGGAGGTGTACCTCGCGCGGCGCCGCGCGGCCGGCGTCGAGAAGTGGCTGGTCGTCAAGCGGATGCGGCCCGAGCGCTCCGGTGACGCGCGGTTCCTCGACCTGTTCGTGCGCGAGGCTCGCCTGTCGATGAGCCTGGCGCACCAGAACATCGTCCCGGTGTTCGACTTCGGCCGGATCGACGACCAGGTCTTCCTCGCCATGGAGCGTGTCGAGGGCCGCGACCTCGGCTCGAGCCTGGCGCGCGCGGCCGATCACCGCCTCCCGCCGCTGCTCGCGGCCTTCGTCGCCGCGGAGTGCTGCCAGGCGCTCGACTACGCGCACCAGCGCAAGGGCCCCGACGGCGTCGCGCTCGGCATCGTCCATCGCGACGTCACGCCGCGCAACGTGCTGCTGTCGTGGTCGGGCGAGGTCAAGCTGACCGACTTCGGGATCGCCGCGCTCGCCGGCGACGCGACGTCGCGGCTGCTCGGCACGCCGCAGTACATGGCGCCCGAGCAGGCGCGCAGCGAGCCGATCGATCCGCGCGCCGACATCTACGCGATCGGCCTGATCCTGCGCGAGGCGCTCACCGGCGTCCGGTCGCGCCCCGGCGCCGATCGCGACTCGATGCTCGAGGCAGCGCGCGGCGGCGTGCTCTTGCCGTGGTCGCACGTCCCGCCGCCACCGCCCGACGCCGAGCTGGCGCTGGGCTCCGGCGATCACAGCGAGCCCGCGACGCCGGCGGCCCCGGGGGCCCTGCCTCCGGCGCTGGTGGCGATCGCCGACCGCGCGACCGCGACCGCCGCCGCCGACCGCTACCCCGATGCCCGCTCGATGCTCGAGGACCTCGACGCCTTCATCGTCGCCGAGCGCGCGTCGCGCAAGGTCGAGTCGCCGGCGCGACAGCTCGCCGCCTGGCTCACGACCAGCTGGGACGGCGCGCGCGACGAGGCCGAGATCGATGCGACGATCCACGCCGACCACCTGGTCAGCTTCCTCGACGACGGCGCGCCCGAGCTGGTCGGCACCGGCACCGTGCGCTCGCTCGCCGCGAC
>VBLP01000027.1:0-19548 GCA_005887925.1 Deltaproteobacteria bacterium | reverse complement strand
GCGGCCCGGCCCGGCGCGCCCCCGCCGATCGCGCCCGTCGCCGGCCGGTCCAGCACCGCGCCGGTCGTCGCCGCGCCCGCCGATCGCGCCGGCAGCGGCCCGCGACCGTCCCGGATCTCGTCGAGCCGCTCGACCGTCGCCTCGGGGTCGTTCCACACCATCCCCGCACCGAGCGAGCCGCGCCCACGCCGGAAGACCCGCCGCGTCGGCCTGGCCTCCGGGATCGTGCTGATCGCTGCCTGCGGCGCCGCGGTCCTGTGGATCGCGAATCGCCCGGACGACCGCAGCCCGGGATCGCCGGGTGGCGGTCCCGCAGCGCCGGCCCGGCCGGTCACCGTCGGCCATCCCGTTCCGGCGGCGGGCATCGCCGCATCGGAACACGGCGAACGACCCGGTCCCCCGCCCACGGAGGCCGCGTCGAACCCCGCATCGCCGGACGCGCGCTCCGCCGTCGCTGGCTCGCACGCCGCGCCATCAGGTACGGTCGTCCCGTCCGGATCGAATCCCGCACCATCGCGCACGACTCGTACGCCCGCTGGACTGAACATCACATCGTCGGGCACCGCGTCCGGCACCCATATCCCGCCCGGACACCCGATCACCGGATCCAGGGTCGCACCGCTCCCCGCGGGATCGAAGACCGGACCCGGCAGCACACCGGCGACCCCGGGCTCCGGGGCGGACGTCGCGACCACCGGCTCGGCAACCACCGGCTCGGCAACCCAGGACCCGGGGGGCAGCGCAGACGGAAGCGGCTCGGCGGGCTCCGGCGGTGACCGGCCCCGCGCCGCGACGTGCCGGGTGCGGATCAACCTGACCCCGTGGGCGTACTACACCGCCGATGACGACAGCACCCGCCACGAGACCCCGGGCACGATCGATCTGACCCCCGGGCCGCACCGCCTCCACGTGTGGAACCCCGAGCTTCACCTCGAGCGCGACATCATCATCAACGTCCCCGCCGACCGCGACACCATGAACTACAGCGAGCCGCTCCAGCCATCCTCGCTGCCCGCCGACGCCGGCCGGCGCTAGCCCGGATAATTCACCACGCCGGTGTACTACCCCCGCGATTCATGCTCGCGTCGGCGGGTGATCCGCATAGCTGACATCGGCGACATCGACATACCAAGGATTATCGGATAACCACACAACTACGCTGCAGGTGTATTGGCCTCTATCCTCGCGCGTCCTCGCATGCAACGTTTCGCCGCGCGTCGAGCGTCGCGCCGTCGAGCATCACGCACGTCTAATTGACAGTCGACCCTCTCGCAGCAGACGGTAATGTCGACGTGCGCGGTACGCTGCTTGGGAATTACCGGGTCGTGGATCGACTGGGCGATGGCGGCACGGGCGTTGTCTACGTCGGTCGTCACGAGAAGCTGGGCCATCGCGTGGTCGTGAAGATCCTGCGGCCCGAGCTTTCCATCCATGTCGACATGGTCCAGTGCTTCTTCCAGGAAGCGCAGGTCGCCACCGTGATCCGCAACCCCGGCATCGCGCAGGTCTTCGACTTCGGTGCCACCGACGACGGCTGCGCCTACCTCGCGCCGCCTCGACCACGGCGAGTGCTGCCGCCTCGGCCGCCAGATCGCCAACGTCCTGCAGGCCGCTCATGCCGCCGGCATCATCCACCGCGACCTCAAGCCCGACAATCTCTTCCTCGTCCCCGACACCGAGGTCGTCGGCGGCGAGCGCGTCAAGGTCCGCGACTTCGGCATCGCCAAGCTCGCGGACGACGCCCGCGTGGCCGGGATCTGCGTCGACCGCCCGACGGTCACCCCCACCTACCTCTCGCCCGAGCAGTGCCGGAGCGCCGACAGCGCCGATGCCCGGTCCGACATCTACGCGCTCGGCTGCATCCTGTTCGAGATGGCCTGCGGCCGCTCCCCGTTTGTCGACGGCACCGGCGATGACATCATCGCGGCTCACCTCCACACTCCACCATCGCACCCCCGCCATCTCGCCCCCGACCTGCCGGTCCAGCTCTCCACCCTCATCGTGAAGATGCTCGACAAGCAGCCCAGTCTGCGGCCGCAGACGATGACCGTCGTCTGCCACAAGCTCGACGAGGTCCTCCGCATGCTCGATGCTGCGTCGGTGCGCCCGCCGGCGACGATGCCGCTCCTGTCCCCCGCGTCGCGGCGGCCCGCTGCCACGCCCCCCACCGGCTCCCCCGTCGTCCCTCGGTTCGCGCGCGACGGCTCGCCGCCGTCCGTGGCACCGGCCCCGAACGGCCAGCACTCGCCGAGCGGGGACGAATCGTGCATGGACCAGGAGTCCCACGGCTACGCCGCGTACAGCGCTGTTGTCGCGCCACCCGCCTCGCCGCGTCCTGGCGCATCGATCGCGTCGGGACTGCAGGCCATCACCGCCGCCGTGCGGCCGGCCCTCTCCGTGATGAGGCACGTCGTTCCGGCCCGGCGTCCCGCATCGCGACCCCCCTCCGAGACGGAGCCGACCAGGCCATCAGCGCTGTCCCCTCTCGCTTTCGCCCCCGCCGCCGCGCTGCGATCGCCGTCGCAACCACCCCCGACTCCGGCGATCGAGGCTCGCTTCATCGGCGCCGCGGCGTCCTCGCACGGCTTCCATGAATCGACCACCCGGCGCATCACCGCGGCCATGATGCTGTTCACGCCGCGCACCGCCACGCAGCGCTGGAGCCTGGCCATCGGCGCCGTTCTCGCCGTCGGCGCCGCGGGGGCGGTCGGCGTCGTCCTGGCCACCGATCATCCCGGCGCGCCGCCCGATCACGTCGGCTCGCCCTCGCACCCCGCGGCTCCGGTCCCACGCGCTGCGGCCTCCACGACGGCGGCACCGTCCGCATCGGCGCCCGCTCCGGCTGCGTCCGCTTCACGCACGGCCTCTCCACCGATCGCAGCGTCCCCACGACCCTCCGCCACCACATCGGCCTCGAGCTCTCCCGCCGCCACGGCGGACCAGCTCGCCGCCCGGTGCCGAGACCTCCAGCTTGCGCGGAAATGGCCCGAGCTCGCCCGGTGCGCCGATGAGCTCAAACCCCTCGACCCGGAGCACGCCAAGCTGCTCGCTACCCGCGCCTTCGAGGAAGCTCGCTCCGCGCCGCACATCGCCGCCGTGCAGGCCGCGATGCACGACAATCGCCTCAGGCGAGCCAAGACCGAGCTCAATCTGATCTGGACCGGCTCCGTCGACTTCCCCGACCTCAAGCGCACGTACGAGCGCGCAGAGGCCCAGGAGATCGACGTCCTCGCCACCCAGCTCGACAGCGTCCTCGACGCCAGCTGCGACGCCTACCACCAGCTCCTTTCCCAGCAATCCGCGCTCGATCCGCCCCGCGTCGTCGCCGAGGCCGTCCGCCGCGTTCCCTGCACCGTTCCCGTCACCGAGGGTGCCCTCAACGCCCGGTGAGCACGACGACGGTGCGTGATCGGCTCACGAAGCAGTGCCTGGCGCACCGACGCACGCATCTCTTATCCGGGCTAGCTCACCGCGAGGCGCCGCGGGCGATCGCGGCCCACCGCCGGATCTCGGCGGGGCTGGCGGCCTCGGTGGGCCAGATGTCGAGCTGCAGATCGGGCGGCGGGTACCGCATCGTCGGCATGGTGAGCGTGAGGACCGAGCGCGCGGCGTCCGACCAGAACACGCGGACGGCGTGATCGCTCGCGATCCGGCCGGCGAGCCGGCGGACGGTGGGCTCGCGGACGTCCCACACGACGAGGTCGTGACCGGCCTTGCCGGCGATGTGGTCGCCGAAGCTCTGGAACACCTCGGCGCCGCGCGAGCCGGCGAGCTCGACGGGCGCGATGCTCCGCGCGGGCAGCAGCACGCCGGTGCCGTCGGGCAGCGTGGCGATCACGCGAGATGCGTCGAGCCACGCGAGCTCGACCCGGACCTCGGGCAGCGCGATCGGGCGTCCGGTGGGAAGCTCGAACAGCCGCGCGCGGCCGCCGTCGGTCGCGATCACCTGGTGGTCGTCCATCGCGAAGCGACCCGAGCCGGGGATCGCCAGCGGCAGACGCGCGCCGGTCGCGACATCGCACAGCGATGTCAGCTCGCCGGTGCGCAGCAGCGCGTGGTGCATCGAGGTGGCGAGCACGCGGTCGGGGCCGCACGGGCGCACGCCGTCGAGCGCGGTGATCGGGCCGTCCTTGAGGCGGACCTGGAGCGCGCCGTCGTTGGCCACGCGGAGGAAGCCGAGCGGGCCGTCGACCCGGCCGAGCTCGCGCGGGGCGTCGAGGCGATCGGTCGTCCACGTGCGGATGCCGCCGTCGTCGTCAACCACGACGAGCCGCCGATCGTCGGGCGAGAACGTGATGCTGGCGGGGTGCGGCGTGGCCAGCACGCGCACGGCGCGGGTCGGAAGGTCGACGATGTGCAGCGACGGTCCGTCGCCGTACGCGGCCCACCGCCCGTCGTACGAGGTCTGGAACGCCGCGGCGCTGCGGATCACGGTCACCGGCACGCGCATCGACCACGGCGCGACGAGCTCGGTGTGCCACAGCCGGAGCCGGGTGCCGTTGGCGACGGCGATCGCGTCGCCGTCCGGGCCGGCGACGGCGGACACCGCCCCGGGGAGCACCAGCTCGCGGTCGCGGCCGACGTCCTTCAGCACCAGGCCGGTCGGCTCCTCGAGCAGCACGCGCAGCCCGGCCGCCCCGCGGGTCGCGTGCAGCGCGCGGACGGCGCCGTCGGTGGTCCAGCGCTGCTCGCGCGTGCCGGCGGGGTCGAGGACCACGACCTCGTGCTCCGACGCGGCGACGATCGACGCGCCGGCGATCGCGAGGTGATCGACGCGGGCGAGCGCGACCTCGGCGGCGGCGCCCGACGCGATGTTCCAGATCACGAGCTGCGCGCCGGTCGCGATCGCGCACAGATCGCCGCTCGCCGCGGCCGCGCGCACGTCGGCCGCCGGCCGCACGGCGACGGGCTTTGCGGTCTCGAGGTCCACGATCTCGAAGCTCCCGTCGCGCAGCACGAGGCCGCGGCCGTCCGACGCGAACCCGACCCACTGATCGAGCGCGAGCCGCAGGTGCGTGACGCCGGCGAGATCGACGATGTCGACCCCCTCGGAGCCGCGCGGGCACGCGAGGTAGCGGAGGTCGGCGCTCGCGGTCGCGGCGACGGTGCCGGTCGAGACGGTGACGCAGCCGACCACCGGCGAGGCCGCGCCGCCGTCGAGAGGGACCCGGGCGAGGCCGTCGCGGACGAGCGCGAGCAGGTGATCGCCTGCGACGCGCAGCGCGCGGACCTCGGCGGGGATCGCCGGCAGCCGCCGCGTCTGGCCGGTGCCGAGGTCGCGGATCGCGATGCCGGCGGCGCTCGCGCTGTACAGCCGGCCCTCCGCGAGCGCGAGCGCGGTGATCGGGGCGGGCTCGTCCAACGATGTCGCCGGACCGCGCACCGCGGCGGCGTGCGCGAGCTGGCGCGCCTCGGGGGTCGCCAGCTGGGCATCGTCGAGCGCGTCGAGCGCGCGCAGGACCTCGGCCGGATCGTCGAGCGCGCGGATCTCGGCCAGCGTCGGCGCGCGGCCGGCGGGGCGATCGGGGCGGTGCGCTGCGACCCCGATCACGGCCACCGCGGCCGCCGCGGCGGCGATGGCGCCCGCAGCGATCGCGAGCCGCCACCGCCGGATCGGCGCGAGCGCGAGCGCGGCGAGCAGCGCGTGCATCGAGCCAAAGCGATCGCCGGCGCGGCCCGACAGCGCGCGGCGCAGCGCGGCGGTGACCCGCTCGGGGACGCGGCGCGACGGCGCCCGCAGCTCGCCCCGGCGCGCCGCGACCGCCTTGGCCGCGGCGGAATCGCCGGCGTAGGGCAGCTCGCCGTGCAGCGCCTCCCACAGCGCCGCGGCGAACGCGAACTGCGGCGACCGCGCCCTCGCCGGCGTCGGCCAGGCCGAAGTCGCCGACGCGCGGCCGGCCATCGCCGCCGACCAGCACGTTCGACGGCTTGAAGTCGCGATGGATGACGCCGGCGTCGTGCGCCGCCGCCAGGCCCTGCCCCGCCGCCGCGAACATGTCGACGATCGCGCGCCACGGTCGGTGCGCCCCGGCCAGCCAGCCCGCGAGATCGCTGCCCTCGACGTACTCGAGCGCGAGGAACAGCCGATCGCGGTCGCTGCCGAGCTCGTAGAGCGCGAGCACGTTGGGGTGGTTGACGCGCGCCATGGCCTGGGCCTCGGCGATCAGGCGATCGCGGCGATCGCGGCCGCCGGCCACCGGATCGAGCAGCTTGAGCGCTACCTTGCGCTTGACGATCGGATCTGCGCCGAGCAGCACCACGCCGCTGCCGCCGCGGCCGAGCGTGCGCTCGACCGAGTAGCGGCCGAGCTGCGCCGGGATCTCGAGCGCCGTCATCTCGGGAGGTCGGCCCGGCAGCGTGGTGGTCAGCACCACCGGCGCGATCGCCGCGGCGGGCCCCGGGGTCGCGTCCGCTCGGGCCCCGCGCGCGTCGACGTCGACCGTCGCGAACGCGTCCGGCCCGAACCCGGTCAGCGCCGCGAGCGCGGCCTCCATCGCGCGCGCCGACGCGAACCGGTGCGCGCGGTCCGGCGCCATCGCGGTGCGGATCACGACATCGAGCGCGGCGACCGCCTCCGGCGGCGCGATCGACCCGACGCCGGGCGGGGCCTCGCGGCCGGCGAGCGCCTCGACCAGCCGGCCACCGAACGGCGGCCTGCCGGTCGCGCCCTCGAACAGCACGACGCCGAGTGCGAACAGATCGGCGCGATCATCGACCGCCGCGCCCTCGGCCTGCTCGGGCGCCATGTACGCGGGGGTGCCGAGCAGGTGGCCGGTCCGCGTCAGGTTGCGCCCGTCGGGCTGGAGCAGCTTGGCGATCCCGAAGTCGAGCACCTTGAGCCGGCCGCTGGTCGTGATGAACAGGTTCGACGGCTTGAGATCGCGGTGCACGACGCCGCGGTCGTGGAGCGGCACCAGCGCGCGCAGCGCCTCGCGCAGCCACCCGCACAGCGTGCCGGCCGGCAGCGCCCCGTGGCGCGCGATCAGCTCGGCGAGCGACGCGCCGGCCAGGTACTCCATGAGCTGGTACGGCCGCCCGTCGTCGAGCACGCCGAGGCTCATCACGTTGACCAGGCCGTCGTGGCGGACCAGGTTGGGGATCCGCGCCTCGGCGACGAACCGCTCGGCGACCTCGGGGTCGCGCGCTCGCTCGCTCGACAGCACCTTGATCGCGACCTCGGCGCCGATCGAGCGCTGCACCGCGCGATAGACCTCGCCCATGCCACCGCGGCCGATGCGCTCGACGATCCGGTAGCCGCCGACGTCCGCGCCGATCAGCGGATCGTCGGTGCGCGCGCCCTGCGCGCCGTCTCGCGGGTCCACGCCGCATCTTACCTGCGTTTGCGCGGGCGATCGAAGCCGTGCAGGTTGAGCTTGTTGGTCAGCGTGCGGCGCGAGATGCCGAGCTGGCGGGCCGCCTCGGTCTGGTTGCCGCCGGCGCGCGCCAGGGCCGCCTCGATCGCCTGGCGCTCGAGCGCGTCGGCCGCGACCCGGACCTCGCCCAGCCCCGCGGCCTCGGCCGGCGCCGGCGCCGCCGGGCGCGACATCCGGTCGTCGGGCAGCTGGCCGACGTCGATCGCGTCGTCGCACAGCAGCGTCGCGCGCTCGATCACGTTGCGCAGCTCGCGCACGTTGCCCGGCCAGCGATAGCGCAGGAGCAGCTGCTGTGCGGCCGGCGTGATCGCCGGCGTCGCCCGCGACAGCGCCGCGGCGGCGCGCTGGGCGAACCGCTCGGCGAGCGGGATGATCTCGTCGGTGCGCTCGCGCAGCGCCGGCAGCGACAGCGTCACACCCGCGATCCGGAAGTAGAGGTCCTCGCGGAACCGCCCGGCGGCGATCGCCGCCTCGAGGTCGCGGTGGGTCGCGGCGATGAACCGGACGTCGATCGCGCGTGGCTTGAGCGCACCGACGCGCAGGATCTCGCGCTGCTCGATCACGCGCAGGAGCTTGGCCTGGATCGCCGGCGGCAGCTCGCCGATCTCGTCGAGGAACACGCTGCCGCCGTCGGCCTGCTCGAGCAGCCCTGGCTTGGCGGCGGCCGCGCCGGTGAACGCGCCCTTCTCGTGGCCGAACAGCTCGCTCTCGAGCAGCTGCTCGGGCATCGCCGCGCAGTTGAGCTTGAGCAGCGGCCCCGCCGCGCGCCGCGACCGGGCGTGGACGTGGTCGGCCAGCACCTCCTTGCCGACGCCGGTCTCGCCGAGGATCAACAGGCTGATGTCGCCGACCGCGACGCGATCGGCGAGCGCGAGCAGGCTGCGCATCGGCCCGATCGGCGACAGCCGGGGCGTCGCTTCCGGCGCCTCCGCGCCCGGCGGGCCCGCGCGCAGCCGCGCCGCGGCACAGCTGCCGAGCGACCACGCGTCGTGGCCATCGGCCGGGAACATCGCGAGCGCGACCGACGCGCCGGGGAGCGTCGCGCGCACCCGATCGGCGAGCTCGGCGGCCGTCGCGGGCGAGGCGTCGAGCACCAGCACCTCCCACTCGTGCGGCGCGTAGGTGCCGATCACGTCGATGTCGCGCACCGCCGCGCCGAGCGCGTTGGCCGCGTCGCGCTCGCCCGCCTTGACGCGCAAGACGCCGAACGTGGTCCCGGCGCGCTGCGCCCGCGTGCACTCCTCGGCGAGCCGCAGCTCGAAGTAGCCGTGGCCCCACAGCGTGCGCTGCGGCGCGAGCGGCGCGTGCTGCTGGATCACGATCCCGACCGCGCCGACCGTGATGATCTCGTCGGCCGCGATCGCGTGGGGCGCGCCCGCCGCCAGCCGCTTGCCGGCGACGAACGTGCCGTTGCTCGAGCCGAGGTCCTCGACCGTGATCGGGTCGGCGATCCGCAGCCGGACGTGGCGCCGCGACAGCGACGGATCGTCGATGCGGATGTCACAGCCCGGATCGCGCCCGATCACGACGTCGCCGCCGGCGGGCAGGGCGTGGGTCGCGACCACGCCGCCGCCGATCACCGCGAGCCGCGGCGCTCCCGGGTGGCGCACGAGGGAGCGGGTACGGGCGTCGCCGAGATCCACCCGGTTATCTTACTCGCGCCTCCCCGGTTTCGCCCGTCCGGCCGGCGCATCGGCCGGGACGACGTGACGGTTCGCGAGCAGCGCGCCGGTCAGCGTCTCGACGTCGGTCGCCGCGGCGAGCTCGTCGATCCGCGCGCGCTCGGCGCGCAGCTGGGCATCCGCGAGCGCGGTCTGGCGGCGCAGGACCTCGAACGACGTCGTGTCACCGCGCTGCCACCGGCGCTGCTCGGCGTCGAGGTTCTGCTGCGCGAGCTCGACCGAGCGCGCGAGCGCCGCGCGGCGCTGGACCGCGACCTCGAGGCGGTTGGCCGCGCCGATCGCCGCCGCCGCGACCTCGGCCTCGACGTCGGCGACCTCGATCCGCTGGCGGACCAGCTGCGCGCGCGCCGAATCGGTCGCGCCGCGCGCCGCCGCGGTGCCGAGCGGCAGCCGGACCGTGATCCCGGCCTCGATCGACCAGCCGCCGTAGCCCGCGGTGGTCTCGAGCGCGGCGCGCACGCCGTCTGCGGGCTGCGACAGCTGGCCGTGGACGAACGCATCGACGCGCCAGCGCGCCTCGTCCTCGACCCGGGCGAGCGCGGACGCCGCCCCGTCGCCGCGCCGCCCCGCGGCGGCCAGGCGCGGGCTGTGCGCGAGCGCGGCGTGCACGATGTCCGGCGCGGCGGCCGCGGGGTGCTCCCGCGGCGCGTCGCCGGCCGCGAGCTCGCCGTCGACCGGCAGGCCGAGCAGCCGCGCGAGCGCGATCGAGCGCTCGGCCACCGCGCCCTGCGCCACCAGCTGGTCCTCGCGCCGGCGAGCGAGCTCCTCCTCGACCTCGGCCGCGGCGAGCGGCGGCCGCGTGCCGCGCACGATCTCGGCCCGGACGACGCGGAGCTGGCCGTCCGCGAGCTCGACCGCGTGGCTCCGGATCGCGACCTCCTGCTGCGCGAGGTAGAGCTGCCAGTAGGCGTGCTCGACGTCGCGCACGATCTGCTCGGCGGCCGCCTGCGCGTCGAGCTCGGCCGCGCCGCACAGCGCCTCGAGCTCGGCGGCCTCCGCCCGACCGGCCTGCCGCCCGCCCCACAGCGGCTCGGTGAACGTCAGCTCGATCGTCGGCGTCACGGTCTCGACCGTCAGGTCCGAGGTCGCATCGCCCGCCGGCACCCGCGCGGTGTTCCGTCCGGCGACCGCCTCGACCCGCAGCGCGAGCCGGCTTCCGTCGGCGAACGGCTGCGTCAACGTCGCCTGGGCCACGGCCTGGTCGCGGTGCACGTCCTGGGGGAACGCCGAGGTCCGCGGATCGTTGCGCGCGTCCTGGGCCCGGGCGGTCAGCTCGAGCGTCGGCTGGTAGCCGCCGCGCGCCTTGTGCTCGCGACCCCGTGCGTCGACGACGGCGACCCGCGCGGACGCGAGCGCCGGGTTGTGGCGGAGCGCGAGCGCGAGCGCGTCCGGCAGGCTGAGCGCACGGGGCGCGGCGCCGGCCACCGCAGCCGGTAGCAGGACCACGGCGGCGATCCAGAGCTTCCTGCCCACGCCGCGGTTGCACTCGATGTGCCGGTGGTTCCACCCGGCGCGGATCATGGACAGCTCCTCGTCAGCGGGACCGTCACCGGCGCCTCCGCCGGCGCGCTGGCGTCACGCTCGCCGGCCCAGCAGGCCTGGCTGTCGGCGGCGATGCCGACGGCTGCCAGCGTCACCGGGCCGACCGGCACCGTCAGCGTCACCGCGGCCGGCGCCGCGCAGGTCAGCTGCATCGCGGCGGCCGGCAGCGAGGCCAGCGCCGGCGTCGCCGTCAGCACGACCGCGTGGATCGGGCTGCCCGGCGCGCATGCCGGGATCCGGACGTCGATCGCCGCCACCGGCCAGCCCGGGAGATCGCCGCGCAGGAACGGCACCGCGAGCGGCGCGTGCGGCGAGAACGGCCGCGAGATCTGCCCGAGCGTCGCGTCGTTCGCGTCGCGGATCGCCACATCGAGCCGGTGATCTCCGGCGGTCAGCCGGGCGATCCGGACGTGGAAGCCGGCGAAGCCGTGGCCGCCGACATCGTCGCTGCACGGCTCGGCGACCAGCGTGAACGACGGCTCGTCGAGCGGATGCATGTCGAACGCCGCGCGCGCCGCGCCCAGCGTCTCGCACGCCTGCGGGATCGGCGGCAGCACGGCCCAGACATCGACGTCGTACTCGTCGACGCACCCGGCCGCGACCACGAGCAGCGCCCAGCCGCGCATCACAGCGTCACCGCCGCGGCGAAGGTGGCGATCGCGTACGCGTCGGCGCGCACCGAGCCGTCGGCGGCGCGCGTCGCCAGCCCGGTCATCCCGACCTCGCCGCCGATCCGCACGAGCGCGACCCGCCACTGCGCGCGGGCGAACCAGCCCGCCGCGAACCGCGCGTGGTGGACGTACATCGCGTCGCGACCCGCGACCGGCACCGTCGCGGCGAGCTCGATCACGTCGGCGAGCAGGTCCGCGGTCGGCCGGAGCTGCAGCGCCGCGACGGCATCGAGCCGGCCGGCATCGCGGCGCACGCCGATCGCCGCGCCCAGCGCGCGCTCGATCACGGCGCGCGGCTCGTCGCGCACCACGCCGTCCCAGCACCGCGCCGTCGCCGCCTCCGCGCGCAGCGCCGCCAGGCAGCGATCGTCCCAGCGCGCCGCGCTCGCCCGCCGCGCGACGGCGAGGTCGTAGCCGACCAGGAGCAGCGCGCCGTGCTCGAACCGCGCGCTCGCGGTCGCGCCGCCGAGCCGCAGCTCGAGATCCCCCGCCGGCGCCGGCCCCGCCGCGGACTCTCCGACGCCCGCGGCGATCAACAGATGATCCGCGGCCGCAGGCCGCGCGATCGCCAGCGCGAGCGCCAGCGTGGTGCAAGTCGCACGTGACATGCCGCGGACGACTGCAACCCACGCGCCCGCGGTAACCTGGCCGCGCCGCGCCGCCCGCCGCGCCGACGGGCAAACCGCGTCTCGATCGATGGGAAGCGCGCTGCTCGATCCCGGTTCAATGCCGCCGAGATCCGCGGTTCCCGCTGCGCTTGGTGACCGGTACGTCGAGTGCAGGCTCGCTGCGCATGTTCCGCAAGTACGTCTGCGTGCGCCAGGCCGATCAATCGGATTGCGGACCGGCTGCGCTCGCGACGATCGCGCTTCACCACGGCGTGCGGATCAGCCGCGAGCGGCTGCGCGACGTCACCGGCACCGACCGGATCGGCACCAACCTGTTCGGCCTGCTCCAGGGCGCCGAGAAGCTCGGCCTCCGCGGCCGCGCCGTCAAGGGCGACTGGGCCGGGCTGTCGACGATCCCGCTGCCGGCGATCGCCCACGTCCGGACCCCGGACGGCCTCGGTCATTATGTCGTGATCCATCGCGTCCGGAGCGACGCCGTGATCGTCGCCGATCCGGCGCGCGGCATCGAGACCCGCGGCCGCGAGGCGTTCTGCGCACAGTGGACCGGCTACGTGCTGCTCGCCACGCCCACCGCCGAGCTCGCGCAGACGGCTCCTGCTCGAGGCCTTCGCGTGCGCGGTGCTGATGACCATGCTCGGACTGTCGACGTCGCTGTTCATCCAGCACCTGTCCGACTCGGTGCTGATCCAGCGCCAGACCGGGCTGCTCGACGCGCTCGGCATCGGCATGATCGTGATCGCGGTGTTCCGCGCCGCGTTCGGCGCGCTGCGCGGCTACCTGATGGCGTTCGCCGGCCGGCGCGCCGGGTTCCAGCTGCTGTCCGACTACGTCCGCCACATCCTGTACCTGCCGATGCGGTTCTACGAGCTGCGCCAGGCCGGCGACGTGCTGTCGCGGGTCCAGGACACCGTGCGCGTGCGCGACGCGATCGGCGGCGTGACGCTGTCGATGCTCGTCGACGGTGCGATGGTGATCTTCGCGCTCGTCGCGCTGTGGCTGCAGGACCTCCGGCTCGCCGCGGTCGCCACGCTGTTCATCCCCGTCCTCATGCTCAGCGTGCTCGCGCACCAGCCTGCCGCGCGGCGCCGGACCCGCGCCGCGCTCGAGCAGGGCGCGCGCGTGCACTCCCAGCTCGTCGAGGACGTCTCCGGCGTCGAGACCATCAAGGCGCTCGGCGTCGAGCCGATGCGCCGCGACGAGGGCGAGACCCGGCTCGCCGACCTGCTCAACCTGGCGTTCGATCAGCAGAAGCTCGGGATCTCGACCCAGACCCTGGCGACCCTGGTGATGGGCTCGGCGACGATCGTCGTGCTGTGGTACGGCGGCCACCGCGTCATCGACGGCGCCCTGTCGCTCGGCCAGCTCCTGTTCTGCTACACGCTGCTCGGCTACCTCCTGCAGCCGCTCGAGCGGCTCGCCGGCGCCCACCTCCAGCTCGAAGACGCGATCATCGCGCTCGATCGGCTGTACCAGATCCTCGACCTCGATCTCGAGGCCGGCCACGCCCGCGGCCTGCCGTGCCCGGGCATCACGCGCGGGCTCGAGCTCGACGGCGTGTCGTTCAAGTACGGCACCCGCGCGGCGGTCCTCGACAAGATCACGCTGGCGCTGCCAGCCGGCAAGCGCATCGCCCTGCTCGGCGAGAGCGGCTCGGGCAAGACCACGCTGCTCAAGCTCGTGCAGCGGTTCTACGATCCGACGGAGGGCCGCGTACTGCTCGACGGTGTCGACCTGCGCGACCTCGACGTCGACTCGCTGCGCACGCGGATCGGCGTGGTGTCGCAGGACCCGTTCCTGTTCGCCGGCACGCTGCGCGATAACCTCATGGCCGCGCGGCCCGACGCCGGCCCCGAGGACCTGCTCGCCGCGATCCAGATCGCCGGGCTCGAGGAGACCGTCGCGGCGCTGCCCGAGCGGCTCGAGACCCAGGTCGGCGAGCGCGGCGCCGCGCTGTCCGGAGGCCAGCGCCAGCGCGTCGCGATCGCGCGCGCCGTGCTGCGCCGCCCCGACCTGCTCCTGCTCGACGAGGCCACCAGCCACCTCGACGCCACCACCGAGGCCGCGGTCCAGCAGGCGCTCGACACCGTGCTGCGCGGCAAGACCGTCGTGATCGTCGCGCACCGCCTCGCGACCGTCCGGAACGCGGACATCATCCACGTCCTGCATCGCGGCAAGCTCGCCGAGTCCGGCACCCACCACGCGCTGCTCGCCAGCGGCGGCCGCTACGCCGAGCTGTGGCGCACCCAGATGGGGCCGCCCCCGGGTGTCGAGCTGTGCGACGAGGTCACCCGGCCCCTGACCGCGGTACCTCGCCACCTCATGCTCGTCGCCCAGGAGCGGCGATGAGGACGCACCGGCTGTACAGCCTCGCCGAGTGCGCCACGCTCGCGCGCGTGATCCCCGAGCGCCCCGCGGCCGCGGTCACCGGCACCGTCGTGCTGCTCGCCGCGTTCCTCGTCGCCGCCGTCGCGTGGGCCGCGATCGGCGAGGCCGACCTCGTCGTTCGCGCCCCCGCGCGGGTCCGCGCCAGGTCCGCGCCCAGGCTGTCGTTCACCGCGAGCTCCGGCGAGCAGGTCGCCGCCGGCGCCGGCGGCCGTATCGCGAACGTGCTCGTCGTCGAGGGCCAGGCCGTCAAGCGCGGCGACCCGCTCGCCGTGCTCGACCAGGCCCAGCTGCGCAACGATCACGTGCGGCTCACCGCCGCCGTGACCAGCGCGCGCGACGGGCGCGACGCCGCCGAGCGCATGCATTCGCTCGCCCGGGACCAGTTCACCGCCCTCGAGGCCGCGCGCCGCGAGCGCGAGCGCACCGCCGCCCTCGTCGGCGACGGCGCCGCGAGCCGCAGCCAGCTCGATCAGGCGACCCAGCGCGTCCGCGAGGCCGAGAGCCGGCTCGCCGCGGCCCACGTCGGCGGCGGCACCGGGCGCGCCGAGGTGCTGCGCCGCCAGATCGAGCTCGCCGAGCGCGACTTCGCCGTCCACCAGGAGGAGCTCGCCCAGCGCGCCTCCGCCCAGACCGCCGAGCTCGCCGCCGCCGAGCGCACCCTGGCCAACCTCGAGGTCGAGCTCGACAAGGCCACCCTGCGCGCCGGCCTCGACGGCGTGGTCAGCTCCGTTGCCGTGCGCGCCGGCGACGTCGTCCAGCCCAGCCAGGTCGCGTTCGCGATCTCGCCGAGCGACGGCGTCCGCGTCGACGCCGCGATCCCCGCCGCCGACGTCGGCCACATCCGCACCGGCATGCGCGTCCGGATCCGGCTCGACGCGTTCGACTGGCAGCGCTACGGCACGCTCGAGGGCGTGATCGCCCAGATCGGCAGCGACGCCGACTCGATCCCCACCGGCGGCGGCCAGGTCCCGATCTACGTCGTCCGCATCGACCTCGACAGCGACACCATCGGCCGCGGCGACCTGCGCGGCCACCTCAAGCTCGGCATGACCGGCATGGTCGAGGTCGTCACCGAGCGCCGCCACCTCCTGCCCCTCCTGGTCGGCAAGCTCCGCCAGGCCCTGTCCTTCGGATGACCCACCCCATCGAACCCAGCTCGCCCGCCATGCGCCGGCTCCACCAGCTCGTCGACCGCATCGCCGTCGGCACGATCAGCGTCCTCATCCTCGGCGAGACCGGCGTCGGCAAGGAGGTCCTCGCCGAGGCCATCCACCGCCGCTCCCCCCGCGCGGCCGCGCCGCTGCTCCGGCTCAACTGCGCCGCGCTGACCGAGACCCTGCTCGAGAGCGAGCTGCTCGGCCACGACAAGGGCGCGTTCACCGGCGCCGTGCAGGCCAAGCCGGGCCTCCTCGAGTCCGCCGACGGCGGTACCGTGTTCCTCGACGAGATCGGCGAGCTCCCCCCCGCGACCCAGGTCAAGCTCCTGCGCGTGATCGAGTCGCGCGAGGTCCTGCGCGTCGGCTCGCTGCGCCCCCGGCCGATCGACGTCCGGTTCATCGCCGCCACCCACCGCGACCTCGAGGCGCGCATCGACGCCGGCCTGTTCCGCGAGGACCTCTACTTCCGGCTCAACGGCGTCACCCTCGAGATCCCGCCGCTGCGCGAGCGCCGCGACGAGCTCCTGCCCCTCGCGATCCAGTTCATCACCGCCGTCGCCCGGAGCCTCGGCCGCCCGCCGCCCGAGCTGTCGCGTGCCGCCCTCGATCGCCTCGCCGCCCACGCCTGGCCCGGCAACATCCGCGAGCTCCGCAACTGCATCGAGCGCGCCGTCCTGCTCGCCGAGGCCGGCCGGATCGACACCGACCACGTCGCGCTCAGCATGCGGCGCACCCGCCCCTCCAGCCCACCGCCCCAGCACCTCCACGACGCCTCCGGCCCTCACACCTCCGCCCCCGGCACCTCCGGCCCCGGCGCCGTCGAGCGCCAGCAGATCATCGCCGCCCTCGCCCGCGCCGCCGGCAATCAAAAGATCGCCGCGCAGCTCCTCCAGATCTCGCGCCGCACCCTCGTCTACAAGCTCGACCGCTTCGGCATCGATCGCCCCCGCAAGGGCCGCAGCTGACGCCTACGGCGGCGGCGCGTCGTCGAGCGCGACCGGGGCCGCCTCGCGCGGCAGCGCCATCCGGCCATCGCGCCCGATCGACCGCACCGGCGGCAGCGCCCCGATCGGCCCCGTGATCAGCCGCGCCCCGCGCTTGAACGTCAGCCACGACCACGCCCAGTGGAACATCACCAGCAGCCGGTTGCGGAACCCGATCAGAAACGCGATGTGCACCGCCCACCACAGAAGCCACGCCAAGAGGCCATGCCGCGCGAAGTGCTTCGTCACGACCACCGCCTCGGCGCGGCCGATCGTCGCCATGTTCCCCTTGTCGCGATAGCGAAACGCCGGCCGCTCGCTCGGCCCACGCCGCCCGCTCCCATCACTGCCCCCGCTCGCATCGATCGGCGCGCTCGGCTGGCCTCCTCCGCTCGGCTCGACTCGCCGGACCAGCTCGCGTGCTTTCGCGCCGCGGCTCACCTCCGCCGCGATCAGCGCCGCGACATGCCGCCCGCCCTGCAGCGCGCCCTGCGCCACCCCCGGCACCTCGCTGCCATCCGCCATCACCATCCTCGCCAGGTCGCCGATCACGAATACCTCCGGATGCCCCGGGATCGACAGATCCGGCCGCACCTCGACACGCCCGCTCGCGTCGCGCGCGCGCCCGCCCGCCAGCACCGTCACCCCGCGCCCGTCCACCCCCGTCACCCGCGTGTTCAGCCGCACGTCCACGTGACGGCGCGCCAGCGCGCGCTGCGCCGCCGCCGACAGCTTCTCCGGATATGTCCCCAGGATCCGGTCGCGGCCCTCGAACAGCAGCACCCGGACCTGCGTCGAGTCGATCGTCCGGAAGTCGTGCGCCAGCGTCTGCAGCCCGATCTCGCCCAGCGCCCCCGCCAGCTCCACCCCCGTCGGCCCCGCGCCCACCACCGCGAACGTCAGCCACTCGCGCTGCGCCACCGGATCCGCCTCGCGCTCCGCCGCCTCGTACGCCAGGAAGATCCGCCGCCGGATCTCGAGCGCGTCCTCCACCGACTTCAGCCCCGGCGCCAGCTTTGCCCAGTCATCGTGGCCGAAGTACGAGTGGGTCGCCCCCGTCGCCACCACCAGGTAGTCGTACGCCAGCTCGCCGTCGTCGAGCACCACCCGCCGGCTCGCCGCATCGATCGCCTTCGCCGCCGCCAGCAGCACCCTCGCATTGCCCTGCCGCGCCAGCACCGCCCGGATCGGATACGCGATGTCGCTCGGGTTCAGCGCCGCCGTCGCCACCTGATACAGCAGCGGCTGGAACAGATGGTGGTTCCGCCGATCGATCAACGTCACGTTCACCGGCGCCCCCGCCAGCCCCTGCGCCGCCGCCAGGCCGCCGAAGCCCCCTCCGATCACCACGACATGCGGTCTGGCCATGCCCCTTAGATGGGGCGATCCGCGGCCCGGATGCAAGCCTGTGAAGGCTGCGCAATCATTGCAGCCTTGGACCGGCAGCTCACCGCAGCCTGCGACTGCGAGAACGGCTCACGCCATCCGCAGTAGGAATGCGCTCCTACCGTGCTATGGTCGCGGCATGGCGGTCACCGAGAAGATCAGCGTGGCGCTCGGTCGCGACGAGCTGCGGCTCGCACGGACGGCGGCTGAACAGGACGGCGTGAGCCTGTCCGCGTTCGTCACCGGCGCCGTTCGCGCCCGGATCGAGGAGCGGCGGCGGCTGGAGGCGGCGCGGCAGGTGCTGGCGACGTTCGAGCCCGAGGACTTCCCGACCGCCGAGGAACAGCGCGACTTGCTGGCGCTCTGGGCGTCGCCGCGCGCGGTGCCGGCCCGACAGAAACCCCGGCGCCAGCGGCGATGACGTGAGCCTCACGTTCGACACCGGCGCCCTGATCGGCCTCGAGCGCCGCCGTCACGCGATCCGCAAGGTCTTCGTCACCGCGATCGAGAATGACGTCCCGATCGTCGTACCGACGGTGGTGATCGCTGAATGGTGGCGCCGTGGCGCACACGAGAAGGAGCGAGCCGCGATCCTGCGCTCCGTCCGCGTGGAAGCGCTTGGCGTACACACAGCGCGGCTGGCAGGGATCGCCGTGGGCCTCGTTCCCGGCGCGGGCACGATCGACGCGATCGTGATGGCCTCGGCAGCGCTGCGCGGCGACACGGTCTACACCTCGGATCTCGACGATCTCGCCAGGCTCCGCGATCGAGTACCGGAGTTCGCCGCCGTGCAGGTGCTGCCGGCCTAGGCCACCGTGCCTGTCCGATCACTTCCGGATCGGCCAGCGCGGATCGTCGTGCAGCGACACCAGATCTGGATCGGCCTCGAGGTGCGCCAGGTCCTTGAACCCCGCGTCCATCGCCTCGCGGAGCCGGGCCAGCGCGTCGTCCTTGCGTCCGGCGAGCGCCAGGCAGCACGCGTGGTCGTAGGCGATCCCCGCATCCGGCGAGGCGATCTGCGCGAGCAGCTCCGCACACCGCGCGTAGTCCTTGTCGGCATACGCCCGGCGCGCCTTGGCATGGGCCGCTTCCGGAGACGACCAGGCGGCCGCGATCTTCGCATCGAGCCCCTCTGCCATCGCCGGGATTCCCGCCGGCGGCGACGCCGTCACCGACCCCACGCCGAACCAGCCATCGTAGGACGCATCCGGCGACGGCGCGAACCGGATCCCCGCCTCGGTCCCCCGACCGCCGATGAACGATACGCCGCACGCCGAGAGGTCCGAGCCGCGGCAGATCCACGCCGTGCCGTCGGCCCACCGCGCGTTCAGGCTGACCAGCGGGATCCCCGCATCGAGCACCCGCATCGCCATCCACCGGAACCCGGGCTGGAACGACATCTCGTGGCGGCTGGTGTGGAGGTTACCCGCGTACACGATCAGCGCCGCCTCCGGGCGCGCCCGTCGCGCCGCGATCACGTGGCCCGCCATCGCCTCCTCGCGCGACTCGGCGTCCGTGGCGTTCCCGTCGTCGTCGATCGTGACCACGTCGATCGGCTTACCTGCCGCGCGCAGCGCCCGCACCGTCTCGAGCAGATCGGCCATCGCCACGCTGCGCCGGCCATCCTGGTACCGCTCCTGCCACCACGTCCCGGCGACGAGCTCGCGCCGCCGCGCCGCGCTACCGTCCGATCCGAGGAACCCCTGGATCGCCCGCGCCTCGGTCGGCGGAATCTCGAGC
>VBLP01000183.1:12329-21976 GCA_005887925.1 Deltaproteobacteria bacterium | reverse complement strand
GAGGGGGGGTATTTTCGGTCACGATCCAGGTGGCAACGTGCGTCAAGCAACTTGAGTTGGCGGGCGAAGCATAATAGTTTGCGTCGATTACTAGACCTCGGACCCACCGCGTTTAGGTTTTCTTCAACATCTCGGTGCTCGTCCGCGGCTTCCCTTAGCACCTACCGAATAGCTTCCTCCCGTGAAACCTCGACTAGATTGTCAGGCGTCCGTTGGCGTGGGCCTCGCACTGGGGGTGCAGGGATGACGACCCACGTCCTCTGGGTGATCGTTCACTCGCTCGCCGTGGTGGTGTTCGTCAACCGCTACATCGCCGGGATCATCCTGCGGCTGGCGCGTAGCAAGAACTGGGACGAGACCCGCGACGACTACGAGCCGACCGTCACCGCCGTGATCCCGATGTTCAACGAGGGCGCGGCGATCAAGGAGACGCTGCAGAGCCTGCTCGACTCGACCTATCCCCAGGACAAGCTGCGGATCATCTGCGTCGATGACTGTTCCAGCGACGACAGCTACGAGCACGCCCGCCAGATCGCCAAGCGCTCGGCCGGCCGGGTCCGGGTGCTGCGCAACCGGCTGAATCTCGGCAAGCGGCGCTCGATCATCCGCGCCACTCGCGAGGCCGAGACCGAGCTCATCGTCTCGGTCGACTCCGACGTCGTGGTCGACGCCGATGCAGTGCGTCAGCTCGTCCGCCGGTTCACCGATGACCGGATCGCCGCGGTCGGCGGCTGGGTCGACGTCCGCAACAAGCAGGAGAACTGGCTCACGCGGATGCAGGTGGTGAAGTACTGGTACTCGTACTTCTTCCTCAAGAACCTCGAGTGGGGGTTCCGCCGCGTGATGTGCCTGTCGGGCTGCCTCACGGCGTACCGCCGCCGCGTGCTGATCGAGCTTGAGCCGGTGCTCGAGCGGCGCTCGGTGCTCGGCGTGCCGATCAAGTACGGCGAGGATCGCTTCCTGACCCGCCAGATCGTGAAGGCCGGCTACCTCACCACGATGACGCTCGAGGCGCGCTGCCGTACGTTCGTGCCGTCGACGCTCTCGGCATATTTCTCGCAGCAGCTGCGCTGGCGCCGTTCGAACATCGTCGACTACGCCGGCGGGTTCAGCCACGTGTGGCGGCTCAACCCCGTGCTCGCGATCCACTTCTTCTCGCTGTTCGCGCTGCTGCTCGTGTACCCGATCGCCGTGGTCCGCGCGCTCGCGGCCCACAAGTTCTTCCCCGCGCTCGTGCTCCACACCGAGGCGGTCGTGTTCTTCGGCCTCTTGTATCGCTGGCGCAACCGCAAGCTGCCGCAGGCCGAGCGCGTCGGTCCGCTCGCGTTCATCCCGCTGTCGCTGCTGATGCCCGTGACGTACGCGCTGCTCACGCCGCTCGCGCTGTTCACGCTCGACACCGCGAGCTGGGAGACCCGCAACCACGCCGAGCCGGTCCTCGAGCCCGCCGAGCCGATCCGCGAGGCGATCAGCACCGAGATCCGCGTCGGCGAGGCGGCGCCCGCCGTCGCGCGTGCGCGATCGCACGCGCAGCTGCCCGCTGCCTAGGTGTGGTAAGGACCATGGAAATGCAACCTCGATCGAGTCGTCCGCGATTCTGGATCGCGCTCCAGCCGTCGATCGTCCGGATCTACAAGATGGCCGGGCTCGTCGCGCTGACCGCGATCCTCGTCGGGCTGGTCGGCTTCTTGATCATCAACATCTTCTACTTCTTCGATCACACCTGGGTCCGCCCGGTCGTGCTGTCGCCGACGTACCAGCGCGTCGTCGAGGCGTCGACCCAGCTCGCCGATTCCAAGCTGCGCGCGAGCCAGCTCGCCACCGAGAAGCTCGAGGTCGAGGGCCAGCTCCTCGAGCTCGAGCGCGTGATCGCGGCCGACGACACCTTCATCGCCGAGGTCGGCAGCGCGGCCGACGCGCCGCGGTCGGGCGATCAGTGGCTGCTGCGCCGCGAGCTCGAGAAGACGCGGCTCGAGAAGGAGAACATGGCCGGCAAGCGCGTGCCGCTCGGCCAGCGCATCGACAGCCTCAAGCTCCGCATCAAGGATCAGGACGCCGTCGTCAACCGGCTCGCGCAGTCGCCGTACCTCAAGGCGATCGACAACAAGGTGACGCTCGCCTTCGTCGCCAACCAGAACCTCAAGAACGTCAAGATCGGGACGCCGATCTACGGCTGCGCATGGGGCCTGGTGTGGTGCCACAAGGTCGGCACCGTGAAGGCCGTGCTCGACGGCGAGGTCTAGGACATCCATCCCCACGACGAGACCGTGCATCGCGGCCTGATGCTCGAGATCGATGTCTCCGACTGGGGTGCGAGCGAGGCGGTGCTGTTCGCCGGCGCGAAGCCGCTATGGTTTCTGTAGCGCTCGAGGCATGCAATCGGATTTCGCGGGTTCACACGGCGAAATCGCGCCGCTGGCCGGTTCCGTAGGCCTGCGGCGATTCGCTGCGGGACTGCTCCCGCGAGCCTCGTGATCTCCCGGATTTACGACGGATGATCGGCGCCGCGGCGTCGGCGCCGTCCGGCCGGCGCGCGGACAAATCGTCCCCCTCCCCGGATCGACGACGCAAATCGATTGTCGGTTTTCCGATCTGACGCTCGCCTCATGTACTATGGGCCCCGTTTGGGGACTCGACATCTTTTAGTAGGGGTGCGCGCAGCTTTGCGGAGGCCACAGGTATGAGCGATCAGGACAACACTCGCGTGGGTGGACGGCCACAGCCGGGCCCCACCCCCGTCGCCGGTACGGCAAGCGGCGGCGCTCCGAATCCACCCGACGCGATCCGCAATCCGCAGGAGCCCACGGTGGTGCTCGGAACCGGAACAGGGCCGTCGGCGCCGAGCCCCTCCGGTCAGCCCCGCACGCTGATCGGCGTCGGCGCGAGCCAGTTCGGCCTCAACCCCGCCGGTGGCGCGCCTCGGCCGCCGGTGAACACCGCGGGCGGCACGCCGATGCCGGGCCCGGCGACCGTGGCGCCCCCGCAGGCCACCACCCAGCACGCCGCGCCGCCGCAAGCGCAGACCATGCAGGCCAAGCGCGCGCGGACCCCGTCGAGCGCGCAGGGCTTCAGCCAGTCCTGGGACCAGTCGTGGGAGAAGCTCGGCACCGGCGGCACCACCGGCGTGCACCCCGGCAGCGCGGTGCCTCATCCCGGCGTCCGGATCAACCAGTACGAGATGATCAAGATGATCGGCGAGGGTGGGATGGGGACCGTGTTCCTCGCCCGCGATCTCCGCCTCGGCCGCCGCGTCGCGATCAAGTTCCTGCAGTCCAACCAGCCCGAGCTGACCCAGCGCTTCCTCGTCGAGGCGCGCACCACGGCGCGCTGCCAGCACGACAACATCGTCGTGATCTACGAGGTCGGCGAGCACAACGGCGCGCCGTACATCGTGCTCGAGTTCCTCAGCGGCAAGCCGCTGACCCACCTGACCGAGAACGGCCAGCGCCTGCCCTACACGCGCGCGGTCGAGATCATGTGCTCGATCCTGCGCGCGCTGCAGTGCGCGCACGAGCAGGGCATCGTCCACCGCGACCTCAAGCCCGACAACATCTTCATCACCGAGTCGGGCACGATCAAGGTGCTCGACTTCGGCATCGCCAAGGTGCTGCAGCAGTCGCAGAACCCGTCGGAGCAGCAGCCCGGCGCCCCGCGCATGCCCAGCCCGCTCGAGCTCGCGACCGGCGCCAACACCGCGCTGACCCGGCACGGCACGATCATGGGCACGCTGAAGTACATGTCGCCCGAGCAGTGGGGCATCGGCATCGAGATCGATCACCTCACCGACATCTGGGCGTCCGGCATCCTCCTGCACCGGATGATCTGCGGCCGCCACCCGCTGCATCCGCTCGACGGCAACCAGCTGGTCGTCACCGCGATGCTCGAGCTGCCGATGCCGTCGATGACCGAGGCCGCGCCGACCGACGTGCCGCGCGAGCTGATCCAGATCGTCGACCGCTGCCTGCTCAAGATCAAGGAGCAGCGCTGGCAGTCGGCCGCGCAGCTGCTCGCCGCGCTCGAGGTGTTTCTCCCCGGCCGCCGCACCCAGACCCTGCAGATCGACGAGAGTCCGTACGCCGGACTGTCATCGTTCCAGGAGAGCGACGCCGGCAAGTTCTTCGGCCGCAACCGCGAGATCGCGGCGATGGTCACCCGGATCCGCGACCGGCCGCTGATGGCGGTCGTCGGCAGCTCGGGCGTCGGCAAGTCGTCGTTCGTCCGCGCCGGCCTGGTCCCCGCGCTCAAGCGCTCGGGCGAGACCTGGGAGACGCTGGTCGTGCGGCCCGGCCGCAAGCCGCTCGAGGCGCTCGCCGGCATCGTCGCGCCGATGGTCGCGACCGCGGCCAACCTCGCCGACGAGGTCGAGGAGCAGCAGAAGCTGGTCGACAAGCTGCGGCGCGAGCCTGGCCACCTCGGCCACCTGATGCGCGTGCGCGCCCGCCGCGACAGCCGCCGCATCCTGCTGTTCGTCGATCAGTTCGAGGAGCTCTACACCCTGGTCGGCGATCCCAACGAGCGCGCCGCGTTCACCGCGTGCCTCGCGGCGGTCGCCGATGACGCGACCAGCCCGCTGCGCGTCGTGCTGTCGATCCGCAGCGACTTCCTCGACCGCGTCGCCGAGGACCAGCAGTTCGTCGCCGAGCTCAGCCAGGGCCTGATCTTCCTCGGCCCGCCCAGCCGCGAGGGCCTGCGCGAGGCGATCGCCCAGCCCGCCGAGATGGCCGGGTTCCAGTTCGAGCGGCCCGACATCGTCGACGACATGCTCGATCACCTCGAGACCACACCGGGCGCGCTGCCGCTGCTCCAGTTCACCGCCGCCAAGCTGTGGGAGACCCGCGACGTGGCGCGCCGCCTGCTCACCGCGCAGAGCTACGCCGCGTTGGGCGGGGTCGCCGGCGCGCTCGCCAGCCACGCCGACCGCGTCGTCACCGACATCGGCCCGAACAAGGCGCCGCTGGTCCGCGCCGTGCTGCTGCGCCTGGTCACCGCCGAGCGCACCCGCGCGATCGTCCCGATCTCCGAGCTGCGCGAGCTGTCGCGCGAGGTCGGCGAGGTCCAGCGCCTGATCGATCACATGGTCGATGCCCGCCTGCTCGTCGTCCAGGCGCTCGAGGGCGGCAAGGGCTCGACCGTCGAGATCGTCCACGAGTCGCTGGTCCAGGGCTGGCCGACCCTGCGGCGCTGGCTCGACGAGAACCAGGACGACGCACAGCTGGTCGATCAGCTCCGCGTCGCGGCCCGCCAGTGGCAGCAGAAGAACTTCGACGCGGGCCTGCTGTGGCGCGGCGATTCGGCCGCCGAGGCCAGGAAGTTCCGCGCCCGCTACAAGGGCCCGCTGTCCGACGTCGAGCGCGGCTTCCTCGACGCCGTCATCCACTACGAGGCGGCGCAGGCCCGGCGCAGGCGCACCGCGATCATCACCGGCTTCACCACGCTGTCGATGATCGTCATCGCCACCATGGTCCTGCTCGTGATCGTCCAGAAGTCGCGCACCGCGGCCAAGGAGAACGAGGCCAAGGCCATCGCCGCCCAGCACGAGGCCCAGGACCGCCTCGAGCAGAAGGAGCGGGCCGAGGCGGCGCGCCTCGCAGCCGAGAAGGAGACCAAGAAGGCGGTGCAGGAGACCCAGATCGTCACCGCGCAGAAGGAAGAGGTCTCCGGCGAGCTCGTCAAGTCCAAGGAGGACCTGATCAAGGAGCGCGACACCGCAAACGCCAACGCGGTGGCCGCCGAGCACGCGCAGCGCCTCGCCGAGTCCAACGAGCGCAAGGCCGAGAAGGCCGAGAACGAGGCGATCACCGCCCGCGAGGCCACCGCGCAGGCCAACCGCGAGCTGCAGAAGCAGCTCGACAAGGAGCGCGACCGCCGCATCCAGCTCGAGAACTCGATCGGAAGCAAAGCGATCAACGATCTCAAGGACTTCAGCAAGAAAGATTCCGAGAAACTCAAACCTCTCAAGTAACCTCCCCCACCAGGAGCGACCGTGATCAAGGCCCTCGCCGTCGGGCTCAGCTTCGTGCTGAGCACTGGAGTCGTCTACGCTCAATCCAAGAAGGCGCCCGCCAAGCGCAAGGCCCCGGCGACCGCGCCCAAGTCCGGCGACAAGCAGCCGGCAGCGACGCCCGACGCCAGCGCGCCGTCCGGAGACGCCACACCGCAGACACCGGCCGCGCCGTCACAGGCTCCGGCCGCTTCGCCCCCGGCCCAGCCGCCCGCTCCGAGCCCGACCCGCGCCGCGCCGGCCGACCCCGGAAAACCCGGGCCGACCAAGCCCGCGCCGATGAAGACCGACGAGAAGGCCGGCGCCAACGAGACCCTCGGCGGCCCCAAGACGGTGTCCCGGGTCAGCGAGGACTGCGCGCAGGCCGCGTTCCATCAGGGCAACGACCTGCTCAACAACGGCCTGTTCCCGCAATCCGTCGCGCGCTACCGCGACGCGCTCAAGTGCTGGGACCACCCCGCGATCCACTACAACCTCGCGCTCGCGCTGATCAACCTCGACCAGCCGATCGAAGTGTTCGATCAGCTCAACCTCGCGGTCCAGTACGGCGAGGATCCGCTCGGCAAGGACAAGTTCGACCACGCCAAGGAGTACCTCAAGCTCGTCGCCGGCCAGCTCGCCGACGTCGAGGTCTCGTGCGGCATGGCCGGCGCCAAGATCGCCGTCGACGGCAAGGACGCGTTCGTCGCCCCCGGCACCTTCAAGGCCAAGGTCCGCGTCGGCAAGCACACGTTCTACGGCGAGAAGGAAGGCTACAACGCGCGCGTCACCGCGCCGTTCATCGGCCCCGGCGAGACCTTCCGCATCGAGCTCAAGCTCTACACGCTCCAGGAGCTCACCCGCTATCGCTACAAGTGGAACTGCGGCTCCAAGGTCCCGTACTTCGTGCTCGGCGGCGGCGCGCTGGCCGGCATCGTCGGCGGCATCCTCGAGCTCGGACTACCAAGCGTACGACACCGCGGTTGCCCGATGCAGCGACAGCGGCCCGTGCGCGATCACACCGGGCCTGGTGGACATGCGCAAGAGCGGCGACACCAAGCGGACCCTGAGCTATGTCGGCTACGGCGTGGCCGGTGCGGTGATCGCGACGGGAGCCGTGATCCTGTGGCTCAACCGCCGCGAGGCCTACCAGATCAAGCCCGAGGATCTCGAGGAGGAGAAGGCGGAGCGCGCGTCGGTCAGCTTCGTCCCCGTGGTCTCCCCCGAGATGACCGGCGCGATGGTCCTCGGCCGGTTCTAGGTCCCCGACGTCGGACTCGCATTCTCGATACGCGATCTCACAGCACGTGTCTCCCGGGGTGTTGGGAGCGAAGGTGCAGGCCATTTCTCGGAGGCATTCCCCATGGATTCGATTACTCGACAGCTGACACTTCTCTATTTGGGCCTGTGCGCGGCAGCCCTTGCGGCGTGCAGCGGCCCGACCGCCACACAGTGCGAGGCGACCGGGATCTTGTGCCCCCAGGGCTCGCACTGCGCCGCCGCCCAGCCGATCTGTATCTCGGATATGAATCTGTGCGGCAATGCCCACCTCGACCAGCCGATCAGGGACGCGAATGGCAACCCCGACCTCAAGGATCCCAGAAACGAGATCTGCGACGATGGCAACAACATCGACGGCGATGGTTGCTCGGCCGACTGCAGGTCGGACGAGACCTGCGGCAACGGCCACCTCGACCAGCCGATCAAGATCAACGGGATCCTCGACCTCAAGGACCCGAGGAACGAGGACTGCGACACGCCGCTCCAGCTCGACCCGAAAACAGGAATCTTCTGCTCGGCGGTCTGCAAGTTCGAGAAGTGCGGCAACGGCGTCATGGACATGGAGATCGGCGAGCAGTGTGACGACGGCAACACGGTGGGCGGCGACGGCTGCTCCGCGGACTGCAAGTGGGTGGAGCGCTGCGGCAACGGCCACACCGACCAGCCGTTCAGGGACTCGAATGGCAACCCAGACCTCAACGATCCGAGAAACGAGATCTGCGACGATGGCAACAACATCGATGGCGACGGCTGCGCGTCCGACTGCAGGTCGACCGAGAACTGCGGCAACGGCAAGATCGACCCGGGCGAGGACTGCGACGACGGCAACAACGCCGAGGGGCGGGGATGGCTTCGCCAACACGCACGGCAGCCATCGCGAGGCCTGCGACGGCGCACCTCAGGCCCCGGTGCACGACCGGACGACCCGACCGACGGAGACCGCAATCTGCAGCGCCGACTGCACGGCACCGCGCTGCGGCGACGGCATCGTGAACCAGCTGTTCAGCCCGAGCGCCGAGGGCCACGAGCAATGCGATCCACCGTCGGTCGCCAGCGGCTGCTCCGCGAACTGCCGGTTCGAGCACTGCGGCAACAGCGTGGTCGACCCCGGCGAGCAATGCGACGACGGCAACAACGCCAGGGGCGACGGCTGCTTCGACTGCCGGTTCGAGACCTGCGGCAACGGCCGGGTCGACCCCGGCGAGCAATGCGACGACGGCAACAACGCCAGCGGCGACGGTTGCTCCGGCAGCACCTCCCCGCTCGGCGCCTGCGTCATCGAGTTCTGCGGCGACAGCGTCGTCAACGACGCGACGACCCACACCCACGAGCAGTGCGACACCGCCGGCATCAACAGCGCGACCTGCAACTTCAACTGCACGATGCCGGTGTGCGGCGACGGCATCGTCAACTCGCTGTTCAGCCCGAGCGCCGAAGGCGTCGAACAGTGCGATCCGCCGTCGGTGGCGACCGGGTGCTCCGCGCGCTGCCGGTTCGAGCACTGCGGCAACGGCGTGGTCGACCCCGGCGAGCAATGCGACGATGGCAACACCACCAAGGGCGACGGCTGCTTCGACTGTCGCTTCGAGGCGTGCGGCAACGGCCGGGTCGATCCCGGCGAGCAGTGCGACGACGGCAACAGCGTCAGCGGCGACGGCTGCTCCGGCGGCGCCGTCGCGGACGGCGGCTGCCGCATCGAGTTCTGCGGCGACACCGTCACGAACAACGCCAACCCGCAGCGCCACACCCACGAGGACTGCGATGACGGCGGCGTCAACAGCGGCACGTGCAACTTCAACTGCACCACCGCGACCTGCGGCGACGGCATCGTCAACCCGCAGTTCACCGCCCCCGGCGCGGCAGGCCCCGAGCAGTGCGACCCGCCGTCGGCGACCAACGGCTGCTCGGCGACCTGTCGCTTCGAGCACTGCGGCAACGGCGTCAAGGACCCCGGCGAGGAGTGCGATGGCAACGACTTCGGCTCCGGCGGCAACCCGAACGGCTTCACCTGCGCCGCCGACTGCCACATCCAGCAGTGCGGCAACGGCCGCGTCGACCCCGGCGAGCAGTGCGACGACGGCAACAACACGAGCGGCGATGGCTGCTCCGGCAGCACGTCTCCGCTCGGCGCCTGCCGCATCGAGTTCTGCGGCGACACCGTCACGAACAACGCCAACGCGCAGCGCCACACCCACGAGGACTGCGATGACGGCGGCATCAACAGCGCGACCTGCAACTTCAACTGCACCACCGCGACCTGCGGCGACGGCATCGTCAACCCGCAGTTCACCGCCCCCGGCGCAGCAGGCCCCGAGCAGTGCGATCCACCATCGGAGGCCAACGGCTGCTCGGCGACCTGTCGCTTCGAGCACTGCGGCAACGGCGT
>VBLP01000183.1:6613-12191 GCA_005887925.1 Deltaproteobacteria bacterium | reverse complement strand
TGCGATGACGGCGGCGTCGCCAGCGCGACCTGCAACTTCAATTGCACCACCGCGACCTGTGGCGACGGCATCGTCAACCCGCTGTTCACCGCACCCGGCGCGGCCGGTCCCGAGCAGTGCGACCCACCGTCGGAGGCCAAGGGCTGCTCGACCGACTGCCGGTTCGAGCACTGCGGCAACCACGTCAAGGACCCCGGTGAGGAGTGCGACGGCACCGACTTCGGCCCCGACGGCAACCCGGACGCATTGATCTGCGCCGCCGACTGCCACATTGAGCGCTGCGGCAACGGCCGGCTAGATCCTGGCGAGCAGTGCGACGATGGCAACAGCGTCAGCGGCGACGGCTGCACCGGCGGAAGCCTCACCACCGGCGGCTGCGTCTTCGAATTCTGCGGCGACCACGTCATCAACAACACGAACACGACCACCCACGTCCACGAGGACTGTGATGACGGGGGCCTCAGCGCCACCTGCAACCTCGGCTGCACCACCGCGCGCTGCGGCGACAGCATCGTCAATCCGCTGTTCACCGCACCCGGCGCGGACGGCCCCGAGCAGTGCGATCCGCCGTCCGAGGCCAACGGCTGCTCGGCGACCTGCCGGTTCGAGCATTGCGGCAACCACGTCAAGGATCCCGGTGAGGAGTGCGACGGCACCGACTTCGGGCCCAACGGCAACCCCCTCGGAACCCTCATCTGCAGCGCCAGCTGTCATATCCAGCGCTGCGGCAATGGCATCCTCGATCCCGGCGAGCAATGCGACGATGGCAACAACGTCAGCGGCGACGGCTGCTCCGGCAGCCTGTCCCCGCTCGGCGCGTGCGTCCTCGAGGTCTGCGGCGACTCCGTACCGAACAACAACAACCCGGTGAGCCACACGCACGAGGACTGCGACAGCGGTGGCGTCAACCGCCAGGCGTGCAACTTCAACTGCACCACGCCGGCGTGCGGCGACGGCATCGTGAATCCGGCGTTCACGCCACTCGATGCCCCCGGCCCCGAGCAGTGCGATCCGCCGTCCGAGACCAACGGCTGCTCGGCGAGCTGCCAGTTCGAGCACTGCGGCAACGGCATCAAGGATCCGGGCGAGGAGTGCGATCTCGAGGACTTCGGCCCCGCCGGCAACCCCGGCAACTTCACGTGCGCCGCCGACTGTCACATCCAGCGCTGCGGCAATCGCCGGATCGACCCCGGCGAGGAGTGCGACGACGGCAACACGCTGAGCTTTGACGGCTGCTCCAGCAGCTGCATCATCGAGTTCTGCGGCGATGGCATCCCCAACAACAACAACGCGGCGAACCACACCCACGAGGCCTGCGACGATGGCGGCGTCAGCACGACGTGCAACGCCAACTGCACCGCCGCGCACTGCGGCGACGGCATCGTGAACCCGCTGTTCGTCCCGCTCGGTGCGCTCGGCGGCGAGCAGTGCGATCCGCCCTCGCCGGGCCACGGCTGCTCCATCACCTGTCAGTTCGAGCATTGCGGCAACGGCATCAAGGATCCGGGCGAGGAGTGCGATCTCGACGACTTCGGCCTCGGCGGCAACCCCGACGGAACGCTCGTCTGCAGCGCCGAGTGCCACATCGAGCGCTGCGGCAACGGCAGGATCGATCCCGGCGAGGCGTGCGACGACGGCAACGCCGACGCCTGCGGCACCTGCAGCGATGACTGCAAGTCCATCATCTCGGCCGCTGCCGCCACGGGCCTCCTGCTCACGCCTCCCGGCTCGGCGTATCACGAGGGTGACTTCTTCATCCTCGACGATGGCCTCACCATGTTCATGGTCACGTTCACGAAGTTGAACATCAGCGGTCCGGGGATCATCCAGTTCGACGGCACGGAGACCACCACCCAGATGGCAGACCAGATCGCCAACACGATCAGGGGCAGCGGACTCCGGATCGACCCGGTCGTGATCGGATCGACCGGCATCGTGACCCTGGCCAATCGCCAGCCCACCACCAAGGGCAACCAGCACACTGCCAACATGGTGACGGCGGTGGGCTTCTTCCTGTCGGACCTGGCCGGTGGCAAGGCCGGTGACTGCGCCAACGCGACCGGCTGCCTGACCGACACCGATTGTCTATCGTATCGCTGTGACCGCACCACCCAGACCTGCGCCGCCTGCACCGTCAGCACCGACTGCTCGACCAACCTCTGCGTCGGTAGCCGGTGCCAGGTCTGCACGCAGGACGGTGAGTGCGGTGGGCCGGGTCACCACTGCACAAACGGCGTTTGCCAATGATCGCTACGTCACCACGATCCGTGGTTCGTTACCCACTTCTCTGGAGAACTCCATGGCCTTGATTCGACAACTGAGCCTCCTGTGTCTCGGCATGTTCCTCGCTGCGGTCGCCGCATGCACGAGCCCGGGAGCCACCCAGTGCGAGGCGACTGGGGTGCTCTGCCCGATCGGATCGCATTGCGCTGCCGCAGAGCCTGTCTGCATCACCGACACCCAGACATGTGGCGACGCTCACATGGACAAGGACGAGGAGTGCGACGACGGCAACACCAAGGACGGCGATGGCTGCTCGCACGAATGCAAGATCGAGAAGTGCGGAAACGGGCGCACGGACTTTGGCGAGGTGTGCGACAAGGGCGCCAACAATGGCAAGTGCATGGGCTGCGCGGCGGACTGCAAGTCATTCGAGGCATGCGGCGACGGCGTCCTCGACGGGGAATGCGGCGAGGTCTGCGACGATCACAACACCAAGGACGGCGATGGCTGTTCGCGTGACTGCAAGTCTACCGAGTCGTGCGGCAACGGCATTACCGACACATCGGTTGGCGAGGTCTGCGACCCGCCGCACGCGGGGACGTGCAGCCCCGATTGCCGATCGCTGCTCACCTGCGGCAACGGCAAGATCGACCCCGGCGAGGAGTGCGACGACGGCCAGGCCAGCAACGGCGACGACAAGGACTGCCGCAGCGACTGCGTGATCAACCGCTGCGGCGACGGCCGGCCCAACACGCACGGCACGCACCACGAGGACTGCGACCGCGGGCCGCTCACCGCCGATCACCTCCGCACGGCGGTGCCCACCGAGGCCGCCGACTGCAACATCGACTGCACGACTCCGCGGTGCGGCGACGGCAAGGTCAACCACAGCTTCACGCCGCCGGGCGCCTCCGGCACGGAGCAATGCGACAACGGCGGCGCCAACGCCGACAACGCCGACTGCACGGCGCACTGCCAGCTCAGCGTGTGCGGCGACAGCCTGCTCAACACCGCCGGCCCGGCCCGCCGCGAGGGCTGCGACGACGGCAACCGGGTCGATACCGACAGCTGCACCAACGCCTGCATCGCCAAGAGCTGCGGCGACGGCATCGTCGGCCCCGGCGAGCAGTGCGACCTGGGCCCGAACAACTCGGACACCGGCGCATGCCTGACCAACTGCCTCATCGCGACCTGTGGCGACGGCAAGACCTACGCCGGCGTCGAGGAGTGCGACGGTGGCCCGGGCTGCTCCGCGGCGTGCAAGCTCCAGCGCTGCGGCAACGGGATCATCGACCCCGGCGAGGAGTGCGACGACGCCGCCGGCAATGGCGACGACAAGGACTGCCGCAGCGACTGCATCGTCAACCGCTGCGGCGACGGGCACGTCAATGCGCACGGCACGCACCACGAGATCTGCGACGACGCCCCGGCTGCGCCGGCGCACAGCACCGCGGTGACGCCGACGGAGACCGCCGGCTGCAACATCGATTGCACGACCCCGATGTGCGGCGACGGCAAGGTCAACCACAGCTTCACGCCGCCGGGCGCCGCCGGCCCCGAGCAGTGCGACAATGGCGGGGCCAACGCCGACAACGCGGACTGCACGGCGCACTGCCAGGTCAGCGTGTGCGGCGACAACCTACACAACACGGTCGGACCGCTGCTCAAGGAGGGATGCGACGACGGCAACCGGATCGACACGGACGCTTGCACCAACGCGTGCGTCGCCAAGGACTGAGGCGACGGCATCGTCTCCCCACCCGAGGAATGCGACCTGGGCCCGAACAACTCCGACACCGGCGCCTGCCTGAAGAACCAAGCTCCAGCGCTGCGGCAACGGGATCATCGACCCCGGCGAGGAGTGCGACGACGCCGCCGGCAATGGCGACGACAAGGACTGCCGCAGCGACTGCATCGTCAACCGCTGCGGCGACGGCCACGTCAACATGCACGGCACGCACACGGAGGGCTGCGACGAGGCACCCGCCGCGCCGCCGCACAGCACCACGGCGACTCCGATCGAGACCGTCACCTGCAACTTCGACTGCACGCCCGCGAGCTGCGGCGACGGCAAGATCAACAAGGCGCGCGGCGAGGAGTGCGACGACAAGACGAACAACGGCATCCACAACGACTGCACCGACACCTGCAAGCGCAACGTGTGCGGCGACGGCAAGCAGGCCACCCTCGGCACGATCCACGAGGACTGCGATGACGGCGTCAACAACGGTACGCCGGGAGATGCCTGCTCGGCGGCGTGCGATCTCCAGGGCTGCGGCAACGGCGTCATCGACGTGGGCGAGCAGTGCGACGACGGCAACACGTCGGACTGCGGCACCTGCAATAGCACCTGCACGGTGTTCACTCCCGCCAGCGCGGCCACCGGCCTGATCTTCGCCGCGGCCGCCAAGGACATGAAGGTCACCGACACCTTCACCGTCCGCGACGGCGCCACGATGAAGACGTTCGGATTCACCACCAACACGAACAACACCGATCCGCTCAAGATCATCTTCGATCCGATGGATGCGACCGACACCAACAACCAGATGGCGATCAAGATCGGCGTGGCGATCAGCGCCAGCGGCCTCCATATCCTGGCCGCGCAGCTCGGCGTCACCGGCATCGTCAACCTGACGCACACGCTCGCGACCTCGCAGGGCGATCTCGACATCGCGGACAACGTCTCCACCTCGAACTTCGCAGTGTTCGGCATGACCGGCGGCCACGCCGGCGATTGCGGCGCCGGCGTCGGGTGCATGCAGAACAACGATTGCGCCTCGCACGTCTGCAAGGTCGACCACACCTGCCAGTAGGCGCGCGCCGGGCGTAGTCGGCTGCACGGCGGCGGTGGTAAGAAGCCGCCATGCAGCTCTCTTCGCTGAAGATCATCGTCACCGGCGCCGCCCAGGGGATGGGCGCGCACTTCGCCCGCCGGCTCGCCGAGGCCGGCGCCCAGGTCGCCGCCGGCGACGTCAAGGACGACGGGCTGGCAGCGCTCGCCGAGGCGGGTCGCGGCCTGCCCGGCGCGCTCCACGTCCGCAAGCTCGACGTGTCGAGCGAGGCCGACGTCGGCGGCTTCGTCGACTGGGCGGCCGACGCGATGGGCGGGCTCAACGGCCTCGTCAACAACGCGGGGATCCTGCGCGACGGGCTGCTGGTGAAGAAGGACAGGGCGACCGGCCAGGTCACCAGGCTCACCAAGGAGCAGTGGGACGCGGTGATCGGCGTCAACCTCACCGGCGCGACGCTGATGGTGCGCGACACCGTCGCCAAGATGGTCGAGACCGACCAGAAGCCAGGCGTGATCGTCAACATCTCGTCGTCGGCGCGCCACGGCAACCGCGGCCAGTCG
>VBLP01000183.1:0-6521 GCA_005887925.1 Deltaproteobacteria bacterium | reverse complement strand
GCATCCCGGTCGGCCGGGTCGGCGTGCCCGAGGACATCTGGATCGCCGTCAAGTTCGTGATCGAGTGCGACTACCTCAACGCCGAGACGATCGACGTCGACGGCGGCCTGGCGATGTAGCTGCGCTCACTGGATCGTGAACGACACCGTGCCGAGCTGCGCGCCGGCGTCGGTCTGGACGTCGACCTGCCAGCTGCCCGCCTTGGGGATCGCGCGGCGCGACTGGGTCGACCAGCGCTTGGAGCCGACCGGCAAGGTCGCCGTCCACACCTCCTTGCCGTCGAGCTTCCACACGTGCTTGATGTTGCCATCACCGTTGAGCACGCGCGACCACACCCATACCGTGGTGCCCGCCGGGAAGCTCGCCGACTCGCCGACGATCTCGTGCTTCTCCACGCCGGTGCCGACCTTGACCTCGGCGGTCGCGTGTGCGGTCCGGCTCGTTCGCCGCCGGCTTGGGCGCATCCTTCTTTGCATCGTCGGCGTGGCCAGTCCCGGCCGCGAGCGCGATCACCAGCAAGACAGTCGATCTCATCATGGTTCCCTCCGTGCCTATCAAACGCCGAACCTCGACCACGTCATCCATGCAGGTTGATCGCGCTCGGCAACACCCACGATACCGCACACGCAACCACGGACTCGAGCGCGTGAGGGAATTTTTCGGTGCGTGCAATTCCCGTTCGGCTCACGACGTGACGGACGCGTCGAACGTCTGCTGAACCGGATTACATACACGGTCGCCGGCTCGCTCGTCGCGGCGTGTCGCCTGCCGGCAAGGGTTGAGGGCGTCGACCGCCGTCAGCCCTGGATGCAGAACTTGTAGACCACGGTGTCCTCGACCTTGTCGGGCGTCATCGCGTCGATCGTGATCTCCCAGTACCCCGGTATCGGCGTGTTGATGTCCGAGATCTGGTACTGCCCGGGGGTGGGCAGCTCCTGGATCTGCGGTGTGTGCGCGCCGGGGCCTAGCTGGTGATCCGGGTTGAACGGGCTGACGACGAGTGAGGCCGCGGTCACCGGCGCGCCGGTGGCCTCCCAGTTGATCTGGATCACCCACGTGTTGAGATCGCGCATCGGCGGCGCCGGCGTGGCCGACATCAGCTTGAAGTCGTACACATCGTTCACGCCCTTGCGCTCCAGCCCGGCGACGTACATGTCGCCGCGGCCGCTGGTCATGCACGCATGCCCTTCGTCGGCGTCGGACGTCATCCCGCCGCCGTGGCAGCCGATCGCCAGGACGGCCGAGGCCAGAGAGAGCGAAGGCACGAGCAGGCGCATGGGAGGCTCCTACAACGCGGGGTGCGAGCATAGAGTACCAAACCCCGCGGTGAGCGGGACCACCCACGTCGTTGCCGCGCAGGTCGCGCTACTCGCGCGCGCTGAGCCGGGCCAGCGTCCGCAGGCCCTCGGCGAACCGCTCCGACCACGGCGCGCCGGCCGAGATGCGGATGAAGTTGGTGAACCGCTGGCGCGCCGAGAACAGCGGGCCGGGTGCGACCACGACGCGGTGGCGCAGCGCCTGTTCGTGGAGCTGCAGCGCATCGACGCCGGGCGGCAGCTCGATCCACAGGACGAAGCCGCCGAGCGGGCTCGACACCCGCGTGCCCTCGGGGAACTCGGTGGCGATCGTCTCGCGGTAGCGCTCGATGTTGCCGGCGAGCGCGGCGCGCAGCCGCCGCAGGTGGCGATCGTAGCCACCGCTGGCGAGGAACTCGGCGACCGCCATGCCCGGCAAGGCCGGGCACGCAAGCGTGTGGCTGAACTGGAACCGCAGGATCTGATCGTGCCAGCGGCCGCCGGCGACCCAGCCGACCCGGTAGCCCGGCGCCAGCGTCTTGGACACCGAGCCGATCAGCAGCACGTGGCTGTCCTCGCTCGGGCCGGCGAACGCGCGCAGCGGGCGCGGCCGCGAGCCGTCGAACACCAGCTCGGCGTAGACGTCGTCCTCGATGATCGGCAGGTCGTAGCGCCGGGCGATCCGGACCAGCCGCTCGCGCTCCTCGTCGGGCATCACCGAGCCCAGCGGGTTGGACACCGTCGGCGTCACCACCAGGGCGCGCACCGGCTGCTGGCGCAGCGTGTCCTCGAACGCGGTGACGTCGAGCCCGGTCCGCGGGTTGGCCGGCACCTCGAGGGCGCGCATGCCGAGGCCCTCGATCGTCTGCAGCACGCCGAAGTACGCCGGCGACTCGACCGCGATCACGTCGCCCGGCCTGGCGACCGCGCGCAGCGCCAGCGACAGTGCCTCTGTCGCACCGATCGTCGTGCATAGATCGTTCTCGCCGAGCGCGACGCCGGCCTCGACCGCGCGCCGCGCGACCTGGCGGCGCAGCGTGACCAGCCCGGGCGGGCCCTCGTAGCGCGCGCCGATCGTGGTCATCTCGCGCGTCACTTGAATCACGAGGCGATTCAGCGCTTGAATGGGGAGGAATGCTTGGTCGACCGTCGCGCAGCCCAGCGGCAGCATCTCGGGGTCGCGCATCGCCGCGAGGATCTTGGTGTACGCGTCCGACACGGTGACGCGCGACGGCGTCGAGCAGCTGCGCGGCCGGCGCGGCTCGGCGATCAGCGCGCTGCGCCGGCGGACGAAGTGCCCGGACTTGGGCCGGACCTCGATCAGCCCCGCGTTCTCGAGCCGCATGTACGCTTCGAGCACCGTCGCGACGCTGACGCTGCGCTCCTGCGCGAACCGCCGCACCGACGGCAGCCGGTCTCCCGCGCGCAGCGCTCCGCGATCGATCGCCTGGCCCAGCTCGGCGGCCAGATGCTCGTACAGAAAACCTCCGGAGGTTGCCACCACGCGACCAGTGTACTCGTCGCGTCCGATCCCGACCATGACAGTTCCCGAACCACCGACCAGCACAGCCCCCGCTGTACCGGTACCGGCTACAATTCTGTGTCTCTGTGCTTGTCGGCGCCTGACGCCATCCTGGAGCGAGTGTTGACGTCGAATCCGGTAGTACCTGGCATCTCCGTGAACAGACCGGCAGTGGACCCTCCGGGGGAGGATCTTCGCGCCGCCGGCACTGCCGTCGCGGCCCCGGCGCCCCTCGCCCGGCAGTCGCCGGCCGATCCCACCCCGCTCGCCCGGCACTCGCGGATCGATCCGCGGCTGGTCGCCAGCCTCGCCGCGGTGTACGTCATCTGGAGCTCGACCTACCTCGCGATCCGGATCGCGGTCGCCGAGCTGCCGCCGCTGGTGATGGCCGGCGCGCGGTACTCCGCGGCGGGCCTGGTGATGCTCGCGATCGCGCGGCGGCGCGGCTCGGCGTGGCCGAGCGCGGCGCAGTGGCTGCGCGTCGTGCCGGCCGGCGTGCTGCTGTTCGTGTGCGGCAACGGCTTCGTCGTGATCGCCGAGCAGTCGGTGTCGTCGGGCGGCGCCGCGGTAGTGTGCGCGACGATGCCGCTGTGGACGGGCGTGCTGGCCGCGATCGGCGGCGAGCGGCCGACCTGGCGCGAGTGGCTGTCGCTCGCGATCGGCTTCGTCGGCGTGCTCGTCCTCATGGGTGGGCCGTCGCTCGAGGGCCGGCCGCTGCACCTGGTGCTGGTCGTGTTCTCGCCGATCTGCTGGGCGCTCGGCTCGATCCTGTCGCGCCGCCAGGCCCGGGTATGGCGGACCAGCGCGGTGCTGTCGTCGGCGATGCAGATGCTGACCGGCGGGACGCTGCTGGTGATCGCCGGCTTCGCGCGCGGCGAGCAGCTGCCGGCGCACGCCAGCGCCGCGTCGTGGCTCGCGGTCGCTTACCTCGGCGTGTTCGGCTCGCTCGTCGGCTTCACCGCGTACAACTGGCTGCTGCGCCACACGCGGCCGGTCGTCGCGACCAGCTACGCGTACGTCAACCCGATCCTCGCGGTGCTGCTCGGCGCGGCGCTGTCGGGAGAGGCGCTGGCCTGACCACGCTGATCGCCAATGCGCTGATCGTGGGCGCGATCGCACTCGCGCTCGGACGACCGCGCACGGCCGAGCCGTCTGCGCCGGGGGCGAGCAGCACGAAGTGATGCCCACCGTGCGCGCGCGCCCACCGGCGACAAGCGAGAGCCGCCAGTTGCGGCTGGCACGAGCGCTGCTTTTGCTCGACCCATGGCGATCCATCCGCACGGCGACGGCGACCCGGCTGACTACGAGCAGCTCCGGAATCATCTGCGGCGGCCACCGCTCGAGCATCCCGCGCCGCGCCCGCGGACCGCGTCGACCCAGCCTCGCGTCGCGCCCCCACCGCGCGTGGCGCCGCCTCTCCGGGCCGCGAGCCAGATCTCGGTGCTCGACTGGATCGTCGCGATCGGCCACGCCGTCGCGCGGCGGGTGCGCGGCGCGCCGCGCTCGGCGATGGTTCCCCTCCATCCCCGCGAGTAGCGACCCGACGAGCAGCGACCGGTCACCGAGGTGGCGTGGACGACCCGGTTTCGCTACCTTCATGGGATGTTCACGGTCATGTTCCGGCTCGCCGTCGCCGGCGCCTTGCTCGTCGCGGTGCCGACCTGCAGCGGCGGCGAAACGATCGTCAAGACCGTCAAGAGGGATCCCAAGCAGAAGACCGCCAAGCAGCTGGTCACCGAGGCGCGGGATCAAGCGAATGCCGGCAAGCTCGACCAGGCCGATCGCTCGTACGGCGAGGCCTACGCCAACGCGGCGGAGTCGCCGAAGCTGGCATGGGAGATCCTCCAGGAGTGGGTCGACTTCCTGATCCACGCCGGCCGCACCGGCCGCGCCGTCGCCGTCGCCAAGCAGTATTACGGCGACAACCCCGCCGAGGGGAAGGGCTACGCGCTCTACGCCGACGCGCTGCTCGCCGCCAACAAGCCCCAGGAGGCGCTCGGCAAGGCCGACGAGCTCGTCCAGCTCTCGCCCGACGACCCGCGCGGCTACGACTGCAAGGGCCGCGCGCTGGTCATGCTCGAGCGGATGGACGAGGGCGTCGAGGTGCTGCGCAAGGCGGTGCAGCTCGATGCGTCGAACGCGAAGTACCACATGGCGCTCGGCTCGGCGCTGCACCAGATGGGCGACGTCAACAAGGCCGCGCTCGAGTTCCGCTCCGCGCTCAAGAACGCGCCGGACGATCCCGAGGCCCACGTGCTCCTCGGCATGGCGCTGCGCGATCAGAGCGAGTTCGAGGAGTCCAAGACCTACCTCGACAAGGCGATCGAGCTCGATCCCAGGAACGGCCGCGCGTACTTCGAGCTCGGCGTGCTCTACAACAAGCAGCTCAAGCAGGCCGAGGCGCAGGCCGCGTTCGGCAACGCGGTGAAGTATGCGCCGAACGAATCGCGGTTCTGGTACGCCTACGGCGAGATCTATCGCGTCCAGGATCAGTTCGACGACGCGATCCGCGCGTACCGCCGCTCCGTCGAGCTCGAGCCGCCGTTCCCCAAGGCGATGGGCAAGCTCGGCGGAGCCCAAGAACCCGACGAACTACTGGTACCTCGCCAAGGCCAATGCCGCCCGGAAGAAGAACCGCCCGGCGATCGACGCCTACGAGCAGTTCCTCAAGCTCGCGCCCAAGGACGACCCCAACCGCGAGCGCGCCAAGGAAGCGATCAACCAGCTCAAGCGCCGGTAGCGCGCGTCGCGCGCGCAGCACGTTGTCCTGCGAGAACGGCCGGCACAGCGGTCCGACACGACGGCCCGCCCGTCGCAGGCAGCTGGAATTGCTGGCAGCCGGCTCGACGATCGCGCTGGACCAGCAGACCTCGCATCCGTTATCGTTGACAGTTCGTCCGCCCAGGGTATAGACAGATATCCGTTATGGCGGACGTATGACCCGAACCATCGATGTCGCCACCGCGTCCCGCGAGCTCGAGGGTCGGCCCGCCGCAGAGATCCTGCGCTGGGCCAGCCGCGAGCTCGGTAACAAGCTGACGTTCGCCACCGGCTTTGGCGCCGAAGGCTGCGTGATCATTGATCTGATCGCGCGCGAAGGCCTGCCGGTCGACCTGTTCACGCTCGATACCGGCCTCCTGTTCCCGGAGACCTATGAGCTGTGGCACAAGCTCGAGGGCCGCTACGGGATCATGATCCGCGGCGTGCGCCCGAGCCACACCGTCGAGCAGCAGGCCGACGAGCACGGCCCGCGGCTGTGGGAGCGCGATCCCGATCGCTGCTGCGAGCTGCGCAAGGTCGTGCCGCTGCGCCACGCGCTCGCCGGCTTCGACGCCTGGATCACCGCGATCCGGCGCGATCAGACGGCCGAGCGCGGCCACGCCCGCGTCGTCGAGCACGACAAGAAGTTCGGCCTGCTCAAGATCAACCCGCTGGTGGCGTGGACCCACGACGACGTGTGGGGGCACGTCTACGCCCGCGACGTCCCGTACAACCCGCTGCACGACCGCGGCTATCCGTCGATCGGTTGCCATCCGTGCACCGCGGTGGTGCTGCCCGGCGAGGACGCGCGCGCCGGGCGGTGGCGCGGCCGGTCGAAGAAGGAGTGCGGCCTGCACGTGATCCAGCCGGGCGAGGTCCCCGATGCCGCGTGACCTGCGCGACGGGCGCGACGCCGGGGCCGAGCCGCGGCTGTATCCGGTGTT
>VBLP01000182.1:17844-34263 GCA_005887925.1 Deltaproteobacteria bacterium | reverse complement strand
GGTCGATCTCGGCGTCGGCGACGCTGCCGAGGATCGCGGCAAGATCGTCGAGCCAGCCGTCGACCAGCCGGGTGACGATCGGGCCGGAGGCCGCGAGCTGGGTGGCGTCGAGCCGGCCGCGGATCGCGGCGTGGCCGGCCTCGCGGGCGGCGGGGGTGAGCCGGTCGTCGACCATGCCGCGGTCGCGCAGCGCCGTGAGCTCGGGCTGCGACAGCGCCTCGCCGCGCAGCTCGCCGCCGACCACCGCGCGCGCCAGGGCGGTCCGGATGTGGTCGTCGAGGCTGGGCCGCGGCTCGGGGGCCTGGCCGGCGGCGACGACATCGACGCCGAGCCCCTCGACCAGCGCGATCCGCACGGCGAGCTCGGTGAGCAGCGCACCGGCGCGCCGCAGATCGGCGGACGACTCGAACGGCCGGACCGGGCGCGGCGAGCACAGCGCGGCGACCAGCTCGCGGGCGGGCGAGCCGGCGGTGACCGAGCGCGGCGCGAGCGCCTGGGCGAGCCTGGCGAGCTTGTGGCTGACGGTGTAGCCGACGCGGAACAGCCGCTCCATGCCGATCGAGGTCAGCGCCTGCGTGGCGCGCTCGACGTCGCCGCGCGCGACGGTCTCGAGGCCGAGCGACAGGGTCGAGGTGGCGTACAGCGCGCCGCGGCGCAGCACCTCGGCCTGGCCGGGGCGCGCGCGGCCGGCGGCGAGGACCTTGTTGACCAGCACGAGCAGGCCGCTCTCGATCCGCTCGGCCTCGGCGACGACGACGGGCAGGCGGGTGTCCTCGCCGAGGATGTGATCGTGCGAACCCTCGCCGATCTGGACCTGCGCGGGCTCGAGCGGCCGGAACAGATCGAGCGCATCGTAGAAGTCGACGTAGCCGAGATCGGCGAGCCGGGCCGATCGCCAGCGGTAACAGGTCTCCTCGAGCTCGGCCGGCGGCTCGGATCGCGCGGACATGATCGCGTGGCGCGCCAGGTCGCCATCGGCGCGGTAGAGGTCCTCGACGATCCGCATGATCAGGCGCTGGCTGTCGTCGTCGCCGGTCAGCTCGAGCTGGAAGAAGCTGTCCGGGGTCGGAAAGATCGCGGCGTCGCTGTCGTCGTCGGGCTGCTCGCCGAGGGTGACATCGTGGATCTTGACCTGGCGCTGCACGATCAGCGCGCGCAGCTCGGCGTCGAGCTGGCGCCACACCTCGCCGAGCTTCTCGAAGCCGGCGTCGAGCAGCGCGGACAGCCACGGAGCCAGCGGCGCGAGGTCGAGCTGGTCCTTGGTCCAGCCGTCGAGGTCGACGCAGCCCTGGATCTGCTCGGGAGTGGCCAGGTGGATCAGGTCGGCGGCGTCCTCGAAGCCGACCTCGTGGACGAGCTCGAAGATCTCGGCGGGCGTGAGCTGGGCGATCGCGGCCGCGGCGTCGTCCGACGACAGCAGCGCGTCGATCCGGCGATAGCCGCGCGGCCCGACCAGCTGGGCGCGCAGCCGGTCGAGCGGGCCGAGCGCGGGAGGAGCGGGTAGATTACTTGCGGTCATGACTACCACGCCGCCTGTAGATCGCCTCATTGCTGCGGTCAACGCCCAGATCGGGCGGGTCGGGCCGGGGCTGTACGGCGTGGCGTGCTCGGGCGGCGCCGACTCGCTGGTCCTGGCGGATGCGGCGATCCGGGTCGCCGGCCCGGCCCACGTGGTGGTGGTCACGATCGATCACGGCCTGATGCCCGGCGCGGCCGACGCGGCGGCGCGGGTCGCGGCGTGGGCGCGGCAGCAGGGCGCGGCGGCGGTCGTCCGGAGTGTCGCGGTGGCGCGGCGGCCCTCACTCGAGGCGGCGGCCCGCCAGGCGCGCTACGCGGCGCTCGACGCGCTCGCCGACGAGCTCGGCCTGGCGTGCGTGCTGCTCGGCCACACGGCGCGCGACCAGGCCGAGACCGTGCTGCTGCGGCTGTTGCGCGGCACCGGTCCGGCGGGGCTGGCGGCGATCCCGGCGCAGCGGGGCCGGTTCATGCGCCCGCTGCTCGCGATCGATCGCGCCGCGATCGACACCTACGCCGCCGCACGCGGGCTGCCGGTCTGGCACGATCCGATGAACGACGACCGCCGTCTGGCGCGCGTGCGCGTGCGGCGCGACGTGCTGCCCGCGCTGCGCCGCGAGAACCCGCGGCTCGATGCCGCGCTGGTCCGCCTCGCGAGCAGCGCCGCCGAATGGCTCGAGGTGATCGACGGCCTGGCGCGGCCGTTCGCGCGGTTCCCGATCGACGCCGCGGCGCTCGCGGCGCAGCCGGTCGCGATCCGCAAGCGCGCCCTGTCGCTCGCGCTCGAGGCCGCCGGGCTCGACTACGACGCCGTGCACCTCGAGCAGCTCGATCGCCTCACCACCGCCGCCGACCGCGGCCAGATGTCGGTCGACGTCCGCGGAGGCGCCATCGTGCGAACGTACGGGGTCGTGTCGGTCGCCGGCCGCGACCAACCCACCCAGGCTGCGCTGGCGGCACCTCACGCTGGATACGAGCTGCGCACCTGGCGCGCCGGCGATCGCATGAGGCCTGCTCGCCTCAAGGGGCGATCCCGCAAGTTGTCGGACCTCTACATCGATGCCAAGGTGCCCCGCGTAGCGCGCGCGCAGGCTCGCGTGCTGGTGCGTTCCAGCGACGCGACGATCGTGTGGGCCGAGCACCTCGGCGCGGCCTTTGGAGAGCCGTGCGCTGATCTTCCTATCCCCGCCCGATCAGACGGGAAGTTTTGACAACAAGGGACTTTGCAACGCTGTCCAAACGCCTCATGCTAGAGGACAAACGTCCCTTTTGACCCCCCGGATCTGCCGTTGCGCCAATCCCACAAGACCATCCTGATCTGGGCCATCCTGATCCTCATGTTCGTGAGCATCTACTCGATGTTCACGGACTCCTCGAGCAAGGAGAAGGAGCTCGACGTCACCGCGTTCGTCGGGCTGATCAACAACGCCGAGGAGAAGGGCCGGATCGAGCGGATCACCATCGAGCCGCGCGGCCACGACGACGCCCGCTACGTCCTCACGATGCGGAACACCAGCCAGAAGCAGGTGGTGTACGCAGAGTTCCCCGGCACGCTGACCGAGAAGCTGCGCAACGAGGGCATCGCGTACTCGGTGAAGTCCAAGGACGAGTCGAGCATCTGGCCGCAGGTCCTGGTGTGGTGGCTGCCGATGCTGCTCCTCGTCGGCATCTTCTTCCTGTTCATGCGCCAGCTCCAGTCGGGCGGCGGCAAGGCGATGAGCTTCGGCAAGTCCAAGGCCAAGCTCCTGTCCGACCACCAGAACCGGGTGACGTTCAAGGACGTCGCCGGAGTCGAGGAGGCCAAGGACGAGGTCGAGGAGATCATCGCATTCCTCAAGGATCCCAAGAAGTTCACCAGGCTGGGCGGGCGGATCCCCAAGGGCGTCCTGATGATGTGCCGTTCTTCTCGATCAGCGGCTCGGACTTCGTCGAGATGTTCGTCGGCGTCGGCGCCAGCCGCGTCCGCGACCTGTTCGAGCAGGGCAAGAAGAACGCGCCCTGCATCATCTTCATCGACGAGATCGACGCGGTCGGCCGCCACCGCGGCGCCGGCCTGGGCGGCGGCCATGACGAGCGCGAGCAGACGCTCAACCAGCTGCTGGTCGAGATGGACGGCTTCGAGTCCAACGACGGCGTGATCATCATCGCCGCGACCAACCGCCCCGACGTCCTCGATCCGGCGCTCTTGCGCCCCGGCCGCTTCGACCGCCGCATCGTCGTGCCCCGGCCCGATCTGCGCGGCCGGATCGGTATCCTGCAGGTCCACACCCGCAAGGTCCCCCTCGGCGGCGTCGACCTCGAGATCATCGCGCGCGGCACCCCGGGGTTCTCCGGAGCCGACCTCGAGTTCCTGGTCAACGAGGCCGCCCTGATCGCGGCCCGCCGCGACAAGGACAAGGTCGAGATGGAGGACTTCGAGGAGGCCAAGGACAAGGTCCTCATGGGGGCCGAGCGGCGCTCGATGATCATCTCCGAGAAGGAGAAGCGCACCACGGCCGTCCACGAGGCCGGCCACGCGCTGGTCGCCCGGTTCATCGACACTCTCGGCGGCGACTCGGTCGACCCGGTCCACAAGGTCACGATCATCCCGCGCGGCCGCGCGCTCGGCGTCACCCAGCAGCTGCCGCACGAGGATCGCCTCAACATGACGCGCGAGTTCGCGCTCAACCAGATCGCGATCCTGATGGGCGGCCGCGTCGCCGAGGAGATCGTGTTCAGTCACAAGACCACCGGCGCCGGCAACGACATCGAGCGGGCGACCGAGCTCGCGCGCTCGATGGTCACCGAGTGGGGCATGAGCGACGAGTTCGGCCCCTTGAACTTCTCGGCCGGCAAGCAGGAGGTCTTCCTGGGCCGCGACTTCTCGTCGAGCGAGCGCCACAGCGAGGACACCTCGCGGCGGATCGACGCCGAGATCCGGCGCATCGTCACCGAGCAGCACGCCCACGCGATGGACATCCTCACCCGGCACCGCAAGGAGCTCGAGCAGATCGCCGAGGCGCTGCTCGAGTACGAGACGCTCGACGGCGACGACATCGACGCCCTGCTGCGCGGCGAGGTGATCGACCGCCCGGTGTCGTCGGCGGCCAAGAAGCGCGCCGCGGCGTCCGAGAAGGACGAGTCCGAGCGCAAGCGACCGGCGATCCTGCCTCCGCTGGGCAAGAAGGATCCGTCGCCGGAGCCGGCGTAGGCACGAGACGGTTCGTGACCGGCGTGCGCGATCCACATCGCATGCCGGGCGTGCTGGTGATGGGCGTCGTCAACGTCACGCCCGACTCGTTCACCGATGGCGGGCAGTTCCTCGCGCCCGACGCCGCGGTCGCGCACGGGCTCGCCCTGGTGCGCGATGGCGCGGATATCGTCGATGTCGGTGGCGAGGCGACCCATCCGCGTGCGATCCCGGTCACAGTCGACGAGGAGCTCCGCCGGGTCCTGCCCGTCGTGGAGTGGCTCGCGGCGGCGGGCGCCACCGTCTCGATCGACACGACCAAGGCGGCCGTGGCGCGCGCGGCGGTCGCCGCCGGTGCCCGCATCATCAACGACGTGTCCGGTGGGCTGTTCGATCCGGAGATGGCTGATGCGATCGGCGATGCCACCTACATCGCCGGCCACCTGCGCGGCCGGTCGATCACCGAGGTGTTCGCGGCCGAGCCCGGCGCCGCACCGATCGACTGGCAGACCGTGGCCGACGAGCTGGCGGCTCGGCTCGCGGCATTGCCGGCGGTTGCGCGCGAGCGCGCGTGGGTCGATCCGGGGGTCGGCTTCGGCAAGGGGCCGGATCCGGAGGTCAACCTCGCGCTCTTGCGCCACAGCGGCGACCTCGGCGCCCGGCTCGGCTGTCCCGTGGTCGTGGGCCCGAGCCGCAAGCGATTCGTGCGCCGCGCGTTCGGTGTGCGTGATGACGATATCGCGGCGCTGGACCGGGCCTCGGTCGCGGCGAGTCTCGACGCGATCAGGGCCGGCGCAAATGTGGTGCGGGTACACAACGTCGCATTGCTCCGGGCCGCGCTCGCGTTGTACACCAAACAGTAGGGCGCCCCGCGCGACGGCCGCGCGGGACCGCGCGCCCCCCACGTGCCCCCGTGACCGCCTCGCTCCGTGAATTTCTCGACGGTCTCACCGTCGCCTCCGTCCTCACGACGGTGGTCGACGTCGCGCTCGTGTATTACCTGATCTACCGTCTGCTGCTCACGATCCGCGGCACGCGCGCGGCGCAGATGGTGGTCGGCATCGTGCTGGTCGGCGCGGCGTTCTTCGTCGCCGAGCGGCTCGAGCTGTCGACGGTGTCGTGGCTGCTCGACAACTTCATCTCGTACTTCATCATCCTGATCATCGTCGTGTTCCAGAACGACATCCGGCGCGCGCTCGGCCGGATCGGCCAGAACGTGATGCCGTTCGGCCGCCGCCAGGAGACCAGCCAGATCGTCGACGAGGTCGTCGCCGCCACCGCGCAGATCGCGCGGGCCCGGCTCGGCGCGATCATCGTGTTCGAGCGCGACGCGGCGCTCGAGGAGTTCGTCGACGACGCGACCCGGATCGACGCGGTGCTGTCGCGCCAGCTGCTGGTGTCGCTGTTCGTGCCGGCGCGCGACAACGAGCTGCACGACGGCGCGGTCGTGATCGGCAAGAACCACCGGATCGAGCTGGCGCGCGCGCTCCTGCCGCTGTCGCGCGCCACCGACCTGGGGCCCGAGTTCGGCACGCGCCACCGCGCGGCGCTCGGCATCACCGAGGACACCGACGCGGTCGCCGTGGTGGTCTCGGAGGAGCGCGGCGAGATCTCGCTGTGCTTCAAGGGCTCGATCGCGCGCGACCTCGAGCCGGTGCTGCTGCGCCGCGCGCTGGTCGGCCTGTTCGCCGGCGGGCGCGCCACCGAGGACATGGCCGAGGAGGCCGAGGCCGCGGCCGAGGTCGGCAAGGCGCTGGCCACGCTCGGCGAGCCGCGCGCCGATGCGCGCATCGACCCGGTGCCCGAGCGCGCCGAGGCCGCCGAGGCGATGCAGTGAGGCAGCGGCCGCCGACCCTGGGCACGCTCGGCCGCACACCGGCGCGGGTCAGCAAGCCGTCGCTCGCCCCGCCGCCGCTCGCCCCGCGGCCGGCCCCGCCGCCACCCGATCGCGGCGTGGTGCGGCGCTGGCTGCGCAGCGCGATGTTCGACAACCTCGGCCTGAAGTTCCTGTCGGTGGTGCTCGCGGTGACCGTGTTCCTCCTGGTCAGCACCGACAAGGATCGCGAGATGAGCGTGCAGGTCGGCGTGACGTACACCCTGCCCGAGGACAAGGTCCTGGTGTCCGAGCGGATCGACGACGTGCGGGTCACCATCAAGGGCCCGTGGCGCCGGCTGCGCAAGGTCGATCCGCACGAGATCCCGCCGATCCACCTCGATCTTCGCCGCACCACCGCGCCCGAGGTCGCGATCACCAACGACATGATCCATCTGGCGTCGGGCGTGGCGATCACCGCGATCAACCCGCGCAACGTCCGCGTCGCGTTCGACCAGCGGCTCGAGAAGGTCGTCGAGGTCAGCCCGACGGTGACCGGCCGGCCGCAGCACGGCTACGTCCAGGATGAGGTCAAGCCCCAGCCGACCACGATCAAGCTGCGCGGCGCCGCGACCGCGCTCGCCGCGCTCACCTCGGTGCGGACCCAGGAGATCAGCCTCGAGGGCAAGGCCGAGAGCTTCACGGCCGAGACCGAGGTCGTGCCGCCCGACGGCGTCGAGGTCGCCGGTAACTCACGGATATCCGTACAGATCCGCATCGACGACCAGCTCGTGACCCGCAAGATCCCCGGGGTCGGCGTGACCCTCAAGGGCGACGGCGACCCGGCGCGATGGACGGTCGCGCCTGCGCAGGTCGAGGTCACCCTGACCGGGGCGCTCCTGGCGGTCGAGAAGGCGCGCAGCGCGCTGGTCGCCGCGGTCAAGCTGACCCCCGATCCCAAGCCGCGTGAGGCCGAGATCACGATCGAGGGCGTGCCGCCGGGCGTCGGCGTCAAGGTGTCGCCCGAGCACGCCAAGCTCGCGCCTGCGAAACCGTCGAGCCCATCGCCGCCGCCGCGGACGCCGTAGCCGACGGCATGCTACCAAAGCAGCTGATGATCAACGGCCGTACTCTGTTCGGCACCGACGGAATGCGCGGGGTCGCCAACCTCGAGCCGATGACCAGCGCGACCGTGACCCGGCTCGGCATGGCGATCGCGGCGCGGCTGCGCCAGCCCGGCCGCCACACCCGGATCGCGATCGGCAAGGACACCCGGCTCTCGGGATACATGTTCGAGTCCGCGCTGGCCTCCGGCATCGGCGCGATGGGCGCCGACGTCTGGCTCACCGGCCCGCTGCCGACGCCGGGCATCGCGTTCATCACCTCGTCGATGCGGTGCGACGCCGGCGTCGTGATCTCGGCGTCGCACAACCCGTTCGAGGACAACGGCATCAAGGTGTTCGCGCGCGACGGCTACAAGCTGCCCGATCACATCGAGGCCGAGATCGAGGCGCTGATGGGCTCGGCCGAGCTCGACGCCCAGGTCGCCGCGCCCGCCGACGTCGGCTACAGCCGCAAGATCGAGGACGCGCGCGGCCGCTACGTCGTGTACTGCAAGGCGACGTTCCCGAGCGAGCTCACGCTCGACGGCATCCACGTCGTGGTCGACGGCGCGCACGGCGCCGCCTACCGGGTCGGTCCGGCGGTGTTCGAGGAGCTCGGCGCCAGGGTCACCGCGATCCACACCAAGCCCGACGGCAAGAACATCAACGCCCACGCGGGCGCGCTGCATCCCGAGGCGATGTGCGACACCGTGCGCCACCACGAGGCGCACATCGGCATCGCGCTCGACGGCGACGCCGATCGCGTCGTGCTGTGCGACGAGCACGGCACCGTGATCGACGGCGACGCGGTGATGGCGCTGTGCGCCACCCGCATGATCCGCGAGAACACGCTCGCCAAGTCGACGCTGGTCGCGACCGTGATGTCGAACATCGGCCTCGAGCGCGCGGTCCGCAGCGCCGGCGGCACCGTCGTCCGCACCCAGGTCGGCGATCGCTACGTCGTCGAGGAGATGCGCAAGAACGGCTACAACCTCGGCGGCGAGCAGTCGGGGCACCTGGTGTTCCTCGATCACGCGACCACCGGCGACGGCATCGTCGCGGCGCTTCGCGTGCTCGCGATCATGGTGCGCGAGGGCCGCCCGCTGTCCGAGCTGGCCAAGGTGATGACCCGCACCCCGCAGGTCCTGGTCAACACGGTGGTCGACAAGAAGGTCCCGCTCGACCAGCTCCCCGACGTGACCCGCATGATCGCCAGCGTCGAGCGCCAGCTCGGCGATGACGGCCGCGTCCTGGTCCGCTACAGCGGCACCGAGAGCAAGGCGCGCGTGATGATCGAGGGCATCGACGAGGGCCGGATCCGGGGCTGGGCCGAGGAGATCGCCGGCGCGCTGGCAAGGGGCTGCCGGGCGCAAGCGTCCGGTTAGGAATCTGCAGGGCATACGCCGAGGAGAGAACGCGTACACGCGACGCGCCGTGGGCTGCTGCGCGGAAAGCCCCCGAGGGCCGCGATGGATCCACGCGACCGCGGTAGGCTGGGGACGATGAGACCGGTGGTGACCACGGCGGAGATGCGCGAGCTCGATCGCGCCACGATCGACGACGTCGGCCTGCCCGCGGTGACGCTGATGGAGACGGCGGGGCGCGCGGTCGCCGATGCGGCGCTGCGCATGCTCGGCAGCGAGCGCGGGCACGTCGCGGTGGTGTGCGGGCCGGGCAACAACGGCGGCGACGGCTTCGTGGCGGCGCGGGTGCTGCGCGATCACGGGGTCGACGCGGTGGTCTACCTCGCGGCGCCGCGCGACGCGGTCGTCGGCGATGCGCGGACGCACCTCGAGATCCTCGAGCGCGCGGGCGGGATCGTGCGGATGCTGGCCAAGCCGGAGGAGCTGGCGGCGCTCGACGCGCGGGTGATCGATGCGGCGCTGGTGATCGACGCGCTGTTCGGCGTGGGGCTGACCCGGCCGATCGAGGGCCACCTCGCCGAGGTGGTGACGATGATGCTGATGGCCGAGCGCGTGCTGGCGGTGGACATCCCGTCGGGGCTCGACGCGGATACCGGCCGGACGCTGGGCACGGCGGTGATCGCGGAGCGCACGGTGACGATGGGGGCGCTCAAGATCGCGCTGGTCAGCGCCCCGGGGTTCGCGCGATGCGGCGAGATCGAGGTCGCCGACATCGGCATCCCGGCGGCGCTGATCGCGTCGACCAGCGTCGGGGTCAGCGTGGTCGAGGCCGCCGACATCGCGCGCAGCCTGCCGCATCCGCAGGCGCTCGATCACAAGGGCCGGCGCGGCCACGTGCTCGTGGTCGGCGGCTCGCCGGGGATGCGCGGCGCGGGGCGGCTCGCGGCGGCGGCGGCGCTGCGCGCGGGCGCGGGGCTGTGCACGCTGGCGACGGAGGGCAACCTCGACGCGCCGGACTCGGTGATGACGCGGTCGCTGGCGCCGGCGGCCAAGCTCTCCGGGCTGTTCACCGGCAAGGCGGCGGTGGTGATCGGGCCGGGGCTGGGGCACACGCCGAGCGCGGCGGCGTGGGTCGCCGAGGTGCTCGCAGCGGGGGTGCCCGCCGTACTCGATGCCGATGCGCTCAACGTGCTCGCGGCCGATCCGGCGGCGATCGCGCGCGCGGCCGGGCCGATCGTGGTGACGCCGCACCCCGGCGAGGCATCGCGGCTGCTCGGCGTCACGCCGGCGGAGATCGAGGCCGATCGCATCGCCGCGGCGCGCGCGCTGGCGGCCAGGACCCGCGCGGTGGTCGTGCTCAAGGGCGCGCGGACGCTGGTGTGCGACGGGGCCGGCGACGCGCTGTGCTCGATCAACCCGACCGGCGGGCCGGCGCTCGCGACGGGGGGCAGCGGAGACGTGCTCGCGGGGACGATCGGCGCGCTGCTCGCCCAGGGCCTGTCCGCGGTCGATGCAGCGCGCGCGGGGGCGTTCGTCCACGGCGCGGCGGGCGACGCGCTGGCGCAGAGCCACGGCGATCGCGGCGTGGTGTCATCGGACCTGCCGGAGGCGATCGCCGCGGCGATCCGCTCGCTCGCGCGCCGGCGCTGAGTCGCGTGGTCAGGCAGGTGATGTAGGTTCGTGCACTCCGGACGGGCGCGTGACGCGATGGCAATCGCGGGAGCGATCTCGTGTACGGCTTGAGACGCGGCTCGTGTCTGGGCATCCTCGCGGCGAAAAACACACTGTAGTTCTCGATGGTTCTGCGTGGCACGTCGGCTGCTTTTGGGACCCGGGCATGTCGCGAACCTCGATGCGCTCGGCCAAGTCCAGCGTTCCTGCCAGCTCCCGTATCGTACGCAAGCCCACGACCGCGCCGCGTCGGTCGCTGCAGCCGCTGCGGGTCGTCGAGGAGCGCGAGGCGATGGCGCCGCGCGGTGGCGACACCGGGCACGAGCACCGCTCGTTCGAGCTGGCGTGCCTGCCGCACCAGGCCGAGCTGTTCGGCGTCGCGATGCGGATCTGCCGCGACCCCGACACCGCCAAGGACCTGGTGCAGGAGACGCTGCTGCGCGCGATGTGCGCGTGGGACAGCTTCCAGACCGGCTCGAACCTGCGGGCCTGGCTGTTCCGCATCCTCACCAACGCGTTCATCAACGGCTATCGCAAGCGCCGCCGCCACCAGCGGTTCGCGACCGAGCGCCCGGGCGATGCGCTGGCTGCGCTGTACGGCCGCGACCAGGACTGCACCGATGACCTCGAGATCGAGCTGTTCGGCGAGGAGCTGTGCGACGAGGTCAAGACCGCGCTCGATCGGCTCGGCCCGGAGTACCGCGACGTGGTCGAGCGCGCCGACCTGCGCGGCGAGAAGTACAAGGACATCGCCGACGCGCTCGACGTGCCGATCGGCACGGTGATGTCGCGGCTGTTCCGCGCGCGCCGCGTGCTCGAGAGCGAGCTGGCCGGCTTCGCCGCGCGCGACTACGGCATCCGCCGCGCCGCGTAGGCCTCAGTATTCGGGCTCGTGGCTGGCGGGCGCGATGCTGTCGCGGGTGGTCTCGGCGGGGATGTGCTCGGTGGTGAGCTCGCCGCGCGCGTCGGTGTAGCTCGCCCACACCACGTCGTCGGGCGAGTGCACGAAGTACGGCTCCTGGCGGACCCGCGTGTCGCCCGCGCTGGGATCGACGACGTAGAACGTGCGCCACTCGCCGCGCGGCGGGATCGCGCCGGGGGCGGTCTTCGCAGCGGCGCGGATGTTCGGATCGGGATCGGTGTCGGCGGCGGCCTTGAGCGCGGCGGCGGCGTGGCTGCCGCCGATGCGATGCAGCGCGCGGGCCGCGGCGATCCGGACGTGCGGGCTGGCATCGTCCTTGAGCAGCTGGGCGAGCTGCTTGACGGCGGCGTCGTCGCCGACCGCGGCGAACGCGAGCGCCAGGTTGATGCGGACCAGGCGCGACTTGTGGAACGACCGGGCGAGCAGCGCCTCGCGCCGCGGCCCGGTGAGCAGCTCGGCGCGCTCGGCCTTCGGGAGCGCCCAGAGCAGGCGCGCGAGGCCGGCGGCGCTGTTGATCGCGGCGGCCCAGCCACCGCGCTGGACGGCGTGGATCCAGCGGTCGGCGACCGCGCCGGCGCGCGGGTCGGGGACGGGCTTGCCGCCGGCGAGGATCTCGCCGAGCGCCCACGCGGCGTCGCCGGCGAGGCGATCGTCCTTGCTCGCGAGCGCGGACGACAGGACGTCGATCGCGTCGCGATCGTGGATCTCGCCGAGCGCCCACGCGGCCGCGCGGCGGCGGTCGGCGGCGCCCTGATCGAGCAGGTTGCGGAGCAGCGGCGCGTCGTCGCGCGACTGCGCGGCGGCGAGCCCGGCGATCGCGGCGAGGCCGACCCTGGCGCTGACGTCGTCGACCAGCGTTCGCAGGAGCTGGCGCGCGGCCGGGTCGGGCTGGCCGCGCAGGGTGGCGCCGATCGCGCGCACGACCTCGCAGCGGGTCGGACCGCGGTCGGCGCGCGCCAGGACCAGCAGCGGGGGCAGCGCGGCGGGGCTCGCGATGTACGACAGCGCGGTCGCCGCGGCGGCGTGGAGCTCGCCCGGGCCCTCGCGCAGCACATCGAGCAGCGCGCCGGTCGCGGTGGTGCCGGCCGGCAGGTGATGGGCGCGGCCGATCTCGCCGAGCGCGTCGATCGCGGCGTGGCGCAGCCGCATCGGGTTGCCGGTCGCGGTGAGCGCGGTGAGCCGGGCCGCCGACGAGCCGACCCCGAGCACCCCGAGGTACTCGGCCGCGAGCACGCGGATCTCGAGATCGTCGTCGGCGAGGTGCTCGATCAGGACGTCGCCGGCGCGGGCGTCGGAGCCGAGCAGCGGGCGCAGCGCCTCCATCGCGGCGAGGCGGATCGCGGCGTCCTTGCTGGCGAGCGCGCCGAGCACCGGGACGAGCGCCTGGGGATCGCCGGTGGCGCCCAGCGCCTTGAGCACCGCCGGGGTCGCGACCCGGCCGCGCTCGAGCTCGGCGGCGAGCGCGGCGGTCGCGCGCGCATCGCCGACCTCGGTGAGCAGCGCGACGGCGGTCGCCGGATCGCCGTGGATCCGGCCCTGGAGGTGCGCGACGAGGGCGGGGACGGCGGCCTTGCCGGCGACGTGGAGCGCCTCGCGCGCGGCGTTGCGCGACGCCGGGGTCGCGAGGTTGGCCACCAGCGTGCGCATCGCGTCCTCGCCGGCCTTGCCGGAGCGCGGGACCGCCGCGATCTGGCCGAGCGCGTAGGCGACCTTCTGGCGGTAGCTGTCGTTGCCGACGTTGAGCTGATCGGTCAGCGCGTCGATCGCGTCGACGGCGCCGAGCAGGCCGAGCGAGCCGACCGCGGCGGTCCGGACGTCCTCGTTGGGATCGCTGATCAGGCGGATCAGCGCGGGCACGGCGGACGCATCGCCGAGCCTGCCGATCGCGTGGACCGCCGAGCGGCGGGCCTCGGGCGCGGTGTCGCCGAACCGCGCGACCAGCGGGATCACGGCCTTGCGGTCGCCGAGCTCCTCGAGCTGCGCGATCGTCGCGATCCGGACGTCGGCCTTGTCGTCCTCGAGCCGCGGGATCAGCGAGATCACGACCGCCGGGTTGCCGTGCTTGCCGATCTTGCCGAGCGCCCTGACCGCGTGGGTGCGCACCCCCGGGTCGGTGTCGCCGAGCGAGCGGGTCAGCGCGGAGGTCGCGTCCGGGTCGCCGATGTCGCCGAGCACGTCGGCGGCGACCTGCTTGGCCTTGACGTCGGGATCGGTGAGCCACTCGACCATCGTCGGGACCGCGCGGGTGACGGCGCCGAGCCCGAGGCTCTTGGCCGCCGCCTGGCGGACCTTCTCGTCCTTGTCGGTCAGCGCGCTCAGCAGGTAGCCCTGGGTCAGCGAGATGTCGTACTTGCCGAGCTCGCCGACCGCCTCGAGCCGCTTGCCGGCGTCGTCGCTCGAGAGGCCCTCGGCGTCGAGCTCGACGTGGCCGGCCCAGTCGAAGTTGGCGGCGGCGGGGCGGGCGGCGGCGGCCAGCAGCGCGGCGCCGAGCCCGAGGCCGCGGAGGCGGCGGAACAGACCGCCCGGGCGGAGACCGGAGCGTGCGCCGGGTGCGGGAGCCACGCGTTCGAGTATTGCGCGGCGGTCATGGCTTGGCCAGCTCGGCGAGGGCCCACTCGACCCTGGCGCGCAGCCGGTCGGGCAGGTCGAGTGCGAGCATCGCTCGGTACTCGCGCGCCGCGCTGGCCCTGTCGCCGCGCTTCCAGTACAGCGCCGCGAGGGCCGTGCGCGGCCGCACGTCGTCGGGGGCGAGCTGCTCGGCCCGCGCCAGCGCCTGGATCGCGCCCGGGTCGTCGCCGGCGTGGTGGCGGAGCAGGCCGAGGTCGTGCCACGCGCCGGGGTCGCCGGGCTGGGCGGCGACGGCGATCTCGAGCTGTGCGCGCGCCTCGGGCGCCTCGCCCCAGCTGACCAGGGTCTCGGCGTACTCGTGGCGCGCGAACGCGATGCTGTCGGGATCGCGGGCGAGCTCGATCGCGCGCTGGTAGTGCGTGCGCGCGGCGTCGTGGCGGCGCGCCTTCTCGGCGGTCTCGGCCTGCTCGACCTCGGCGCGGACGGCGGGGACCGGGCCTCGCGGGGGCGGCGCGTGGGCGCAGGCGACGAGCGCGAGGCACGCGATCGCGCGCACGCTACTCCGGCTTGCGCGGCTTGGTCGCGCCGATCGCGTGCGGGTGCGTGCCGCGGCGCGCCGGTGGTGCGAGCTCGATCGCGGCCTCGATGTCGTCGGGATCGACCTCGGCGGTCGGGTGCGGCGCCCGGCGTGGCATCGCGGGATCGCTGAGCTCGGAGGCGCGGCGCTGCAGCAGCTCGAGCTCGTCGATCGGCTGCTGCTTGGTGGGATCGGGCTGGCCGAGCAGCGCGCGCAGCTCGGCCTTGGTCGGCGGGACGATCGGCGTCTCGTTGCCCCACTCGTCGGTCAGCGCGGCATCGATGCGCGCCGCCAGGCCCTGCGCCCAGCGGGTCCTGTCGGCCTCGGACCGCGGCGGCGTCAGCGGCATGTCGACGCGGCGCTGATCGCCGATCGCGAGCATGGGCAGCGACGGCTCGGTGATGCCGGCGTCGGGCTCGTGGGCGGCGGGGACGTCGGGCGGCCGCGCGGGCTCGTCGGGCGGTGCGGTCGCGGCGCGGGGCACGGTGACCCGGGCATCGTCGAGCGCGGCTCGATCGGCGACCGGGCGGCGCGAGGTGCTCGCGTCGTCGCCGTAGCCGCGCAGCGTCACCAGCTGGTTGCGCGATTCGTCGGCCAGCCCGCTGGTGCGCTGAGGCTCGCCGGTGTGGACGGCGGGGAGCGTCGGCTGGGTGACCGCGGCGTCGCTGTCGCCGGGCTTGCCGAACGGCGCATCGGCGACCCGCGATACCAGATCGGCGAGCGCCGTGGCGAGCTGCGCGGGATCCGCCGGCATCGCCGGCTGGCCGCCCGGTCCGCGCCGCAGCGGCGGCGGATTGGTGGTCGCGTTGTCGAGGTCGACGGGCCGGGGCGGTCCGGCGGAGCGCGCCGGCTCGACGGGCCGCGCGCCGGGCGGTGGATGCGGCGCGGGCGAGGTGCGGGCCCGCCGCGGCGGCTGCGCGGCATCGACGTCCCCGGCGCTGGGCTCGCTCGCGCGCATGCCGCCGGTCGCAGACGGAGCCGGGGCCGGGCCGGGGGCGCGGCCGGGGAGCGTGCCCGCCGCGTCGCGGCCGATCTCGGCGTCCGGTGCGGCGCTGCGCTCGAGCTGCGGGTCGCTGATCGGTGCCGGCGCCGGGGCGGGGCCGGGGGCGCGGCCGGTGAGCGTGATCGCGGGCTCGCGGCGCGGCGCGGGGTGCGCGGCGGAGCCGGGCGCGCCGAGCCCGGCGCTGCGCTCGACGGAGCGCGCGGCGTCCGCCTCGACGTCGGGTGCGGGGCCGGGGGCGCGGCCGGGAAGGGTGATCGCCGGATCGGAGACCAGGACGGCCTGCGGCCGCACCGGCCGCGACGACCGCGGGTCGCTGCCCGAGCCAGCGCCCGAGATCGCGGTGGGCACCGCATCGCGGCCGTCAACGTCGAACAGGCCGAGGGAGGCACCGGCGCTGGGCGCAGGCTCGGACGGGGCCGCGGCGGGCTCGGGCGTCGCGGCGGCCTGGCTCGGCTGGGCGTTGCGCGCGGTGCCGGCGCGGATCCGGGCCGCGTCGCTGGTCTCGGGGCGGGAGCCACCCGCGAACCGCTGCCCCGGGCCACTGGCCTCGGCCGGGTCCTGGACGTCGGCGGTCACGGCCAGCGCGGCGTCACCGCCGAAGCTGTCGGAGGCCGGCGCGACGCGCGCGCTGTCGCGCACCGGCTTGCGATCGAGCGAGTCGAGCCGCGGGCTCGTGCCGAAGGTCATCACGCTCGCGCTCGCGTCCTGGCCGGC
>VBLP01000182.1:0-17761 GCA_005887925.1 Deltaproteobacteria bacterium | reverse complement strand
TCGTCGAGCTGGCCGAGGTGGAGCTTGCCGTAGACGATGCGCTGGACCAGCGAGTCGATCGCGGCGGCGTCGGGCTTCTGCAGCGTGCGCGACGCGGCCTCGACGGCATCGCAGATCGCCAGGAGCGCGGTCTCGCGGCTCTGCGGCGGGTGGCCGGGGTAGCGGAAGCGCTCGATGGTGAAGTCCTGCGGGTTGCCCTGCTCGCGGCACCTGGCCCAGAAGTACTCGAGCACGCCGTTGCCGTGGTGCATGTGCATGAAGTCGACGATGCGCTCGTGCAGGCCGGCCTTGCGCGCGGCGACGATGCCCTCGGTGACGTGCCCGAAGATCGCATCGCACGACACCTCGGGCGGCAACAGGTCGTGCGGCGAGGTCTCGCCGGCCTCGAGGTTCTCGATGAAGTACCTGGGCGACAGCGACTTGCCGAGGTCGTGGAAGTACGCGCCGACCCGCACCAGCCGGCCGTTGGCGCCGATCGCGTTGGCGGCGATCTCGGCCATGTTCGCCATCATCAGCGAGTGCTGCCACGTGCCGGGGGCCTTCTCGGCGATCTGGCGCAGCAGCGGGTGGCCGAGGTCCTCGAGCGCGAACAGCTTGCTCTGCGTGATCTCGCCGACCAGCAGCTGGTAGATCGGGATCATCGGCGGGGTCAGCAGCGCGGCGAGCGCCGGGCCGATCCCGGCGGCGAGCCACGGCGAGTGCAGCGGGTCGCGCAGCTCGGGTGCGTGGCCGGAGGTCAGGTAGCTCAGGAGCAGGTAGGTCGCGCTGGTGCATGCCGTGGTGACCAGGCCGGTGGTCAGCGCCGCGAGCCAGCGCCGGCGGGGGGCCTCGGCGATCACCAGCCCCGCCGTCGCGGCCTGGACCAGCAGCAGCAGGGCGAGCCCGATGTCGAACGGCGCGAGCAGGCAGATCACCAGCGCGGCGAGCACGCCGGTGGCGAGCCCGACGATGCGATCGAGCGCGATGGTCGGCACCATCGCGAGCACGGCGAGCGGCACGACCAGCGCGGACAGCGCGGTGATCAGCAGCATGGCCTTCATGACCGCCGCCAGCACCGCGATCACCGCGAGGCTCACGATCTGGACGCGCAAGAGCCGGCCCTTGTTCGAGCGCCGCATGTGGTGGGTGAACAGCGCGGCGAGCACGAAGGTCAGCGCGAAGAACGCGGCGTAGCGCAGCGGGCCGCGCGGCGTGGCCTGTGCGATCGCGTCGGCGATCGCGGCCTCGTCGCGGGTCGCGATCTCGCCGCGCGCGACCACGACGCCGCCGCCGATCCGGAGGTTGCCGTAGCCGGTCATCGGGGCGCGCACCGTGAACGGCGCGGCGTGCTTCTCGGCGATCGTGCCGGTGTCGAAGTGCAACAGCCAGTGCTCCGCGGTGATCGCCGGGGTGACCAGGGCGGCGAACCCGAGCGCCAGCACGATGCCGAGCCACCACGACACGCCGCGGCGGCGCGGGATCGCGCGGGCGAGCGCGGACCGCGAGTCGAGGTCGCCGGGCCGCCAGCTGAGCTCCGGAGCGGAGTCGCCCGGAGGCCGGACTCGGCGCGGGTACGCGGCCCGTGGATCTTGGGGAACTGCATGCCGCGCAGCACGCCGGACAGGCAGCTGTACAGCGCGCCGGCCTGGGCATCGTTGACCTTGACCCAGGTGACCCGCCCGCTCGGGCCGTCGATGATGATGCCGATGCCGGCGCTGTGCTCGCCGGTCGATTGCAGGCAGCCGCCGAGCCCGCGGCCGTAGCGCGCGTACACGCCGTAGACGGTGTGCATGTCGAGCGTCTCGGTCTCGTCGCTGTCGTCGGACAGATCGAGCACGAGGTTCTGGCCGCCCGCGCCGGGGGTGGCGCCGGGGCCGCTGCGCCGGGCGCCTGCACGGCGGTGGGTCGCCGGCGGCTTCTTGGGCTCGCTGACCTTGACCTTGAGCGACGCGCCGTCGAGCGCGCTGACCCCGGCGACCTTGTGGCTGTCGTCGTCGCGCTGCACCGAGCTCAGCACGGCGTACACCGCGATCGCCGCGGCGACCACGCCGAGGCCGATCAGCGCGTACAGCATCGCGCCGCGCTTCTTGTCGCGGCTCTGCTCCTTGACCTCGGCCTGGGCGCGCCGGGCATCGTCGCGCTTCTGCCGCGCGGCCTCGACGATCGGCCCGAGCAGCTGGTGCTCGGCGACGTCGGTGCGCGCCCCGGTGTCCTTGTCCTGGATGTAGTGGCCGGCGACGATGTCGCCGCGCTCGATCTGGGTGATCACCTCGGCGAGCGAGAACGGCCCGTAGTCCATGCGGTTCTTGCCGATCAGCCACTTCTCGGTGGTGTCGGCGAGCGCGGCGGCCAGCGCGCGGTCGGCGCCGCCGGCGGCCGCGGCGCCCTGCTCGATCTCGGAGGCCAGCGACGCCTGCTCGCCGAGGGTCGGCGCGGTCGCCAGCGTCGGCACCGACGCGGTCTGCAGCGCGCCGCCCTTGTGGAGCGCCTCGGCGACGACCTCGCCGAGCACCTCGGCGCGGCCGAACCGCTTGGTCGGATCGCGGTGGCAGGCGCGCACCACGATCTCGTCGATCTGCGTGTTGAGGCCCTCGACGATCTCGCTCGGCCGCGGCCCGCCGCGCTCGAGCGGCCGGCCGACCAGCGCCTCGTAGAGCAGGGCGCCGAGCGCGTACACGTCGGCCGCGGCGCTCGGCGGCGCACCGGCGGCGGACTCGGGGGCCAGCGCGCCGGGCGTCGCGATCAGCCCGGCCGTGATCGCCGCGAGCGTCCCCGGCCCGAGCGCGAGATCGACGACGCGGACCCGGCCGGTCCGGCTGACCGCGACCGACTCGCTCGCCAGCGCGCCGTGCTGGACGTCGGCGAGCGCCGCGGCCACGCCGGTCATCAAGTTACCGGTGGCGCGGGCGCCGAGCCCGGGCGCGCGCGACGACGCGGCCTGGCGCTTCTTGGCCATGAGCTCGCGGACCAGCGAGCCGTCGATCTCCTCGGTGGCGATCCACAGGATGTCGCCGGTCAGCCCGGCGGCCAGGGTCCGGGTCAGGTGGCGATGCTCGGCGAGCGCGGCGGCCGTGCGCGCGCCGGCGATCAGGTGCTCGCGGACGCCGGCGTGCTGCGCGATCCGCGCGTGGACCGCGTACAGCGTGGCGCGGCCCCCGGGGCCATCTGCGCGGTAGGCGTCGGCGATGCGCAGCGGCCACAGCGGTGCGCCGATGCGAAAATCGCCGAGCTGGAAGCCGGGGGCCAGGCGAGCGGTCGATGGGCTGGTCGTCGTCGTCCCGGCAGGCACCGTCATCCGTGCCCGATAGGATAGGGGGCGGCGTGATCCAAATCAATCGTCGGGGCAACCGGCGGCACGCGCGCGTGCGCGCGCCACAGTGAGCCGCTTGATCTCGGCCAAGTACTTGCAGCCGCGGTCGAAATCTCCAGAGCGCAACAGCGCGTCGGCGAGCAGAAACCGCGCCCGCACGCTGCGCGGATCGGCGCGCAGCACGGCGTCGGCCTCCGCGAGCTGGCGCAGCGGCGCCAGGTGGTCGCGGTACGCCTCCTCGGCGGCGCGCAGGTGCTCCTCGGTCTCGGGGTCGCGCAGCGGCGCGGCCGGGCGCGGCGGCCGCACGATCACCGGCGTGACGCCGTGTGCCGGACGCTGGGGACCGACCGGCGCGCGCGCGACGTCGTCCGGAGGGGCGCCGGCATCGGCGGCCGCGACGGCAGCCGCGGCATCGGGCGCCGGGCTCGGCGCCGGAGCTCCTGCATCGGCGGGCGCCGCGACGGCGCGGAGCAGCGCGGGCTCGGGACGCTCGGCATCGCGCGCGCCGCCGCGATGCAGCGCCAGACCGATCGCACCGCCGGTCAGCGATGCGAGCGCGATGCCGCCGAGCCACAGCGGCGGTCCGCGGCGCCGCCGGGACACCGCGCGGATCCCGGTGGTCTCGGTCGACCTGACGCGCGGGCCGACGCTGGGGCCGGCGGGGACAGCGAGACCGGCGGGGATGGCGGGACCGGCGTGGCTGACGGCGGGGCCGACGGCATCGACGAGGCTCGCCGCGGTCGGCGCCGGGCCGATCGGCGTGGCGGCGCTCGCGGGGTCGAGCGCCCGGAAGTAGCTCGAGGCGTGCACCACCGTCGGCTTGCTCGGGGTCCGGGGAAGCGCCGGGCCGCGCTGCAGGGTCGGCGCGAGCTCGGCGAGCTCTCGGGCCATGTCGGGGGCGGTCGCGGGGCGCTCGTCGGGTTCCTTGGCGAGGCAGCGCTGCAGGAGATCGTCGAGCTCGGGGTAGGCGGCGAGCTCGGGGCGCGCCATCGCCAGCCGCGGCGCCGGCGTCCGCGCATGATGGGTGAGCCACTCGATCGCCGAGCGGCCCTCGAACAGCATCACCCCGGTCAGCATCACGAACATCGTGGCGGCGAGCGAGTAGACGTCGCTGCGCCCGTCGAGCGGCTGGCCGCACGCCTGCTCGGGCGACATGAACTCGGGCGTGCCGAACACCATGCCGTCGGCGGTCAGCGCGAGCCTGGCCGGGTCGCCGGCGGTGCCCTGCATCAGCTTGGCGACGCCGAAGTCGAGGATCTTGGTGTAATCGGCGTCGGCGCCGACCCGCATGAGGAGCAGGTTGTCGGGCTTGACGTCGCGGTGGATCAGGCCCTGCGCGTGTGCGACGCCGAGCGCGTGCAGCGCCTGGCGCGCGATGTGCGCGACCCGCGCCGGGGCGAACGGCCCGTCGATCTCGAGCTCGCGCTGCACGGTGCGGCCGTCGAGGTACTCGAGCACCATGTAGTAGTCGCCGAGCGGCGTGATGCCGTAGTCGAGGATCTTGACGGCGTGCGGCGACTCGACCCTGAACGTCGCGCGGGCCTCACGGCCGAACCGCTCGAGCGCGGCGCGGTCGCTGGTCAGGTGCGGCTTGAGCAGCTTGACCGCGACCTTGCGCTCGAGGGCGAGCTGGGTCGCCCGGAACACCGAGCCCATGCCGCCCTCACCGAGCACCGCGTCGAGCCGGTAGCGGCCATCGAGCGTGACCCCGATCAGGCCTTGGGCGAAGCTAGCGTCTGCCACGCGGCGATCAGAATCGCATACCGTTCTTGACGCGGAACGAGAACCAGTCCCAGGTGAGATATACCGCACCCGCCAGACCGATGATCCCGACCACGGGCGACGCCAGCGCCACCACCCCGGCACCGGCCACGGTCACCGCGGCCAGGGTCCCTTTGCGCTTGGCCACGGCCTTGTTGCGCTGGACGAGCGAGGACGACATCTCTACGCAGGCTGCACCATGGGATGCCACCTGTCAAACCGCGTGGCTACCCGGACACGCCGGGGCGGGTCGGCCGAGACACGCCGCGCGGCGCGGGCTGCAACTACCGGGCGCTCCTGGCGATCGCGCGATCTGCGCGTGGCCCCGGCCATGCAAGATCGAAAGGTAACCGCTCGTGATAAGAAGGGGAACGATGTTGCAGTCAGGAGGCACTCGGTCGCATCGCCATCCGCATCATCCTGCGAGGGCTGCGAGGGCCGGCACGGTGCTGCTCGGCGTGGCCGGCGGCATGCTCGCCGTCGCGGGCGGGCTCGTCGCCGGTTACTTCGTGCTCGGCCCGCGCAACGAGGCGCACGCGTCGACGGCAGCCGAGCCGGTGCGTCCGGAGCCGGTGGTGCGGCAGACCGAGCGCCCCGGGCTCTCCGGAGATCTATCATCGCAGCTGGCATCGTATCTGGCTCGCTCCGTCGAGCTCGTCACCGCGCACGGCAGCGTCACGCGCAGCTGGAGCGAGCTCGGCGCGGCGATCGACGCCGACGAGGCCGGGAGCGTCTCGGGCGATCTCGCGGCGCTCGCGGCCCGCGGCAGCCTGCCGCTGCGCATCGATCGCGACAAGGCCGCCAGGGCGCTGTTCGCGATCAAGGCCGGCCACGACGTGTCCCCGATCAACGCCTTCCTCGACCTCGAGGACAGGAAGATCCACGACGACCGCCCCGGCCAGGCGCTCGACGTCTGGGCATCGCTGCCGCGGCTCGAGGCCGCCGCGCGCCAAGGCACAGCGCGGCTCGAGCTGGTCAACGTCTCGGTCCCGGCCGCCGTCACCAAGCAGGTGCTCGGCATCGACGACATCTCGACCGTGATGGGGCATTACCTGACGAGGTTCCCGGTCACCGACCGCGATCGCAACTTCAACCTGATGCTCGCCGCCAGCAAGCTCAACGGTGTCGTGCTCAAGCCCGGCGACGAGTGGTCGTTCAACGGCACCGTCGGCGAGCGCGCCGAGAAGGAGGGCTACAAGGTCGCCCACGTGATCACCGCGGGCGAGATGGTCGACGGCCTGGCCGGCGGCACCTGCCAGATCTCGACGACCTTGTTCGGCGCCGCGTTCTTCGCCGGCCTCGACATCGTCAAGACCACCAACCACTCGCGGCCGTCGGCGTACACCCCGCTCGGCTTCGACGCGACCGTGGTGTGGCCCAACACCGATCTCAAGCTCAAGAACCCCTACGACTTCCCGGTCGTGATCCACTACCGCGTCGCCAACGGCGAGGCGCTGGTCGAGGTGCTCGGCAAGCCCCGGCCCTACGACAAGGTCGTGTTCGAGCGCCACATCCTCGAGTCGACGCCGTTCTCGACCGAGGAGCGGCTCGACGACGAGATGGCCAAGGACGCGACCTCGATCGACCAGGCCGGGTTCAACGGCTACAAGCTCGAGCGGTTCCGCCGGTTCTTCAAGGACGGCAAGCTGGTCAAGAGCAACAAGTGGACGGTCGAGTACAAGCCGGTCACCGAGTACGTCCGCCGCGGCACCAACACCGATCCGGATGCCAAGACGCCGCCCGAGAGGCCCGTGGCCCGGCTGCAGGAGCCCAAGGGCGACAGCGCGTCGATGGCGCAATAAGCGGCACGCCACACGCTGGCGGATGCCTGCAGCTCCCGGCAAAACCCGGGTCATGAACAAGATCGCCAAGCGCAAGCTCGTCCTGTCGTCCACCACGATTCGCCACCTCCGCGCACAGGAGCTCGTCGACGTGGAAGGCGGGCTCACGCTCGTGACCTGCACCGTCTGCAGCGACCCGTGTACCGACACCTGCCGGCGCTGCACGCCGGTGTGCTAGCGGCCCGAGGCGGCTCAGCTGCCGTAGGGATCGGGGACGTCCTGCGGGCTGGTCGTCGGGGCGGTCGGCATCTGCGCCGAGCCGCAGTTGGTGTTGACCTTGGAGCCCGACAGCGTGGTCGACGAGCTCTTGATCGTGGCGCTGCCGCCGGCGCCCCACGCCATCGCGTCGCCGGCGTGGATCTCGAGGTTGGTCTTGGCGGTCAGCTCGATCGACTTGGCGACGATCGTCATGTCGTCCTTGGGGGTCTGGAAGCAGACGTCGCCGTCGATCGCCTCGATCGTGATCTTGTTGGCCTTGGCGTCGATCGTGATCTTGCCCTTCTGGACGCCGTCCTCGATGATCAGCTGCTCCTTGTCGTCGTCGAAGGTGATCTTGTTGCCCAGCCGCGACTTGATCACGCGGCGCGGGTTGCCGCCGGGGTTCTTGTCGGGCGGCTTGTCCTTGCCGTTCCACAGCGCGCCGACGACGAGCGGGCGGTTGAGGTCGCCGTGCTCGAACATGACGAGGACCTCGTCGTCCTTCTCGGGGATGAAGAACCAGCCGCGGTTCTTGCCGGCGCCGAGCATGATGATCGGGCACCAGTAGGTGGTGTCCTGCTCGGACAGGATCGGGATCTTGAGCTTGACCCGGCCCAGCTTGCTGGGATCCTTGTTGTCGGTGACGATGCGATCACCGGCTCGTAGACGCGAGACGCCTCGGTCTCCGCCGTACGGATCTGGTCCGTGAATACGCTCGCGAGATCGTACAGCGGTCGCATGGCTTCCAATCTACTACGGCCTGGGGCCGGCCGAGCTTCCCGATCGCGCGAGCGGGAGCGTGCCTAACACCGCGATAGATCGGTCGATTGCCATCCGGGCCCCGGTCGGCTCGTGGGGCCGGCCGGCGGGATCTTCCGCGACCAGGCCCAGACCGACGCGGTCGCCGTGCCAGTCGGGCGGCAGGGTGAGCGTGAAGCGCTCGCGGATGTAGTCGCCGGGCTTCCAGCGATCGGTGGCGAACGCGCCGCCGGCGGTGGTCCGGGGCGGCGTGCGAACGACCGAGCCGGGCGCGGGAGCGTCGGGGGCGCCGGCGTCGACCGGCCAGGCGACCAGCCCGAAGCGGTAGGCGACCGGCGTGGCGCGGTCGGCGCGGAAGTAGACGTGGATGTCGACCCTGGCGCCGGGGGCGAGCGGCTTGCCGTCGGCGACGCCGGCGCCGAGGATCGCGATGCCGTCGAGGGTCTGATCGGCGGTGGCGACCTCGGGGGTGGGAGGAGCTGCCAGCACCGCGTCGGCCAGCTGGCGGAACGCCTGGTTGAACAGCGGATCGCGGACGAACATCACGCGATCCATCCACGCCTGCAGCGCCTGCTTCATGGCGTCGAACGCCGGCGGGCTCTGCGGCGCGAGGTTGGTGTGCTCCCAGGGGTCGGCGGCGAGGTCGTAGAGCTCGTAGACGTTGGATGCGAAGTAGTAGATCAGCTTCCAGCGCTCGGAGATCGCCGCGCGCTCCTTCTGCGGCGCGTTGGTCTCGGCGAACACGATGCGGTCTGGGTCCTCGGCGCCGTAGAACAGCTGGGGCACGAGGCTTCTGCCCTCGAACGACAGATCGTGCACGTCGATGCCGCACAGCGCGGCGACCGTCGGCACGATGTCGAGGTTGGTCACCGCGCCGTGGACGACGCGCGGCACGTTGTCGGGGATGTAGAAGATCATCGGCACGTGCTGGAGCTCGCGGTACAGCGCCGTGCCGTGGGTGCCGAGCGGCACGCCGTGCTCGCCCATCGAGTCGCCGTGGTCGCTGGTGATGATGACGATCGTGTTCGCGTAGCTCGGCAGCCGGCGGAGCTGGTCGAGCAGCCGGCCGACCTCCTGATCGGTCCACTGGATCTCGGCGTCGTAGAGGTCGGGCTCGCTCGCGCCGTAGTCGACGACGTCGGGGTGCGCGACGTAGCGGCCGTGCGGGTCGATGTAGTGCGCCCACATGAACCAGCGCTCGGCCTGGTGGCGCGACACCCAGGCGAGCACGTGGTCGGTGACGCGGTCGGCGGCGACGCGGAACGGGTCGTCGGTCGGCGCGATCGAGTTGTCGTAGTCGTCGACGCCCTGCTCGAAGCCCCAGTGGTTCCACCACACGTGCGACGACACCACGCCGGTCGCGTAGGTCCTGCGCTTCATGATCTCGGGCAGCGTGGTGTTCTCGGGCAGGATGCCGGGCGGCGTGCCGGGCGGCCGCGGGCTCTCGTCGAGCGCGATCCCGGAGTGGAAGTACTTCGAGGTCAGGATCGCGGGGATCGAGGCCATCGTGCCGGCCGACGGCGCGTTGGTGAACGCGAACGACACCGAGCGCTCGACCAGCTCGGCGAGCCGCGGCGTGGTGTTGCGGTGCCTGGGGCCGTCGGCGTAGCCGCCGAACGTGGTGTGGTCGTAGCGCAGGTCGTCGATCGTCAAGAGCAGGACGTTCCAGTCCCGGCGGAACCGCTCGGGGACGGCCATGTCGGAGCGCGGGCCGGTGGCGGCGTCGCGCAGCGAGAAGTCGTGGCCGTCGCAGTTCTCGTCGATCCCGTTGTCGGGAATATCGGTCGCGCCGGGGTGGATCGCGGGATCGAAGGGTGCGCAGTCACCCTCGCCGAGCAGCGAGCCGAAGCCGTCGCCGTCGAGGTCGTTGGCGGCGCGGACCACGCCGATCAGCTTGTCGAGCGCCGGCGACGCGGTGATCGCGATGTACTTGGTCTCGAGGTCGGCGCCGAGCCAGACCAGCGTGGCGGTCATGACCACGAGCGCGCCGCCCGACAGCGCGAGCGCGCCGAGCTGGCGCCCGAGGCGGGACCGCGCGGGCCGGCGCCGGCGGGCGTGGCGGAGCGCGCCGAGCCCCATGCCGAGGCCGATCACGACGCCGCTCACGATCAGCCGGATCGGCAGCACCGAGCGGCTCTGCGGCAGGGCGAGCCAGCTCGCGCCCAGGCACGCCGCGATCAGGCCCGCCCACGCGATGCCGGCGGCCCGCCAGCGGCCCAGCGGGTTCGCCGCGCCCAGCAGCGGCGCCAGCCCGGTGGCCGCCACCTGCGCGGCGGTCGCGAGCAGGCGATGGAGCACGGCGGCGGCGGCGAACCACGCCAGCGCGGCGGCGGCGATCACCGCGGCCTTGAGCTCGAGCTCGTTGTAGCGCGCGATCGCGATCGCCGCGATCCGCTGCAGCACGACGCCGCTGACCAGCGCGGTGATCGCGATCGCCCAGCACCGGGCGACCGCCGGCCGGGCGCCGTCGAGGATCCGCGGTGGCGGGGCGAGCCACCCGGCGGCGCGCGCCTGCGCCGGGTCGATCCGCGCGCGCACCAGCCGCACCGCGACCAGCAGCGCCGCGCCGCCGATCGCGAGCAGGAACCACAGCCAGATCGCCAGGGTGGCGGTCAGCGCCACCAGCTCGAGCCGGCTGATCCAGCGCGGCGCGCCGGCGTAGCTCGCCAGGGTCAGCGGGTACTCGACCGCCGCGAACGCGATCGCGCCGCCGGCCGCCATCGCGATCGCGCGGCCGATGTCGGTGCGCAGCGCGTCACCCAGACTGGTGTACGATCGCGCCGGCGGGGGCCGCACGCGCGCGGCCGGCAACGTCACGAGCGACGGCAACACGATCGATCCGGTGGTATCACGATCCCAGCCACGTGCGCAGCAACCCGCGAGCTCGCCCGCGATGACCCCGAGCGCGACATCCTCGCAGCGCGCCGAGGCGCCCGGCGGGCGGCTGGCCGGCCTGGTGTCCCACGGCTGGCTCGCCGCGATCGTCTTCGCGTACCTCTACCTGTTTCCGTACTTCCCGCGGATCAGCAGCGCCAACGAGCTGCCGCGGGTCTACCTGGTCAAGGCGATCGTCGAGGACCAGACCTTCGCGATCGATCGCGGGGTCGCGACCTGGGGCACCACGGTCGACGTCTCGCCGTCGGGCGGCCACCTGTACTCGAACAAGGCGCCGGGCTCGTCCCTGCTCGCGGTGCCGGCCTACGCGATCGTGCGCGCGATCGCCGGCGAGCCGGCGCTGGCGCCGTCGGTGTGGATCTGCCGGGTGTTCGGCGGGATCCTGCCGATGCTGGGCTTCGTGTGGCTCCTGTGGGGCTTCCTCGCGCGGTTCGCCCCCGAGCCGGCGGTGCGTCGCGTGGTCCTCCTGGGCTACGCGCTCGGCTCGCTGGCGATGACGTACTCGATGCTGTTCTACTCGCACCAGCTCGGCGCGATCTGCATCGCCAGCGCGTGGATCGTCGCGCTCGACGTCGCCGACGGCCGGCGCGGGCTGGCCGCGATGGCGGTGGCCGGCCTGCTCGCCGGCGCCGCGCCCCTGGTCGACTACCAGGCGGTGTTCGCCGGGTTGCCGGTCGCGAGCCACGTGGTCGTGCGGCTGGTCCGGGGTCGCGTCGCGGTGCTGCCGGCGCTCGCGGTCGCCGCGCTCGCCACCGCCGTGCCGATCGCGGTGCTGCTCGGCTACCACGCCGCGTGCTTCGGCAGCCCGTGGCGCACCGGCTACGACGCGTCGACCACGTTCGCGGTGTACCACCAGCACGGCTTCCTCGGCCTCACCGAGTTGCGCGGCGAGGCGCTGTGGGGCGCGCTGATGCGGCGCGACAACGGCCTGTTCGCGCTGTCGCCGTGGTGGCTGATCGCGCTGCCCGGCCTTGTGACCCTGTGGCTCGGGCGCGAGCGTGGCACGGCGCTGGTCGGCGCCGCGGTCATCGCGATCTACGTCCTGTTCATCTCGTCGATCAACTTCTGGCGCGGCGGCTGGGAGGTCGGCCCGCGCTACATCACCGCGATGCTGCCGTTCCTGCTGCCGGCGGTGGCGGCCCAGCTCCAGGCCTGGCGCGTGCGGCCGTTCTGGTTCGGCCTCGCCGCCGGCCTGACCGGGGTCGGCGTCGTGGTCTACGTCCTGGCTACGGCGACCTTCCCGTACTGGCCCGACTACTTCCAGCACCCGCTGTACGAGATCACGTTCCGGCTGCTCCGTGACAACCTGGTCGGCCCCAGCCTGGGCAGCGCGCTGGGGATCGCCGGGATCGCCGGGATCGCGCCGGTGCTCGCGGTGGTCGCGGCGGCGCTGGGTGCGGCGGTCTGGCGCAGCGCCGGGGCCCGGAGCCTGGCCCTCGCGGTCGGGGTCGCCGGGGCGGTGCTCCTGGGGTACGGATGGATCCACCACGGCGGCCCGCGCGCCGACGCGGGCTATCGATACGTGCACGCCGCGGTGGTCGACCTGTGATACCAACGTCGATCGTGAGAGGCTTGCTCGTCGCAGCGCTGGCGACCGTGATCGGCTGCGGCAGCAAGCCGAGCAAGCCGCCGCTCATCGAGGACGCCGGGGTCGACGATGGCGGCGTCGAGCTGGTCGACCTCGCCGGGCGCTACGACCGGCGCTGCGTCAGCGGCGACCTCGAGGCCTGCCGCAACCTCGGCGTGATGTACGCCGACGGGCAGGGCGTGTCGCGCGACCGCGAGCGCTCGGTCAAGCTGTTCGTCCAGTCGTGCAGCGGCGGCCACCTGTCGGCCTGCAACAACCTCGCGCTCGCCTACCTCGAGGGCAACGGCGTCGATCGCCAGCCGGCGAAGGCGGCCGACACGTTCCAGCGGGCGTGCGACGGCGGGTACAAGCTGGCGTGCCGCAACCTCGGGCTCATGCTGCGCGACGGCCGCGCCGTGCCCGCGGACCTGACGCGCGCCGAGACGCTGCTCGACAAGGCGTGCAAGGGCGGCGTGCCGCTGGCGTGCACCAACGCCGGCGATGTCGATGCGATGCGCGCGATCAAGGGCGGCCCGGCGCGCTACAAGGAGATGATCGCGCACTACAAGCAGGGCTGCGATGCCGGCGACTCGACGTCGTGCCGCCAGCTCGGCATCGCCTACCTCGAAGGCCGCGGCTTGCCGCGCTCGACCAGCGCCGCCTCGGTGTGGCTCGAGCGCGCCTGCATGCCCGATGATGCCGTCGCGTGCCGCCTGCTCGGGATCATGCGGCTGCAGGGTGCCGGCGTGCCGCGCGACCCCGAGCGCGGCAGGCAGCTGCTGAGCCGGGCCTGCGATGCCAAGGACGACGAGGCGTGTCGCACGCTGAAGGCGCTCGCGGACGGCGCGGTGATCCCCGACGATGCGGGGGTTGTAGGTGATGGTAGGGGTTCCGGCGGCCCGGACGCCAAGACCGCGTCAGGACCCTGATTTCATCCTGTATGTAGGATAACACATTAGAATCCATGACATGGCGCGTAAGTGGTGGAACCACCATCGCTCCCGGACGGTCGCACCACACCAGGATCACAGCTTATTCACACGCGGCGGTTCGCGCGCCGAGAGCCTTGCGAATCATGAGGTTAGCGCGGGACCGGTTGTGAATAACCCGCCGTTCGTCCGGACTTGTTGACAGGCTGGAGGAGCGTCTCCGTCCGCACTCCGGACCAGTGCGGAATACACAGCACAGCTGTAGCGGTCCGTGAGGCGGACGCAGGAGTCCGCAGCTCGGACGGCTGCGTCCGGCGCGCGGACCGAAGCGTCCGAATGCCGGACGTCGTAGGCAACCGTGCAGCATCCTGCTGCAGTTCGGTAAATCCTAGCGGATCCGGCAGGTTCTCCCTGCCACCGCGCGTGCGCGGGATCGCGAGCTGCGGCACGGCGTGACAGCCGTGCGGCGCATCGGTCGCATCTCTGTCATGCAGCCAGCGAGCGATAGAGCTGCAGGTACTGCTGGGCGGACGCCGTCCACGACGAGTCGCGCGCCATCGCGGCATGGCGGATCGCCAGGAAGACCGTTTCGTCGCGGAACAGCTTCACGGCGCGATCGAGCGCCAGCGCGAAGGCGAGCGCGGTCGCCGGCGCGAACCGGATCCCGGTGCCGCGGCCGCGCGCGAGCTCGCTGTTGCCGGGATCGATCACGGTGTCGCGCAGCCCGCCGACCGCGTGGACGACCGGCACGGCGCCGTAGCGCATCGCATAGAGCTGGCCCAGCCCGCACGGCTCGAACCGCGACGGCATCGCGAACAGGTCGCTGCCGGCGTAGATCCGGTGTGCGAGATCGGGGTCGAAGCCGATGCGCACGGCGACATGGTCGCGGAACACGTCGGCGAGCCAGCGGAAGCGCTGCTCGAGAACCGGCTCGCCGGAGCCGAGCACGACCAGCCGTGCTCCCAGCCGCGCGAGCTCGGGCACCACGTCGGCGACGAGGTCGAGGCCCTTCTGGTCGGTCATCCGGGCGATCACGCCGATCAGCGGCTCGTGGTCGGCCAGCGGCAAGTCGAGCTCGCCGGCCAGCCGCGCCCGGCACACCGCCTTGCCCGCGAGATCGCCGCGCGCGTAGCTCGCCGGCAGCGCCGGATCGTTGGCCGGATCCCAGGCGACGGTGTCGATGCCGTTGGCGATGCCGACCAGGCGCTTGACGTTCCAGCGCAGGAAGCCGTCGAGCGCCTCGCCGCGCTCCGGCGTCAGGATCTCGCGCGCGTAGCTCGGGCTCACGGTGGTCGCCACGTCGGCGAGCGCCAGTCCCGCCTTGAGGAACGACACCTGATCGTAGAACTCGACGTGATCCGACGTGAACAGCGACCACGGGATGCCGAGCTCGGTCATCACCGCCTTGGGAAAGATGCCCCGGAAGGCGAGGTTGTGGATCGTCGCGACGATCAGCGAGCGGGCCCCGGCGAGCCGGGAGTAGACCGCGGCCGGGCCGCCCTGCCAGTCGTGGACGTGCAGCACGTCGGGGATGCCGCCGAGCAGGAGCTCGCCGGCCGCGAGCGCCGCCTTGCCCAGCGCGGCGAACCGCACGTGGTTGTCGCCGAACTCGGCGGTGGTGTGCGGGCCGTAGAGCGCGCCGGCCCGGTCGTAGAGCGGCGGGCAATCGATGAAGCCATGCCGGACCCTGCCGATCTGGGCGATCCGGATCGCCGCTGCGAGCTCGTGCGCGCCGACCTCGAGCGTCACCGGCACGCCGGGGGCGAGCGCGATGCCGGCGGCGGCGAGCTTGTCGGCGACCCCGCGATACAGCGGCACCAGCACCCCGGTCAGCACCCCGTGGCCGGCCAGCGCCGCCGGCAGCCCGGCGAGCACGTCGGCCAGGCCGCCCGACTGCGCGAATGGCGCGACCTCGCTGGCGACATGCAGCACGCGCACGCTCAGCGCTCCCGCGGGGCTGGCCGGACCACTAACCGACCTCGCCGCCGGCGAACTTCTTGAACCGCGGGCCGGCGGCGGATTCGTAGCTGTGGCGGCCTGCGGTCGACACCACGAACGTGCCGGGGCGGAGCTGCCCGAGCAGCTCGGGCTCGTTGCCGATCAGCTCGGCGATGTCGTTGGCAAGCACGAACGGGCCCTTGGCCGGCACCACCGTGCCCTTGGGGATGATGACGATGCCGGACTCGGTGACGAACGGGAACCGCTCGCGGTCGAGGTACGCGTCGTCGCCGATCACGCAGCCCGGCTCGATCTTGCAGTTCTTGTCGAGCAGCACCCGGCACAGCCGCGCGTTGCGGCCGATGTCGCAGCCCGACAGGATCACCGAGTCGCGGAGCTCGGCGCCGGCGTGCACGAAGCAGTCGTACGACAGCACCGACTGGCGGACCGCGGCCGACGCGAGGATCGAGCCCTCGCAGATCAGGCTGTCGTCGACCTCGGCCGGGCCGAGGCCCTCGCCGGCGCGCACGAACCGCGCGGGCGGATAGTCGCGCTGTGCGCTGCGGATCCGCCACTGCCGGTTGTAGAGGTCGAGCAGCGGGACCCGGGCGCGGAGCTCCATGTTCGACGTGAAGTAGCTGTCGATCGTGCCGACGTCGCGCCAGTACGGCTCGGCGTCCTCGGGCTCGCCCGGGATGTGGTTCTGCGCGAAGTCGTAGACGAACACGCGCGCGCCCTGCGCGACCAGCCGCGGGATGATGTCGCGGCCGAAGTCGTGGCGCGAGCTCGGCACGCCGCCGTCGTCGACCAGCACCCGCTCGAGCACCTCGCGCCGGAAGATGTAGTTGCCCATCGACACCAGCGACCAGCCGGGCCGGCCGGGCATCTCGGGCGGCTGCTTGGGCTTCTCGATGAAGTTGGCGATCCGCCCCGAGCTGTCGACGTCGATGATGCCGAACGAGCTGGCCTCGCCGCGCGGCACCGGAAACGCAGCGACCGTCAGGTCGGCCTGCTGGTCGCGGTGGAACATCTCCATCTGATCGACCGCGAACTTGTAGACGTGATCGCCGCCGAACACGCAGACGTGCTCGGCACGCGCGTCGCGCACCAGGTTGAGGTTCTGGTACACGGCGTCGGCGGTGCCGCGGTACCAGAACTCGCCGAGCCGCATCTGGGCCGGCACGACCTCGATGTACTCGCCGAAGCCCGACAGCCGCCAGTTGCGCGACAGGTGCTTGATCAGGCTCGACGACATGTACTGCGTGAGCACGTAGATCCGGCGGTAGCCCGAGTTGACGAAGTTCGACAGGACGAAGTCGATGATCCGGTAGCGGCCGCCGAACGGCACCCCGGGCTTGGAGCGGTGCACGGTGAGCGGCCCCAGTCGCGAGCCCTTGCCGCCGGCCATGATCATCACGAGCGTGTTCTTCATGTGCATCCGGCAGCGATCACTGCCGCGATCATCGTAGCAAGACGAGCGCCGGATCCGGCCGGCGCGGGCCCGGTTCCGGCGCGCGTGCCGTGTGCGCCGGGGGGACACGCGTCGCGTCGCGTCAGGCGCGGCTCAGCTCGCGGGAGCGGGGCTCGGCGCCACGAACACGTGGCTGCGATAGAACCTGAGCTCGTCGATCGACTCGCGGATGTCGTCGAGCGCGCGGTGCGTGTCGCGCTTGGGCGGCTGCCTGGCGATGACCTGCGGGTACCAGCGCCGCGCGAGCTCCTTGATCGTCGACTAGCAGCCTCGGTCAGGTCATGCGGCCTCGACACCATGGTGATTGCTACCGTCGACGTCGCTGTCCCCGCGTCCCCGGAACGGCAGCATCCAGCCATGACTGGCGGACCGCTCGGTCAGGCCGGAGGCGCCGTGGTGCTTGGTGTTCCACTCGTCCATCACCGCGAGGACCTCGTCGGGCTGGTGGATCACGAGCTCGGGGCCGACCGCGATCTCGGTGAGCTGGCCATCGGTGAGGATCGTCGCGATCTCGATGATGCGCTCGCGCGCCGGATCGAGTCCGGTCATCTCCATGTCGAGCCAGACCAGGACGTCGCTGCCTGCCATTGCGGGACTCTACATCAGCGCCCGCCGGGGACGCCGCGACGCAGGGCGGCCGATCCCGCGGCGGGTCGCCGCGCTATTCGCCGGACCAGCTGCGGATCGGGCCGGTGTCCATGTGCAGGCCATCAGCGAATGGGAGAGCTCTTCGCGGCAGGCTTGTCGACCGCGTCGAGATCGACACCGAACCGCTCGGCGACCTCGATCAGCGTGGCCTCGATGTTGTTTGCAGTTGTTTCCACCTGTTGCGCGGGCGGGTCAGCAGGAATTCGCCCTGTCGGGGTGGTGTAACGGAACGATGTGGCGTACGTCCCGAGATGCTGGAGCTGGCGAAGCCGCGCCTTGATCGGGTTCTCTTCAGGAACGAGGCCAACCATCTCCTCGAGTTGATGCCTCACCCCGGCGTGTATCTTCTCCGACGTCAGCACGGCGCGTATGATCTTCTCGGCGGCTTGCTCGCAGAGGTAGATCGCGTTCCGGTTACCGCGCGCATTCAGCGTCCGCCCACCCTCGAGGTCCTCGCGCGCGATT
>VBLP01000181.1:9643-13421 GCA_005887925.1 Deltaproteobacteria bacterium | reverse complement strand
TAGCAGCCTCGGTCAGGTCATGCGGCCTCGACACCATGGTGATTGCTACCGTCGACGTCGCTGTCCCCGCGTCCCCGGAACGGCAGCATCCAGCCATGACTGGCGGACCGCTCGGTCAGGCCGGAGGCGCCGTGGTGCTTGGTGTTCCACTCGTCCATCACCGCGAGGATCTCGTCGGGCTGGTGGATCACGAGCTCGGGACGACGGCGATCTCGGTGAGCTGGCCATCGGTGAGGATCGTCGCGATCTCGATGATGCGCTCGCGCACCGGGTCGAGTCCGGTCATCTGCATGTCGAGCCAGACCAGGACGACGCTGCCTGCCATTCCAGCACTTTACAACAGCGCCGTCTGGGGACGTCGCGTCGTCGAGCGCATAGGGCTCGTGCAGTCGCGAGGGGTGTCACTCGCCGGACCAGCTGCGGATCGGGCCGGTGTCCATGTGGACGAAGCCGCTCTCGGGGTAGAGGCCGACGCCGCCGAGCTTCTGGGCCTTGGCCCAGGTCTGGAGCACCTGGGCCGCCACGCTGGGCACGTAGAAGTCGATCGCGTTGCCGTGGGTGTGCTGGCTGTCGCGCGCGACCTGGTGGCCCTTCTTGCGCAGGATCAGGTTGTACTTGGGATGGCGAAACCCCGAGACCACGTCGACCACGTCGCTGTGGAAGTGGCTGGCGGCGGCGAGCAGCATCGCCACGAGCCGGGGTTCCATGGCCGCCGGCTTGTTGGTGAAGTGGTCGCGCAGGAAGCGGTTGATCGTCGCCGGGGCCGGTGGCGCGGCGGCGTCGATCGCCAGCCACTCCTTGGTCCAGAAGTTGTAAAGATTCACGGGCTTTGCCGGCCGGGTGCCCGGGGCGGGCGGCGGCCCGTGCCGCGTCGACTTGGCCTGGGCGGCGAGGTCCTTCTTCGCCGGCTGCGTCGGCATGGGAGTCGCCTGCGCTGGCCTCGAGTCCGCGGACTTGTCCGTACCCGGTGCCGCGGCAGGCGGAGGGGGTGACTCCGGGGCGGGGGACGGTGCTGCGGGGGGTTGCGGTGCGGGCTTCGGTGCCGGTTCGGCGAGCGCGGCGCCGGCGCCCACGACCCCGATCGCCGCGATCGCGACGGCGCGCATCGCCCCGTTCACGACGCGCGGCCCGGGCGCAGCTTGATCAGCGCCTCGGGCGGCAGCACCTCGTTGAGCGAGCCCGAGCGGAACCCGGCGAGATCGACCGCGACGTACGTGAAGCCGAGCTGCTTGCCGAGCACGACCACCTCGTCGCGGACCTCGACGATGCGGCCCAGCTCGCCGGCATCGAGCTCGATCCGCGCGATCGCGTCGTGGAACCGCACGCGGAGCTGGCGGAACCCCAGGGCGCGCAGGCCGTCCTCGAAGGCGTCGACCCGGCGCAGGCGATCCGGGGTGATCCGCGTGCCGTACGGGAAGCGCGACGACAGGCACGCCAGCTGCGGCTTGTCCCAGGTGCGCAGACCGAGCTCGCACGACAGCGCGCGGATCTCGGGCTTGGTCAGCCCGGCATCGACCATCGGCATCCGCGCGCCGCGCTCGATCGCCGCGGTGATCCCGGGCCGGACGTCGCCGAGATCGTCGACGTTCGTGCCGAGCGCCACCGCCGCGCCGAGCTCGGCGGCGATCGGCGCCGCGACGTCCATGAGCTCGGTCTTGCACAGCGCGCAGCGGTGGGTCGGATTCTCGCTGAAGCCGGCGCGCTCGAGCTCGTGCGACGCGACGACATGATGGCGCGCACCGAGCCCGAGCTCGGCGCCGAGCGCCCGCGCGTCGGCGATCTCGGACCGCGCCATCGTCTCGGATACCGCGGTGACCGCATGGCAGGCATCGCCGAGCGTGTCCGCCGCGACCTTGAGCAGGAATGCCGAATCGACCCCGCCCGAGAACGCGACCACGACGCGGCCGTACCCCTGCAGGCTATCGCGCAGCGCATCGAGCTTGGCCATCGCCATCCTGCGAAGCTAGCGCACTCGCCTGCGCAGGTCGATTGCCCAGGTACTCGGTGCTATCCCGATCACGCCCAGCACCTCCTGGCCCCACTCGGTGGCGCTGCGCGGAATGTTGCGGGTCGCCGGCTCGTGGTCGATCCAGAGGGGGCTTTCCCGCCCCCTCTCTCGCGGCAGGCCGCTCGATTCACCCCTCCGCGCGTCGCGTCGCGCGGCCCTGCACCTGTTGGCTCTGTGCACATCTCGGTGAGCTCATGGAGGACTTTGAAGCCCACGCTCTAGCGCACTCGCTTCCTGAGATCGATTGCCCAGCTATCGGGCGCCACCGCCGCGACCCCGAGGACTTCTTGCCCCCACTCGGTCGCGCTGCGCGGGATGTTGCGCGTCGCCGGCTCGTGGTCGACGATCACGCGGAGCACGGCGCCGATCGGCAGGGCCTCGAGCGCGAGCTTGGTGCGCACGAAGGTGAACGGGCAGATCTCACCGCAGAGGTTGAGCTCGGCGGTGTGTTTCTGATCCGACCCGAGGTCGTCGGCGGCGTCACCAGGTGACGACGAGGTCGGCGGCGAAGATGAGGGCGACGAGCTGGTCATGGTCGAGCGGTCCGGGCGGAAACGGCGCCGGGGGCGCGCCGGTCTGCACCAGCTGCATGGGCTGGAGATACACCACCCAGTCGCGTTCGGCCACCGGCAGTGCTCGGCCGGCGGCACCCGGCCGCACCAGGTGCAGCACCGTCCTCAGGTCCATACCTCGACCCGATCGGCCCGCCCCAGCGCATCCCCGAAGCCGTCGTCCGGTCCCTCGGCGGCGAGCTCGACCTGCGTGACCACGTGGCCGAACGAGCGCAGGGTCTCGGCGGCGCGGTGCGCGAGCGGCGTGGCCAGCGGCGCGGTGACCACGACCTCGACGCGTGCGCCGCGCAAGGTCAACCCCAGCGCGGCGCGCAGCGCCTCGGCCTGGCGGTGCGGATCGGGGGTCCGCGCGATGACGAGGATGGTCATGTCAGGGCGATCAGGTGGTCGGAGGTGGTGACGACGGCGGCGTGGTCGTCCTGGCTGCCGCGGACGACGCCATCGGGGAGGGCGATGCCGGCCGCGCTGTTCGAGCACGCCGTGAGCTCGCAGTCGGCGTCGAGCAGCGCGGCGACGACGTCGGGCGCGTCGGCCAGCGCCTGACAGCCGGTGTCCATCGCGAACAGCGCCACCTCATGGCGGGCGCGGCGGGCGGCGAGGGCGAGCGCGGCGGCGTGGCCGAGGTCGGCGCGGGTGGCCAGCACGATCCCGAGCTTCATCGCGGCGCTCCCGCGGTCCACCGCGCGATCTCGACGTAGTCGCGCGCCGCGTCGGACCAGGCGAACTGCGCGACGTCGGTGACGGCGCCGCCGGTGACGCCGACCACGACGTGCTGGACCGGGTAGGCCGGGCCGGCCGGCGTCGCCGCCATCTGGCGATCGATCGCGGAGAAGTAGGCGCGGCCGTTGGTGTGGGAGTGATAGACGATGCGCGCCGGCCGCGCGGTGTCGAAGCTGCGCGCGAAGCCCAGCAGCTCGGCCCCGGCGATCACGAAGCCGGTGTCGGCGCCGCGCCCGGGGGCGATCGGATGCTCGCCGTCGGCCTGGGCGTTGCGGCACGCCACCGCGGCGTCGACGGCGTCGGGGGCGGCGCCGACGAGGTAGCCGCAACATTCGTCGGGGAACGCGGAGAGCGCATGGGCGTAGATCGCCGCGAGCACGTCGGGGGGCATCGCGATCGGCGTCACTGGTTTGCGATGTCGGCCATCCACCGCACGGCCGCGAGCCCGCCGCGCCAGAATGCAAGCGCGGTCGCCTCG
>VBLP01000181.1:0-9608 GCA_005887925.1 Deltaproteobacteria bacterium | reverse complement strand
GTGCATGCCGACGTCGCGGCCGGTGCCCTCGGGCACCACCTGGCTGTCGCAGCCGCGCGCGGCGATGTCGGCGAGCTGGGCGGGGGCAGCGCCGGCCAGCACGATCGTCCCCACGCCGCCGGCGGCGAGATAGGTCGCCGCGATCAGCTCGGCGTCGGGCTCGCTCTCGCGCAGCTCGACCCGCGCCGTCGCCATCAGCAGGGCGGTCTGGCCGAGCCCTCCGACGTCGGGCAGCAGGATGTGGCGCGCGTAGCGCCGCACCTGCTCGTCACGCATCGCGCCGGCCCGGCGCGTCGCTGCCGCCCGCGATCGCCGGCACGATCGCGATCTCGTCGCGCTCGGACAGCTTGGTCTCGAGCCCCGACAGGCCGCCGATATCGTCGGCGCCGACGAAGATCCGGATGAATGGCTTGACCGCGCCGTCGTGGAGCACCCTGGCAGCGATGCCCGGGTGGCGGCGGTCGAGCTCGGCGAGCGCGTCGCGCACGGTGGTCGCGGTGACCTCGACATCGGAGGCGCCGCCGGTGAAGTTGCGTAGCGCAGTGGGGACTCGAATGCTCGGCATCAGCTGGTCTCCGTGACGCGCAGGGGCGCCGCCAAAGGTGAGATCGACGGGGACAGCGAAGGGAGGATCGGCGCCTTCGCACACGCCGGACAGCCTCCGCGCGGCGCGAACCGCACGATCCGCGGATCGGCGCCACGCCGGAGATCGTCGAATACCAGGAGCGCGCCCGACACCGTGCGGTCGCCGTGGACCAGCGCGAGCGCGAGGCCGGCCGCGGCCCCGCCGATCGCGCCGACCACCGGGCCGAGCACGCCCGCGTCGGCGCAGCTCGGAGCCTCGGCCGGCTCCTCGAACAGGCAGCGGTAGCATGCGGCGCGGCGATGACGTAGCATCGGCCGTTGGCCACGGCCCAGTCAGCGACCGCGAACTTGGTCGCCGGATCGTCGCTCGCGTCGATCACGACGTCGGCATCGCCGCCGAGCTCGTCGGCGGACTCGGCGGTCCACCGCGCCGCGATCCCGCGCGCCTTGCCGCCGCGGGCCACCACCATATCGGCCAGGCGCGCCGCCTTGGGCTGACCCAGCTCGGCGGCGGTGAACTGGATCTGGCGATGCAGGTTCGACAGCTCGACGACGTCGTGATCGGCGATCGCGAGCTCGATCCCGGCCGCGCCGAGCGACAGCGCGATCGGCCCGCCGAGCCCGCCGGCGCCGACGATGGTCGCGCGCTTCACGACGCTCCCTTGCCGCAGACCGCGCAGCGCCCGTCGGCGCCGATCGATCCGGTGCAGCCGGCGTCCGGGCAGCGCTCGCGCTCGGCCGCAGCGGCCTCCCCGAGGCTGGCCGCAGCGCTGGTCCCGGCCGCACCCGCCGCTCGCTCGCCGGCCTCGCCCGGAGCATCGGCCCCGGCGGGCTCGGTCGGCGTGACCGGCGCGGCGGTTCGCTGCGTGGGCTCGTCGGGAACGTCGGGCGCGGCGCGGCCGCACATCCGGCAATGCCCGTCGGGGCCGATCACGCCGATGCAGCCGCCGTCGGGGCAGAGCTGGCGCACGGACCACTCACCGCGCACGGCGCCGGCGGCGTGGACAGTACCGGCGGCGACCGCCTCGTCCGCCTCGTCCGCCTCGTCCGCCTCGTCCTCATCCGCGTCGTCGTGGACGTCGTCCTCGTCGCGGTCACCGTCGATGCCGTCGTTCTCGTCGTCGTAGTCGTCCTCGTCGTGCAGGTCGCGCTCCTGCTCCTCCTCCGGCTCGATCAGCCCGCGTTTGCGCTCCTCGCCCCAGTTCGGGGCGGCGCGGCCGCACACCTTGCAGATCCCTTCGGGGCCGATCACGCCGATGCAGCTGCCGTCGGGGCAGAGCTGGCGCTGATCCCATTCACCGACGGCCATGGTCGCCTCCCAGCAGGTCGAACAGATCCTCGGAGCGGAAGAAGGTGAACCGGACGTCGCCGAAGCGGAGCAAGGCTCCCGCCGGGAGTGGCGTCTCACGCCGCGGCTCGAGCGCCGCGTTGCCGAGCCAGCTACCGTTCTTCGAGCCGGCGTCGGCGACCACCCAGCCATCGGCCTGGCGGACGTAGGCGTGCAGCCGCGACACCGACGGATCGGCGATCACGACATCGTTGTTGAGGGTCCGGCCGATCGTGATGCGATCGCGGAACGACGCGCCGGGCTTCTTGGCGAGCGCATAGAGCTCCATCTCGGCAGACTCCGGGGTGAATTTGCCACGTGCGCTGGCCTCGTCCACCGCGTCCCCGAGCTCTTCATCCAGGGTCATCGTCAAGGTCGCCGGGCCGGGGTGGTTGGGACCACGCGCCAGGCCCCTGTACCGGACCAGCACAGCCGGGGCCGCCGTCGCGAGGAACTCGTCCCGCCCGAGCGCGAGCAGGTGGCGATAGTGCGCGGCGGCGTCCATCGCGGTGCTTATCCCCCAGCGTGCGACCCGCGGCAAGCGCTGTGTGCGGTCATCGATGCCGTCGTCGAGCCGCGTCGAATCGCGGTTTGACATGCCCGCTGTGCGCAAGGTAAACGTGCCGGGTCATGTACGACACGTCCGATATTCGCAAGGGCCTCAAGGTGCTGATCGACGGAAATCCGTACACCGTCGTCGAGTTCCAGTTCGTGAAGCCGGGCAAGGGCGCGGCGTTCACACGCACCAAGTTCAAGAACTTGCTCACGGGCGCTGTCATCGAACGCAACATCCGCTCGGGCGAGAAGCTCGAGCCGGCCAACGTCGAGACCCGCGACATGCAGTTCCTCTACAAGGAGGCGGGCGATCTCGTCTTCATGGACCAGAGCAACTACGAGCAGGTCACGATCAGCGCCGATCTGGTCGGCCCGTCGCACGATCTGATGAAGGACAACCTGCCGTGCACGGTGGTGTTCTTCAACGAGCGCCCCGTCGACGTGACCTTGCCCACGTTCGTGATCCTCGAGGTCACCGCGTCCGAGCCCGGCGTGCGCGGCGACACCAGCGGCAACGTCACCAAGCCGGCGACGCTCGAGACCGGGGCGACGGTCGACGTCCCGCTGTTCATCCGGATCGGTGACACGCTCAAGATCGACACGCGCACGCACGAGTACGTCGAGCGCGTCAATAAGTGACCGAGGATCGGCCGCCGCGCGGCCGCGTGATCGCCGTCGACGGCGACACCGCGATCCTGCGCGGCGCGGGGGGCGATCGGCGCATCGCCGCGCGGCGGGGGTGGCGGCCGGGCGATCTCGTCGATGGCGACGCGGTGGTCCAGGCGTTCGCGGGCGGCGACTACCCGGGGCCGGGCACGGAGGTCGCGCGGCTGCCCCGGTCGCGGCTGGCGCGGCTCGAGGCCCGCGGCGTGGCGCTGGCCGCGCTGCGCCGGTTCTTCGCTGCGCGCGACTTCCTCGAGGTCGAGACGCCGCTCCTCGTCCCCAGCCCCGGCCTCGAGATCCACCTCGACGCGGTCGCCGCCGGCCGCGGCTACCTGATCACGTCGCCCGAGTACCAGATGAAGCGGCTGCTCTCCGCCGGGTTCGAGCGGATCTACCAGGTCTGTAAGTGCTTTCGCGCCGGCGAGCGCGGCCCGCACCACGCCGGCGAGTTCACCATGGTCGAGTGGTACCGGGGCTACGCCGATCTCGACGCGATCGTCCGCGACACCGAGGAGCTGGTCGCCGAGGTCGTTACCGCGGTGGCGGGTGCGCCGAAGGCCCGGGTCGCCGGGCGCGCGCTCGACGTCGCCCCGCCATGGCCGCGGCTGACCGTGCGCGCGGCGATGCGCCGCTGGGCGGGCGTCGAGGTCGCCGGCGATGAGCCGGCCCCCGACCTGGTCGCCGCGGTGCGCGCCGCCGGGATCGCCGTCGCCGACGACACCGCGTGGGACGACGCGTTCTTCGCCGCGTTCCTCGCCCGCGTGGAGCCGGCGCTGGCCGCGCTCGATCGCCCGGTCATCCTCGAGGACTGGCCGGCGCCGCTCGCCGCCCTCGCGCGCCGCCGGCCCGACGATCCGCGGACCGCGCTGCGCTTCGAGGTCTACGTCGGCGGCATCGAGCTGGCCAACGCGTTCGGCGAGCTGACCGATCCGGTCGAGCAGCGCGCCCGGTTCGAGCACGATCAGGCGATCCGCCGCGCCCGCGGCAAGCCGGTCTATCCGATCGACGAGCGATTGCTCGCCGCGCTGGCCGAAGGCCTGCCGCCGTCGGCGGGCATCGCGCTCGGCTTCGATCGGCTGGTCATGCTGGCCACCGGCACGGACACGATCGACCAGGTGCTGACGTTCTCAAGCCACGAGCTCTGATCGATCGCAGGCACAGAGCCATCAGGTGCACGGCCGCGCGACGGCTACATCATCTCCATCAGCGTCCAAGCCGGGCACGCCTCGCAGCCAGCCGGTGCGCATATGTCCGATCGAACGTGTCGTAGTCGCGGGGACGTCCACGTTCTTGCGCGCGATCATCCCATACGGTTACTTGTTGCATCGCGATACTGCGATCCAAGAGGCCCTCTTCAACCCATTCGACGATGGCGCCCATGATATCTACTGCGACGAGGCGATTGTTCTCGGCGTGCCGCCGGGCTCTTGCATCGACAGAGACAAAAATCAGCCGCAAGTTTCCGCGGTCGTCATCCAACGCCCACGCGATCGCCTCTGCTTCCCCTTTGTCAATGCCGGAACGTCTCAGCTCCTTCATATGCTGGCCCGCTGCGCTCTTCACCACGACTTCATGCACCACCAAGGAACCAGCCGAACGAAGCGCGCCAATCTCCCTCTGGAGTGGGTTCAGCTCCACGTAAGCCGCATGGCCTACCATGAGCAATGGTTCATCCGACGGCAAACGAACGCACAGGTCGGAAAGCAACTTGAGCGACCTCAGTGCAAGAAAAGCATCGGAGTCGATGAGATAATGCGTCAAGCAGCGTCAGAAAGCTCAACCGGTGGATCTATCGCGAAGTAGTCGAGAACAGTCTCGAGATCCTCGATCGGAGAAATACCGAGAGCTTCCGCAAATGCATCTCGCGAGATCCTCCCCGTCGAGTATGCAAGCGCACCAGCCTCTGCAACTGCCGTTCGGCGCTCAAGCGGCACGCTGGACAACGGAAATCCATCGAGGCCGTCCGGGCGTTCCGAGTCGATCCAATCGGCGCTCGTACCAGTCAGCCCAAGCGCATCAGGGGATCGAGGCAACTGCAGGCCTGTCTCGTTGCGTAGATACAGGCGAACTGCCGCATAGGGCAGACCAAACTCGAGGAGCCGCTTTGCAGCGTCATGAGGGCTCATGTCGCGCACCGAATTCAACATCTGCTCTGGACAGAGCAGACGCACGGCGAATGCATTCGCACGTCGTTCGATTTCCAGTCCCGATTCAGTCAAGTATCCAGACAGCAATGCAAGAGGCTCGGCCTGGTTCCAGTCGAGCAGCACATGACAAAGCTCATGAGCGAGACTGAAACGCCGGACCAGGGGGTTCTGGTTCTTTCCCTGAGCATTCAACACGATGGTTGGCGCGCGTCGCGGATCACCGAACGTCACCCCCGCAGGTCCATGAGGACCGAGCTGCGCATACAACACGACGATCGACGGAAGATTGTTCTTCACGAAGTCGCGCATCGATGGAATCGGTCCGCTTCCTCGCACATTCAGCAACCTGCGAAGGAGCGCCGCCTTGTGCGAACCCTGACGGTGTGGGGCTCCCTCAGAACGTCTACGTAACTCAGGCAGCTGGACGGCGACTTCGGGACCAAGAAGCCTTCGAAGTCGATGGAGGGTTCGCGCTGCATTGCCGACGGCAACGATCGCCAGGCGCGTCGCGTCGCTAACCTGGCGAAACTCATCGGCTTGCTGCAGCACCGTGACCGCGTCCCCGCTCGTGCGGATCGGGAACTCGCTTAAGGAATCCGGGTCGAGCCCATAGACACGCCCGAGTACTTCTGCTTCCCAGGCAGTCAGAAGCTCCTGATCTTGTTCGAGCTGATGAAGGCGGTCCTCAGAAAGGCCCGTCGCCCGCGATACGAAATCGAGACGATAACCAAGAAGCCGTTCCCGTACTTCTCTGAGATTAGAAAACGATTGGGACATCTCGCCTCAGCTCCGCAATCCTGCCATCGAAGGCGCCGCCTCGCCAAGGTGGGTACGTCGATACCCTACACCATTTCGCCAACTTAGCAAGAATGATCTGAGCACCCGGCCCTGTTCCTACGCCATCTCCATCAGCGTCCAGTACTTGTTCAGCATGCTCATCACCTCGGCGAACGCGTGGAACGTGACCGGCTTGAGCAGGTAGCCGGCGACATTGAGCTGGTAGGCCTCGACCCGGTCGCGGTCCTCGTTCGAGGTCGTCAGCACGATCACGGTGAGCGCACACAGATCCGGATCAGCGCGAATCTCGCGCAGCAGCTCGATGCCGTTCATCCGCGGCATGTTGAGATCGAGCAGGACGAGCCGCCGCGACGGCGGGATCCCGTCGCTGCGCAACAGCTCGAGCGCCTGGATCCCGTCGTTCGCGACGAACAGCTGGTTGCCGATCTTGTTCTTGGTGAACGCGCGCTTGACCGTCATGACGTCGATCTCGTCGTCGTCGACCAGCAGGATGTTGAGCGCGCGGTCATCCACGGGACATCTCGTCGGGGTCGGCCGGCCACGTGAAGTGGAACGTCGCGCCGCGGCCGAGCTCGGACTCGACCCAGGCCCGGCCGCCCTGGGTCTCGACGATCTTGCGTACCACCGACAGCCCGATGCCGGTGCTCTCGACCTTGTCGCGGCGCTCGAGGGTCTGGAACAGGCCCCAGATCTTGTCGGCGAACTCGGGGGCGATCCCGACGCCGTCGTCGGCGACGGACAGCTCCCACCGCTTGCCCTGGCGCTGTGCGGCGACGGTGATCCGCACCGGCCGATCCGCGTTGTACTTGATCGCGTTGCCGATCAGGTTGAGCAGGATCTGCTGGAGCTGGACCCGCGAGGTCCTGAGCTGCGGCATCGGTGTGGCGAGGTCGAGCACCGCGCCCTGGGGCGGCGCGAGCAGCTCCCAGACCTCGGTGACCAGCGCGGCCAGGTCGACGGAGGTCTGCTCGGAGGCCTCGCGACCGGCGCGGCTGTAGGCCAGGATGCCGGCGATCAGGTTCTCGAGCCGGACGACGCGGCCGCGCAGCAGCTGGAGGTGGTTGCAGGTCTGCTCGTCGAGGCGGTCGCCGAGATCGTCCTCGATCCACTGCGACAGGTTGGCGATCCCGCGCAGCGGCGCCTTGAGGTCGTGACTGGCGACGTAGGCGAACTGATCGAGCTCGCGGTTGGACGCCTCGAGCGCCGCGATCAGGTCGCGGGCCTCGCGGAACAGCCGCGCGTTGTCCATCGCGATCGCCGCGGTCGCCGCGACGCCGGCGATCAGCCGCTCGATCTCGTCGGTGAAGGTCGCGGGCAGGGCGTGGCCGAACGCCAGCGCGCCGATCGTGCTGCCGCTGCGCCCGATCACGGGCACCGCGAGGTAGCTGGCGATCGCCAGCTCGCCCGCGGCGTCGCCGGCGAGCTGCAGGTCGGCGGCGCGGACGGAGCGGTGGTCGTCGAGCGTCTTCACCGCCAGCTCGGCGAGCCGGCTCGCGCTCGCCGCGCCGGACACCGCGCGGCCGAGTTCGCCGTCGGCGGAGTGATAGACGAACACGCCGACCTGCGCGCCGGCGAGCCGGGTCGTGGCGTCGATCACCCGCTGGGCCAGGGCCTCCGACTCGAGCACCGCCGACAGCTGCTTGCCGAGCTCGTGAAGCTCCTCGAGGTCGTGGGTGTGCCTGCGCAGCGCGGCCTCCGCTGCCCGGCGCGCCTCGTCGGCGAGCTTGCTCGCGATGCCGAGCGCGAGCGCGTCGGCGATCGCCGACAGGCCGTTGAGCGTGTCGTGATCGAGCTTGCGCCGCGAGTACATCGCCATCACGCCGACGATGCGGTCCTCGATGCGCAGCGGATAGCCGGCGAACGCGGTGATCTTCTCGCGCCGCACCCACTCGGTGTTGCCGACATGGACGTCGGTCGGGACGTCGTTGGTCAGGTAGGGGAAGCCGTCCTCGGCGATCGCGCCGATCTTGTGCTCGTCGAACCGCAGGCTGGCGAACGCGCCGTCGAGCGGGGTCGCGATCCCGGCGCTCGCGCACAGCTGCAGCGTCTGCGCGGCGGCGTCGACGGTCCAGATCCGGGCCAGCGCGGCGTCGAGGTTGCGGATCATGCCGTCGGCGCAGCGCCGCAGCGCCGCGCGCAGCGAGTCCTCGCGGGTCAGCGCGTCGCCGATCTCGCCGAGCAGCAGCGCAGCCCGGGCCTGGCCGGTCTCGATCGTGTGGGCGTGGACCTGGCGCAGGCTGATCAGCAGGCCGCCGTCGGGCGTCGGCCGCGCGCGGGCCTGGCACCAGCCGACGGACGGCAGCACGCTCTCGGTGAGGAGCTCGGTGCGGTCGGCCATCGCGTAGCGGAACCCCGACGCGAACGCGGCGTGCTCGAGCGCGGGGCAACGCTCCCACAGCGTGGCGCCGACCGCGCCCAGCATGCGGTCGGCCTCGGGGTTGGCGTACGCGATCCGCCAGTCGCGCCCGACGACCACGACGCCATGCGGCAACAGGTCGAGGATCGTCTGGGGATCGGCCACGCGATCCGCTGTGGCGTTGACGACCACACAGGCACCATACGAGACGCTCCCGGAGGCCCCTAATGGAAATCGTGCTCGAAACGTGAGATGCGCTGACCGAGCGGCTGCGCCACAGTGACCTCAATTCGCGTGTGTGCACGACTCGGCCACGCTGTCTCGAGCGCGCACGACCCGCGCGACGATCGACGACAAAACGGGTCGCGAGCCTGCGCCACCAGCGGTGGAGCTACGGTGCGGTGGCCTCGGCGCCGCGGCGGTCGCGGCGGGGGCGGCCGCCGCTGCTGCGCCGGTCGCGCTCGAGGAGCGGCTTGACGAACTGGCCGGTGTAGCTGGCGGCGATGCGGGCGACCTGCTCGGGGGTGCCGGTGGCGATGACCTGGCCGCCGGCGGAGCCGCCCTCGGGGCCGAGGTCGATGATCCAGTCGGCGGTCTTGATGACGTCGAGGTTGTGCTCGATGACCAGGACAGTGTTGCCGCTGTCGACCAGGCGCTGGAGCACCTCGAGCAGCTTCTTGACGTCGCCGAAGTGCAGGCCGGTGGTCGGTTCGTCGAGCAGGTAGAGGGTGCGGCCGGTCTGGACCCGGGCGAGCTCGCGGGCGAGCTTGACGCGCTGGGCCTCGCCGCCGGACAGCGTGGTCGCGGGCTGGCCGAGCGAGAGGTAGCCGAGGCCGACGTCGACCATGGTGGCCATGATCCGCGACAGCTGCTTGTGGTGCTGGAACAGGACGGCGGCGTCCTCGATCGGCGTGTCGAGGATCTCGGCGATGTTCTTGTCCTTGTAGGTGACGCGCAGCGTGGCGTCGTTGTAGCGCTTGCCCTTGCAGACCTCGCAGGTGACGAAGACGTTGGGCAGGAAGTGCATCTCGACCTCGCGCACACCGGCGCCCTCGCACGCCTCGCAGCGGCCGCCGCCCTGCTTGGCCGAGACGTTGAACGAGAACCGGCCGGCCTGATAGCCGTAGGTGCGGGCCTGCGGGACCTGCGCGTAGAGCTCGCGGATCAGGTCGAACGC
>VBLP01000189.1 GCA_005887925.1 Deltaproteobacteria bacterium | reverse complement strand
GACGCGGCGGTCCTCGAGCTCGATCATCCGGCGCAGGCTCGCCGCCAGCCCGGCGTCGTCGCCCTCGCGCTCGTAGAGCTCGCCGAGCGCCTTGAGCACCGCGTCGTCGTCGGGGTTGGCCGCGATGATCTGCTCGTACAGCTCGATCGCGCGGCGCGGCTCGATCTGGCGCTCGCGGTAGGTCTGCGCCATCTTCTTGAGCACGTGGGTGCGCTGGGCCGGGCTCGGCGCCGACGCGACCTCCTGCTCGAGGCTGGCGACCAGCTGCTCCCACATCTTGGCGCGCGCCGACAGCCGGCGCAGCGCCTCGGCGACCTTGGGGCTGCCCGGCTCGAGCTCGGCGATGCGCTGCCACGCGTCGATCGCGCGCGGGATGTCGCCGAGCCGGAGCTCCGCGAGCTGCGCGATCTCCTCGAGCCGGCGCACCAGCTCGTCGTCGGGCGCGCCGGCCTCGCGAACGTTGTCGAGCGCGAACTCCATGAGGTCGATCAGGCCGCGCCAGTCGCGGCGCTCGCGGAAGTGATCGACGTAGCGCGCCAGCGCCTCCTCGTGCGTCGGGTCGACGCTGAGCGCCTGGTGGAGCAGCTCGGCGGCGCGGTCGCGGTCGCCCATGTGCTCGCGCACCACCGTCGCCAGCTCGAGGATCTCGTCGACCAGCACGCTCGCCGGCGTGCTCGGATCCTGGCCGAGCGCGTTGATCTCGGCCTCCATCAGCCGCGACAGCGCGTCCCACGCCTGGTCCTCGCGCAGGAGCTCGCGCAGCTCGCGCGCCGCCTTGCTGCCCGGCTGCTCGTACGCCACCAGCTCGGTCAGCACCTCGACGAGGCCGTCGCGGTCGGGCAGCTGGTTTCTGTACAGCGCGGCGCGCCGGCGCAGCACCTCGGCGCGCTCGGCCGGATCTTGCACCACGGCGCTGCGGTGGCGCAGCATGCGGTCGAGCTCCTGCCACTGCGCGGCGCCCGACAGCGCCTCCTCGAGCGCCACCGAGCTGCCCTTGGACTGCGGATCGATCCCGGCGGCGCGCCGCAGGTAGTTGATCCCGGTCGCGTCGTCGCGCGATGCCATCCGGCGCCGGCCGACCTCGACGAACAGCTGGCTGGCCTTGTGGCGCCACGCGCCGTCGTCGCCGCCCCGGAACCCCGGCGCGGCGTAGACCTCGGCGAGCCGCTCGGCGACCTCGAGCGACGTCGGATCGAGCCGCGACGCCTCCTCGAGGTGCGCCGCCGCCGCCTCGAGGTCCTTGCCGCGCAGCGCGAGCTTGCCGAGCTCGAGCCGGACGTGGGCCTTGCGCGCGGTCGCCGCCGCCGACTTGTCGTTGCCGAGCACCTCGAGCTCGGCGCCGAACAGCTTGGCGACCATCGCGTCGTCGCCGAGCGAGTGGTAGAGCTGGCGCGCGGCCTCGAGCGCCTCGGTGCGGTGCGGTTCGAGCTTCCAGGCCTGCTGGAAGTGCCACAGCGCGCGGTCGACGCGGCCGAGGTGCTCGTTCCACAGCTCTGCCGCGCGCCGGTGCTGCGCCGCGCGCCGCTGCACCACGTCGGCCCGGCGCCGGCCGTCGTGGCCCGGCCGCTTGCGCGCCGGATCGAACAGCTGCGCCAGCTCGGCGAGCTCGCGCTCGATGATCTCGGCCGCCAGCGCCGGATCGCCCGGCTCGACGATCTCGAGCAGCCGGTCGGTCGCCCGGTCGTTGGTCGGATCGAGCTCGATCGCCAGCTGCAGGTACTCGATCGCGGTCTCGGCCTCCCCGAGCACCGCCATCGCCTCGCCGGCCTCCGACCACGCATCCGCCGCGCGCAGCGGATCGCGCTCGTGGGGGGCCCAGGTGGCGCAGACATCGGCCAGGAGCTCGCCGCGGCCGGCGTCGCGCAGCTCCTGGCGCAGCTGGGCGAAGCCCCTGGCGTCCGGCTGCTGCCGGAACACCACGACTCGCGCCTCGAGCGGATCGATCGTCTGGGTTTGCAGCGTGTCTTCTGACACAGGTCCCGCGCACCGACGATATCACGCAGCGGGAGCGGCCGTCCGGATCGACGCCCGGTCTCGAGTGCAGTACGATCCGGGTCGTGTTCACCGATCCGTCCAGCATGACCGACGACCAACGTCGATGGATGGAGCTGAGCCAGCGGCTGTGGCGACGTGCCGAACGGATCGCCGCGAAGCACCCGGGAATGGATGTCACCGGCGTGTATCACGTACTATGGAACCTGCGTCGCTCCGTCGAGGAGCGGCTCCGACAGGGGCTCATCCTTGACGGTCTCCGCACTCAGTGACGCTGAACGTCGGTTCCTCGAGGAGCTCAACGCCCGCGGCGTGAGGTACATGATCGTGGGTCTGTCCGCGGCGATCGTGCAGGGTGCGAATTCGGCGACCCGAGATATCGACCTGTGGTTCGCAACGATCTCGGATCCGCAGATCGCCCCGGCGGCAGCGGCGGCGGGCGGAATCTGGGTCTCAGGCTTCGGCATGACACCGGCGCAGCTCGGAGGTGCACTCGGCGATCGATTCGACGTCGTGAATCTGATGTCAGGCCTGAGATCGTTCGATGACGAGTACACGGCCGCGGTCGCCACGCGGATCGATGGAGTTCCCGTGAAAGTGCTTCCTCTCTCGCGCGTGCTCGCGAGCAAGCGCGCCGCGGATCGGCCCAAGGATCGCGCCGTGATCCCTGCCCTGGAAGAAGCGCTCGCCGCGATCTCCGATACGGATGGTCGCGACGACGAGGCCTGAAGCATCGCCGGTCGGACCTCTGCCGACGTGGCTGCCGCGAAACGCTCCGGCGGGCGATGCGGCGTCGGGGAAAAGCGCCGGCGCCCGCTCCCCCCGCGGCTACTCGAGTTGCCGGACTGCACTGCGCCCACTTGGCGCGCTGTGCCGCGCGCGCCGCACCGCGTGCGCAGCCAACTCGAGGCGTTGGCGATTGGCAGGTCGTTTGCTGGAGCCGCTGCGGGCAGCCCGCCGGCGTTCGCCGGATCCGACCGGCGGCTCCCAGGACCTGACATGACCCAACAGCACATCCCCGGGAAGCTCTCCATCGCTGTCATCGCGAGCCTGTGCGCCGCCTGCGCGGCCGCCTCGGGCGACGGCACCGACCTGCCCGCCACGCTGCAGCTCGGCGAGCTGGTCGCCGTCGAGGCCCCGCCGGGCAGCCTCGCCGCCGGCGTGGTCGAGATCGCCAGTCCGGACGATCTGCTGTCTACCGTGACCAGTCACGATAGTGTCTATATCCATTCCCTCAGCGATCACACCTGGTACTTCAAGAGTGGCAATTACCTCCTCGGCATCGAATCGTTCACGCAGTTTCATCAGTCGTGGACGAAGTGGGTCGACCTCGGCACCGGCGACAAGGTGGCGCCGGCCCAGGCGCGCGTGGTCGGCCAAAGCTTCCGCGGCCAGGGCTGGGACATCCCGTCGCTCGATCACGACGGGCAGTGGCCGGCCGGCGTCGACAGCGCCTGGGTGATCGGCACCAACGACGCGATCTTCGGCATGGGCGGCGCGCCGCAGGGCATCCCGCTGGGCACCGAGGTGTTCGGCTCGCTGCAGACCTACGGCGGCATCCCGTCGACGCCCTATCTCATCGCCGACGACTCGCCCGGCATCGACTCGGCGCGGATCCGCAGCCTGTTCAGCTTCGGCGCCGCCACGCTGATCGGCGGCCACAGCGCCGGCTCGTCGGCCGCGCGCCGGATCGCCCTCGACGTCGGCCTGACCCACGTCTGGCTCTACGGCACGCCGAACTACAGCCGCGGCAGCGGCGCCTACGTCCGCACCGAGACCAGCTCGTCGTCGCATCGCACGATGGTCGCCGAGGTGATCAACAACAACGACGATCCGGTCACCGGCTCGCTCGGCAATCCCTTCCACCTGGTCAGCCTCGCCTGGGGCACCGCGAAGTGCCACGACTACAGCCACTGGGACTACCGCACCACCTCGCCGGTGATCGCCGTGTGTCCATGACCCGGCCATGACCCCGGCCATGACCCCGGCCCGCGATCGTCGCCGTGGGTGCGGGTGCGCTCGTGGCTGTGCGACAAGCTCGCAGCCCGCGCGATCGGGCCGCATGCGTGCGGGTCCTGGCCGGATCGAGGATCGATGGCCAGCGATCTCGCAGCAACGCTCAGCGCCGCGGCGGCCGTCGCCGCGTTTCCCGCTCCCGGGCAGCGCAACCTGCTGAACAGGAACCCGCTGTCCAGACCTTGCCCTGCCAGCCGACGATCGCGTGCACCGCGGAGATCGTGCTCGGCGGCACGCTCGAGGTCGCATGCAGGGCTACTCGGGACGCGTTCCACCGTAGACAATCGCAGAGCCGCGTCAACGACCACCCACACCTCACCGCTGTTCATGCTGCGGCCGCACTGCCTCGGCGGCCACGAGATGGCCCACCATGACGCCATAGTCGGCGGGCGTGCCATCCCATCCGCAGCCAGCCGTGTCCGCATCGATCTCCAGCGCCGCGTTCTCCGCGCGGATGCGCGGTCAGCCCGGATCTGTCATCGCGGGACGATCCGGAACCGCCGCGATCAGGCGACCGTGACGATCGCGGAATCGAGGCCGCTCGTCTTCTCCCAGGTCGACCGTACAACCGTACTCATGGACATAACGATGGTGCGACGAGCAGAGCAGTAAAGCATTCTTCAGGCTAGTCTCGCCACCATCGGCCCAGTGCTTGATATGGTGTCCTTCCAGGAAGATGCGATTTGTGCACCCCGGATACGTGCATGTCGGGTCGCGCTTGCGCAGCGCGCGCTTGAGCGCTCCCGCGATCGTGCGCCGCTTGCGCCCTACCGATAGCGGCATGCCACGCTCGTCCTCGACAACCTCCACGACACCCGCGTCGCAGCTGAGCCGGCGCGCCGTCTCCTGTGACACGAAGGTCTCGCTCATCTCGCCCACCTCGACCGGATCAGAAGCTACGGCTGCATCGCGTGCCTCAAGGCGGAGGCCGCCATCAGCAATCGTGACCACCGCGTCGCCGGCTTCGCAGTGCAGGCTGCTGTTCGCCGCCGTGACCACCGCGTCGGCGGCCTCGCGGCGCAGGCTGCTGTCGGCGATCGTGACCACGACCTCGATCGGCGAGCGATTCGGCTTATCTCCGCGCAGATAGCCCTGCGCGATCCACATCAGCGCGTCCGCGCGGTTGAACGCGCGCCGGGTAGCCATGTCGCGCCGGTGCAGCACACTGGGTGCGCGCTCCTCGTTGGCAGCCTGCGGCAACGTCTCCGGCTCGCGGCGAGACATCGCCTCCGCGGCGCGCAGGGCATCCGCTTCGTCCAGCAAGCGATCGAGCAGTGATCGTCTCGGCGCGACCGCGCCGGGCGCTTCCGAGCATGTCTCCGTCGTGCCGGCCCACGCCGTGGTGACGCAACTGGGCGCCGCAGAAACTGCCGGCGATTCCGCGGCATCGTTGTTCGGGCTGCCGGCCAAGCTCGCGGTGATTGCACCGGCGCTGGCGATGACGGTGGAGTAGGCCGACGGGGAGGGCGATTCCGCGGGGGAGGGCGATTCCGCGGAATCGTCGTGAGAGTCGGCGACCGTATCCGAAGGCTGCACAGTGCCGTCCGTTTCGAGCACCTCCGCCACCGTCGCGTCACGTGTCGCCATCGTCACGTCGCGGGTCGCCAATGCTGCGTTCCCGGTGCCCGAAGCTTCGGCCACTCGGCACGGCCCAGGAGTGACCGCGGCTTCAGGCGAGTCGGACTCACGAGCGAGATGGGTCGCGGCGTGGTTGAGCATGGTCCAGACCAGCTCGGCTTCCTCCGGGTGCAGGACGGCTTCGATCTTGACCATGCCATCTTCGGTATCGCGGCGGCGGACGTAGCGGCGCTGCAGGTCGCCCAGGGGATGCGGATCCCGACCATGACGCTGCACGAGGGCGTACTTGCGGCATAGTACCTCGAGCTGGGAAGCAGTCGTGATCCGGGCATGCTCGAGCAGCAAGATCTCGTTTGCTGGCGTCGCGACGCGCACCATCGCTCGCACCTTCGAGTACGACATCTCGCCGCGACGGAGGGCATCATTGATGGCTGGAAGTTCGGCAAGCTTGCCGGCGACGCGGACATGCTGGCGCGCGGTGACCAGGCCCCAGCCGACGCGCCACGCGAGCCAGTGCGCGCACGACTGCGCGCCCTGCAGGTGCCAGCCGCCCTGCGCGTCGAATTCACGCAGGTCAGCGAGCAGCCGATGCATGGCAGCATCGAGATGCGCCGCCTGCTCCGCGATCCGTTCACCCAGCTGTTCGAGCTCACTCATGACGAGTGCCATATCACTCGGGTCTGACATCTCGACATCGAGTCGGCGACGTTCGCGGCTGTCACGTGGCTTTGACATTACGACATCGAGTCGACATCCGTGGCTGTCACTCGGCTCGACACTGCGAGGTCGAGTCGACGACGTCCGTGTCTGTCAAGCGGTCTGACACAGGGACAGCGGGTCGGCGAGGTTCCGCATCTGTCGCGCGGCTCGCACCGCGACGTCGAGTCCAGATCTCCTGAGCTACCGGCAGTTGGACTGTCCGGTTTGGACGTGGCGCGGGCCGCGGCCCGAATCCGGAATCATCAAGATCGAAAGCCGGCATGGGCGCAAGCACAGGGCTGAGCAGGCCGTCGAAGCAGCTCTCGTCAGCCTCCACGGGCTGGTCACAGGCCGGCGCCGCGTTCTCCGTGATCCTTCTGCTTCTGGTCGGCGATCAGCATGGCACGGGCACGTCCTGCGTTGATCATGAGCGAGGATCTCGTGGAACATGCGCACGATCTGGGCGAACTCACCGGCGACATGGCTCTGTTGGGGTACGGGTATCGCCGGGGTAACGCCGCACCAGAGCGAGGGTGAGCGTCAATGCCGCGGCCAGCGCGCAGACGGAGGCCGCGAGATCGAGCGCCGGGATCGCGACCATCCAGAATGGCGGCGGCACGTCGAGGTACGGCGGTGCGAACCACGCACCGGCGGCGGCGACGGCCGCGATCGAGACCGCCAGCCCGACGAGCGCGATGCCGCTGGCCGCCGCGAGGCGGTCGGGCGCGCGCGCGAGGACGCGCCAGCTCGCGGTCACCTG
>VBLP01000709.1 GCA_005887925.1 Deltaproteobacteria bacterium | reverse complement strand
CCCAGCTGTCGAAGATCTGCACGGCGTCGGCGCCCGCGGCGACCTGGGCGGCGAGGTAGCTCGCACAGGTCCGCGTCAGCTTGTCGAGCAGCGCGTGCGCCGCGGCCGGCGCGCCGAACAGCAGCGCCTTGGTGTGCGCGTAGTCCTTGGAGCCGCCGCCCTCGACGGCGTAGGTCAGCATGGTGAGCGGCGCGCCCGCGAAGCCGATCAGCGGCACGCGGCCGGCGAGCGCGGCCTTGATCGTGCGGACGGCGGCCATCACGAACGGCAGCTCGGCCTCGGGATCGGGGACGCGGAGGGCGTCGATCGCCGCCTGATCGCGGACCGGCGCGGCGATCTTGGGGCCGGCGTCGGGGAACGCGACCTCGAGCCCCATCGCCGGCAGCGTGATCAGGATGTCGGAGAACAGGATCGCGGCGTCGAACCCGAATTCATCGATCGGCTGCAGCGTGACCTCGCAGGCGAGATCGGGATTGCGGCACAGATCGAGGAACGACGCGCGGGCCCGCACCGCGCGGTAGGCCGGCAGGTAGCGCCCGGCCTGGCGCATCATCCAGATCGGTGTGCGCTCCACGGGCTGCCGGCGACACGCGCGCAGGAACAGAGAGTCCGCCATCGCGAGCATCCTACCCGGCGAGGTATACCCGCGCCATGCGTTGGCCCGCCGTGTTGATCGCCGCCGTCCTCGAGGACCTCCGCTGATGGAGCTGGCCGCGATCCTGATCTCGCCCAGAGGGGTGACCGGCCCGCTCCGCGACCTGATGGATCGGCTGGGCAGCGTCGGCGTGCGGGTCACGATCGTCGACGAGACCGCGACCGCGGTCGAGGTCAGCCACCGCCATGACTTCCCGCCGGCGATCCTGCTCGACCTGCGTGACGTCGGCGCCGGCGAGGTCGAGGACCAGCAGTCGGCCGGCGATGCGCTGCGGCGCACGCTCGAGCAGCTGCCCCACGCGCTGCCGATCATCGTCACCAGCGAGGCCGACCCGATGCTGATCGTCAGCTGCGTGCGCGCCGGCGCCGGGGACGTGATCGACCTCCAGCTCGAGGGCACCGCCGCCGCCCGCGCCGTGGTCCAGCGGATCTGCGAGCGCCAGGCCGCGCGCCGCGGCGAGCTCGCGCTGATCACCTCGCAGCGCGACATGGTCGAGGACCTGCTCAAGGACCTGATCAAGACCGAGCGGCGCGCGATCGACGCCGAGCAGGCGCTCGCCGCCCGGGCGCGCACCGCCGGGGAAGCCGCGATCGCGATCGAGAGCCGGCCCCCGGCCGTGCTGCTGATCGAGCACGAGCGCGGGGTCGCCGACGAGCTCGCCGACCTGCTCGAGGCCGCGGGGGTTGCGACGTTCGCCTACGTCACCGGCGAGGAGGCGGTGCGCGAGGCCGAGGCGCTGGCGAGCTCGACCGGGCTCGATCTCGCCGTGGTCGCCGCGCAGCTGCCGGGCATCGACGGGCTGGAGACCGTGCGCCGGCTGCGCGCCCGGGTCCAGGACATCCCGGCTTTTCTGATGACCTCGGTGCACGACGGCGACCTCACCACCCAGGCCGCGGAGCTCGGCGTCGTCGGGTTCGTGCGCAAGCCGCTGGCCGACGTCGACGACCTGGTCCGCCGGCTGTGCCAGCTCGCCCGCGACTCGCTGCACCACACGCGCGAACACGTCTACCTGCAGCGGATCAAGCAGCGCCACGAGCGCGTACTCGCAAGGTACCGATCGTTGCCTCGCGAACCGTGATCGGCCTATGATCTCGAGTGGATTTGCATGGCTGAGGGCGCCCTCTCGATCAAGCTCAGGTGCGCCTCGTGGCAGCAACTGGCCACGATCTACAAGCGCGACCTGAGCCACGGCACGATGTTCCTTCGCGCGGCGACACCGCCAGCGGTGGGCACCGCGGTGCACATCGACCTCACGCTGCCGAGCGCCACGGTGATCGCGCTCGAGGGCGTGGTCGCCAGCCAGGTCCAGGACCCCCAGCGCGGCAGCGGTGTCGAGCTCACGCTGTCGCCGATGCCGGCCAGCTCGGTGTGGCTGATCGAGACCGCGCTGGCCTCGGAGAACCGCCGGCTCGCCACGCCGTACCGCGGCGTCGCGATCGCCCCGGTCGGCCCCCACCAGATCACCGGCATCATCCCGACGATCCACGAGAACGCCGAGGTCACCGCCGCCGAGCAGGACCTGATCAAGGCGCTGGTCTCCGAGGCCGAATCGCTCAAGAAGCTCAATCCGTTCCTCGTGCTCGGCCTGGGCTACGAGGCCGGCGACGCCGACGTGCGCGCCGCGTTCGGCGAGCTGACCAAGCGCTACCACCCCGACCGCTTCGCGCGCTACGAGTCGCCCGAGCTGCGCCAGGTCGCCGCGGAGATCTTCATCCTGATCCGCGACGCGTACCGCCGGCTCGGCGACGCCGCCGCCCGCGCCCAGGTCCTGGCGTCGCTCGGCAAGGCCGCGCCGGCCCCCCGCGCCGTGCCCGGGCCGCCGCGCCCGCCGGGCTCGGTGCCGCCGCCGCGCCTGACCCAGCGCGTGCCGGTGGTCCCGCCGGTGCCGCCGGCCGCGGTGGCGACGGTGCCGGTCGCGACGGCGACGGTGCCGATGCCGACCGCGGCGGTCCGCCCACCCGCGGTCGCCACACCCAGCGCGGGGGTGCCGGTCGCCCCGGCGGTGCCGGCGCTGCCTCCGGTCCCCCGGTCGCCCGACGCGCGCCGCGCGCCGCGCCGGCGCCCGGCCAGCGAGCCGTCGCCGTCGCCGTCGTCGCCGCCGCCGTCGACCGCGCACACGCCGGTGGTGCCCGCCGCGCCCGTGCCGGCGTCGGGCTCGATGCCGGCCGCGACCGCCGACCGCCGCCACGCGTCGAGCCAGCCGCAGGCGAGCACGGTCGACCCCGCCGAGCTCGCCGCGCTCGAGGACCTCGTCGATCAGGCCCGGCTCGACGAGGCGCTCGCCGGCTACCGGCTGCTGGGCAAGCGCCACGCGACCGACCGCAACGTGCGCGCGGGCGTCGAGCTGTGCGAGGGCCTGCTCGCGCTCGCCGCGCGCGACCGGCTCGAGGCCGCGCAGCGGTTCGAGTCCGCGCTCGAGATCGATCCGTCGAACGAGCGCGCCGCGCGCGAGCTCGCGGAGATGCGGCGCCAGGCCACCAACGAGCGCAAAGGCCTGCTAAGCCGTCTCATGGGCAAGAAGGAGCCGTAGGCCGTGCCACGGATCATCGGTATCGATCTCGGAACCACGAACTCGTGCGCCGCCGCGCTCGACGACAAGGGCCAGCCGCGGATCCTCGCCGGCGCCGACGGCGAGCGCATCATCCCGTCGTGGGTCAGCTGGTCGGCCTCGGGCCAGGTCGCGGTCGGCGCGCGCGCCCGCCGCCAGGGCGTCACCAACGCGCCGGCCACCGTGTTCGGCGCCAAGCGCCTGATCGGCCGCAAGGTCAACGCCGACGACGTGTCGTGGTTCGCCCGGTTCGCCCCGTTCCGCATCGTCGCCGCGCCCAACGGCGACGCCTGGGTCCGCATCCACGGCCAGCCGATCTCTCCGCAGGAGATCGCCGCCCACATCCTGCGCGCGGTGCGCAGGGTCGCCGAGGACGCGCTCGGCGAGCCGGTGACCCGCGCGGTGGTGACCGTGCCGGCCTACTTCGACGACGCGCAGCGCCAGGCGACCCGCGACGCCGGCCAGATCGCCGGGCTCGACGTGGTCCGCATCCTCAACGAGCCGACCGCGGCGGCGCTGGCCTACGGCGCGCACCGCGTCTCGGGCGGCCGCCGCGTGATCGCGGTGTTCGACCTCGGCGGCGGCACGTTCGACATCTCGATCATGAGCGTCGACAGCGGCATCTTCGAGGTGCTGGCGACCGGCGGCGACAGCGCGCTCGGCGGCGAGGACTGGGACCGCCGCGTCCTCGAGCGTCTGGCCGACGAGGTGTTCGACCAGTCCCGCATCGACCTGACCGCGATCCCGATGGCGATGTCGCGGCTACGCGAGGCCTGCGAGGCCGCCAAGCGCGCGCTGTCGGTCGACCGCGAGACCCAGATCAACCTGCCGTTCCTGTCCAACGACGCGCACGGCGCGCCGATCAACTACGAGCGCACGGTCACCCGCGAGCTGTTCGAGACCCTGACCCGCGACCTGCTCGAGCGGCTCGAGCCGCCGTGCCGCCGCGCGCTCGCCGATGCCCGGCTGACCCCGGCCGATGTCGAGGAGGTGCTG
>VBLP01000026.1:3936-9753 GCA_005887925.1 Deltaproteobacteria bacterium | reverse complement strand
CTTCGTACTCCGCTCGCCCTGCTGCTCCCGCTCGTCGCCTGCGGCGGCGGCGGCAGCACCCAGTCGCCCGACGCGGCCGTCCAGGTCGACGCCGGCCCGCCGACCGTCCGCACCGTCGCGTGCCTGCCGGGCACCGTCCCGACCGTCACCACCAGCGATACCAACGACACGTCGTACATGCCGCCGTCGACTGGGATCAGCGTGGGCGGCATCGTCAAGTTCGTCATGTCACCGTCGCACAACGTCGCGCCCAATCCGATCCGGGCGAGCGATCCTGGTTTGAATGTCGGCTTCGGTGCCACTGCCTGTCTGGAATTCGACAAGGCCGGCACGTTCAGCTTCATCTGCACGGTGCACAGCTTCGCGGGCACGATCACGGTACAGTGATTACGAAAGTGCCACCGAGGTTTCAGGCGGAGCATCGTCGAGCGGCTGGATCATTGCCGTCCCGGCCAGATGACCTCGATCGAGATTCGTGGTCAACGGAATCACGAGTACAGACTGGAGCACACGCGAGAGAGTGTCGCTTTGCCAGATGATGACAGGCCGCCTACCAGTCTGTTCCTGAAGCCGGTAGGGGCCGAGGTCAGCCCACCAGATCTCGCCGCGCTTCAACGGTTGTCCTCGTCCTGGAGCGACCGCGCCCAGTCATCGATGCCAGCGGCGGCGAGCTCGCGCTCGTCATCGCTGACGTTCGCCAGACGCTCGAGGTTCCAGCGCGACGCGTCGGGTTGCCGCTTGACGATGATGTGAACACGCTCGCCGGGCTGGAGGTGCAGGGGTCTCATCGGACGGAGAACACCGTTTTCGTACTCGGCTTCGACGGAGGCCATCGTGGAATCAGCCTAGCATGGGCACGTCCTCGAGGTCCGGGGAACGTACTGACTGGCGCTCGGCGTCCAGCTGGCTCGGCTGACTGTCACAGGTGCGCGAGCAGCTTGGTGGCGAACTCGTCGGGGTGCTCGCGATGCATGAAGTGGCCGCCGCGCATCTCCTCGACGATGTAGTCGGCCTTGAACATGCGGCGGGCGCCGGCGAAGTCGGCGGGGCCGACGATAGGATCGTCGAGGCCGGCGAAGGCGATGGTGGGGACCTCGATCGGCGTGCGGAAGAACGATTGCGGCCGGAGCCGGAGCTGGCGGTAGTAGCCGATCGCGGCGTCGAGGCTGGCGGGCTCGGCGAAGGCCTCGCGGACCGGGGCGAGCTCGTCGGCCGGCGGCGACCACAGCGGCGACCAGCGCTTGTAGATCACGGGCAGCGCGGCGAAGTCGTTGTTCGAGAACCGGCGGGCGGCGCCGGGCAGCTTGTAGGCGAAGAAGTGGCGAACGCCCCAGACCTTCGACGGCGTCCACTGGACGGCACCCGGATGGGGGATGCCGATCGTGACGAGCTTGCTGACCCGCGTCGGTGCGAGCGCCGCGGCGGCGTAGGCGGCGGCGGCGCCCCAATCGTGGCCGACGAGGACGGCGGTGGTCTCGCCGAGGGCCTCGATCAGTTCGAGCGCGTCGCGCGCCAGGGTCTCGATGTCGGTGTCGCGCTCGGGGAGCGCGGTCGGTGCGTAGCCGCGGAGCCAGGGGCTGACGGCGCGATAGCCCTTGGCAGCGATGCGAGGACGGGCGTGATCCCAGCTGTGCGCGGTGTCGGGGAAGCCGTGGAGCAGCAGCACGAGCGGGCCGCGGCCGTCCTCGAGATAGGCGAATCGCAGGCCGTTGGCGTCGACGTACTGGATGTCGCTGGACATGGCCCTAGGATGCGCCACACGCGCGCGGGGCCGAGGCCGGCTGCCACCTGAACGTGCGCGCAGCGGGCGGCGGGCGGTGGGCGGCGGGCGGTGGGCGGTGGGCGGCGGGCGGCGGGCGGCGGGCGGCGGAATGACAGACCGGCCTGATAGGTGTGGGCCGTGTCCGTCGAACGCCCCGCGATCGTCCAGGGAGACCGTACCGTGCTGCTCGAGGTCGAGCACCCTCGCTACGAGGAAGGCCGCGACATCCTGAGCCGGTTCGCCGAGCTCGAGCGCTCCCCGGAGCACGTCCACACGTACCGGCTGAGCGCGCTGGCGCTGTGGAACGCCGCGGCGCTCGGGGTCACCACCGACGAGGTGGTCGACGGCCTGCGGGCGATCAGCCGGTACGACCTGCCGGGGCACGTCGAGCACGAGATCCGCGACCTGATGGCGCGCCATGGCGTGTGCCGGCTGGTCGACGGTCCGGATCCGGCGACGCTGGTGCTGCAGGTCGGAAGCGACGGGATCCGGCTGCACCTGGCGCGCGAGCCCAAGCTCGCGGCGCTGGTCGAGCCGGCCGGCGAGGGCTTCCGCGTGCCGGTCCGCCACCGCGGCGCGCTCAAGCGCGGGCTGCTCGCGGTGGGCTATCCGGTCGAGGATCTCGCAGGGCTGGTCGACGGTGCGCCGCTCGAGGTCGCGGTCAAGCGCGACACGTTCACGCCGTATCCCTATCAGGTCGCGGCGGTCCGGGCGTTCGAGGCCACCGGTCATGGCGTGATCGTGCTGCCGTGCGGCTCGGGAAAGACGCTGATCGGCGTGCTCGCGATGGCGGCGCTCGGGACGCGCACCCTGGTCCTGACCTCGAGCCGCGAAGCGGCGGCGCAGTGGCGGCGCGAGCTCGGCGCCAGGACATGGCTCGCCGACGACGCGATGGCGCTCTACGAGGGCGCGCGCGGCGCGGCGGTGGCCCCGGTGACGATCACGACCTACTCGATGCTGAGCAAGCGCGCGGGGCCGGGGCCGACCGGATATGCGCACTTCGATCGGCTGTCGCGCGAGCCGTGGGGGCTCATCATCTACGACGAGGTCCACCTGGTGCCGGCGCCGATCTTCCGGCTCACGGCGGAGCTCCAGGCGCGGCGGCGGCTGGGCCTGACCGCGACGCTGGTCCGCGAGGACGGCCGCGAGCACGACGTGTTCGCGCTGATCGGCCCCAAGCGCTACGAGGTCGCCTGGCGCACGCTCGAGCACAGCGGCCACATCGCCGCCGCGACGTGCTTCGAGGTCCGCGTCGCGATGCCGCCGGAGGTCGCGGCGAGCTATGCGGTCGCGGCGCCGCGCGAGCAGCCGCGGATCGCGGCGGAGAACCCGGCCAAGCTCGTCGCGATGCGCGCGCTGGTCGAGCGCCACATCGGCGAGCGGATCCTGATCATGGGCACGTACCTCCCGTCGCTGCGGGCGGCGGCGCAGGTGCTCGGCGCGCCGCTGCTCACCGGCGACTCGACGCATCGCGAGCGCGAGGCGGCCTACGGCGCGTTTCGCTCGGGCGAGACCCGGCTGCTCGTCCTGTCGCGGGTCGGCAACTTCGCGATCGATCTCCCGGAGGCGGCGGTGCTGATCCAGATCTCGGGCACGATGGGCTCGCGGCAGGAAGAGGCACAGCGGCTCGGACGGGTGCTGCGGCCCAAGCCGGGAGGCGCGAGCTTCTACACGATCGTCAGCCGGCACAGCTGCGAGGAGGAGCTGGCGCTGCATCGCCAGCTGTTCCTGACCGAGCAGGGCTACCGGTTCTTCATCGAGGACATGACCCAGCCGATGGCCGCGCCGGTCGATCCAGCCGCGGCGATCGATCCGGCCGTACAGGGAGCGAGTGATGTCGTCCTCAACTGAGGTCCCGAACGCCTGGCCACTGCGCAGCATCTCGGACAGCGAGGTCGCGGTGTTCCTGCACGTCTCCGAGAAGGAGGCGCGCAAGCGGCGGCCGATCCTCGCCAAGCAGCTGGCCGATCCGGTGTGGGTCGCGCAGACGCTCGACGCGCTGCCGGCGGCCTCGCTGGCGGCGCTGGGCCTGGTGCTCGAGGGCGGCGGACAGCGCGCCGAGGCGGTGCTGGTGCGCCTGGTCCACGAGCGCTTCGGCATGTCGCGGGTGGACTTCGAGGCGGCGATGCGCGAGGCGGTCCAGCGGTTGCTGGTGATTCCGCTGCGGACCTCGTGGGGCGAGCTCAGGCTTGCTGTCGTGGAGCCGGCCGCGGCATTGATCGCACCGCTCCTGGCGGGCCTCGATCTGCTCGCGCTGTCGTCGGCGGACTTCGCGCCGGCCGAGTCCACGACGCGCAATCCGCGGATCTTCGTCGCGCTGTGCGCGGCGGTGCCTCACCACGAGATCAGGCTGACGTCGGTGGGGGATATCCACCGCGGCTCGATCAAGCGGCTGGCCAGGCAGGTCGGCGTCGACGAGGTGTCGGTGGCGGCGCTGCTCGAGACCGGGCTCCATGTCGGCGTGCTGCTCCGTCAGGGCGAAGGCGTGCGGCTCGACCTCGCGATGCTCGCCGAGGCCGCCAAGGGCCGCTACCCGCGCTACGCGCCGCTGGGCGTGCTCGCCGCGCAGCTCGGTGACGCGGTGGTGGCGAGCGAGGCGGCGGCGCGCTTGCTCGAGCGCTCGCTCACGGCACAGCACACGAGCCTGGCCGGCGACACCCTCGGGCATCTGCCGGGGTTCGTGACCGGGACGGCGAACGGCGTCGCGGCGTGCACATGGCGCCCGCCCGGCGGGACGGCTGCGGGGCACGTCACGCCCAGCTTCGAGGTCTTCCTGCCACCCGAATCGCCGCTGCTCGACGTGGCGCACGTGGGTGCGTGCTCCGAGTGGGAGCGGCTCGATCGCGCGTTCGTCGCGCGGATCACCAAACCATCGATCGCGCGCGCGGTCGCCGCAGGAGCGCGCGCCGAGCAGATCCTCGCATGGCTCGCCGCCGCCAGCCGGCATCCGATCCCGCAGAACGTCGAGGCGGCGATCCGTGACTGGGCGGGTACGATGGTATCCGCGACGATCGCGACCGGACATGTGATCGTCGTCGAGCCGGGCGCCGCGCCGCGCGCGGCCGCAGCGCTGTCGCGGCTCGCGGCGCGCGAGATCGCGCCCGGTGTGTTCGTGGTCGACGGGGACGAGCGGATGCGCGAGATCACGGGCGCGCTGGGCCGAGCCGGCATCCATCATCGCGGGACGTCCGGGGACGATGGATCGGCCGATGCGGCGCTGCGCGAGGCTACCGCGGCGAACGCGCCGGCCGCTGCGGTGCCGGCGCCTCTCCCGGCGGCCATGCGGCTGCGAGCGCGGGTAGCGGCATGGCGGCGGGGCGAGCCGTTCGAGGGCGTCCGCGACGACTTCCTCGACATCCCGCGATGTTCGGACGGATCATGAGCCTGGCGAGGCTGTTCTCGGCGTCCGAACTCGAGTCGTTGCTCGACGAATGCGACACCTTCAGCGACCTGGTCGCCGGGCTCGCGATGGCGTCGGTGAAGCGAACCCGACCGGTGTCGTCAGCGCAGCCATCCGAGGCGGTGCGCCGATCTACAATCGCGAGCACGCGATCGCCACCCACGATTCCGGTCAGGCGACCCGCGCTATTGTGGCAGCGCGAGGAGCTGCGAGAGCGCCTGCAGCGCGCTGCCCGACGTGGCGACGCGCTCGCCCTGCAGCTCGCTGACCGTGTCCGCTACGTCGAGATCTCGCAGGTGATCCGCCGCGGGACGATCTGGATGGTGCTCGGCGAGGATCTGGCGATCGATGTCGACGTCGCTCTGCGGCTCGACGAGATCCAGGCGATCGCGGCGCTGCCCGACGACTTCGAGATCGAGTCGATCACAGCGGATGACGACGATCTCGACGACGACGATCTCGATGACGACGATCTCGACGACGACGATCTCGACGGCCAGTCGACTCCGCGCAAGCCGTGGCGGCCGGCACCCGGGCAGACGGCGCCCGCGGGGCATCGCCCGTGTCCGTGCGGCAGCGGTGTGCGGTACCGCAACTGCTGCCGAGAGGTCGTCACCGCGTGACCGGCCCCACGCTCCACGCGGGACCGTCGATC
>VBLP01000026.1:0-3871 GCA_005887925.1 Deltaproteobacteria bacterium | reverse complement strand
AGGTCTTCTCGATCAGCGTCATGAACACCGGGCCGCGCGGGGTCGGAACGTAGGCGCTCAGCACCTCGCGGTCGATCCTGCGGAGGATGCGCGCGCCGTCGAGCTCGACCGGCAGGGGCAGCTCGGCGGTGGGCGCGTCGCGCATCGCCATCAGAAGTCGAAGCCCGCCGACACCGACAGGGTGGCCTGCGATGCCGCGGTGTCCTTGGCGTCGCAGCTGGTCGTGGTCGAGCTCGGCTGGCACGCCGCGGTGGTGTCGGGGCGGTCGTCGACCGACGAGCCGGCGAACGCGAGCTGGGCCTCGACGGTGAGCTGGACGATCGAGAACTGGAGCTTGGCGCCGAGCAGGATGCGCTGGCGCGTGATCGCCGCCTGGTCGCGGAACACGAAGTTGTTGGTGGCATCCATCTCGTCCCCCATGTGGAGCGGATCGACGTCGGGCGTGGCTTCGATGACCTGCGATCGCGGGATGATGACGAGCACATCCCAGCCGGCGAACGGATCGAGCCGCCAGGTGCCGGCGATGCCGAAGTGCTTGGACACCGTGATGTCGAGCGACGCGACGGTCAGGTCGAGCTCGCGCTGGTTCATCATCCGCGACACGGCGCCGCGGACGGCGATGCTGGGGACGGGGAGATCGTGATAGCCCTCGTGCACGCCGAGCTTGCCGTAGAGCTGCGCGGCCCAGGTCTTGGAGTCGATCAGGTGCACGGCGCCGGCGCCGACCTCGAACGACGGCAGCGGGAACCACAGGCCCTTGTGGGCGAACACGCCGATCGTGCGCAGCACACCGGCGCCGTGCGCGAGGCGGTTGGTGCCGGTGGGATCGCGGCTGCCGGCGAGCACGCGCCAGTAGGGCTGGATGCTGTCGATCGAGGTCTGCGAGACGTCGAGATCGAACTGGAAGCCGCCGAAGCCGAGGGTGTCGGCCGGCGACAGCAGGTGGGGCGCGAGGACCACGCCGAGCTGCGAGGCGAGGGCGCGGAACTCGAGGTTCTCGCCGACCACGCTGAGCACGCGGCCGGTGTCGTCGGTGATCCGGGTCGCGAGCCGCGACATCACGAGATCGTTCGGGTCGGCGGCGGCCGGGCGCCACAGCCCGAGCAGGGCGAGCGCGACGAGCGCTCCACGGACCATGGCGAAAGCCTAGGCCGCCGCGCGTCCGGGTGTCAACGCGGGCCGGCGTGCCGGGGCGGCGGCTGCGACGAGCCGCACGCGGCGACGCCGTGGTACACCGCGGCCATGTACGCCACGATCCTCGTCGACGACGTCGGGCCGGTCGCGCGGCTGACGCTCAACCGGCCCGACAAGCGCAACCCGATCGGGCCGGCGACCTGCGGCGAGATCGTCGCGGCGCTCGCGGCGATCCGGGAGCGGCCGGGCGTCCGCGTCGTGGTGCTGACCGGCGCCGGTCAGGCGTTCTCGGCGGGCGGCGATCTGGCGGCGATGCACGCGCCGGCGTCGGGCCCGAGCGCCAGCCTGGTCGACCTCTTGCTCGCGATGCACGACCTCGGCAAGCCGATCATCGCGATGGTCAACGGCCCGGCGATCGCGGGCGGCCTCGGGCTCGTCGTGGCGTGCGATCTGGCGGTCGCCGCCGACACCGCGACGTTCGGCACCACCGAGATCGCGGTCGGGTTATGGCCGATGATGATCACCGCCGAGATCACGCGCAGCGTCGGCCGCAAGGCCGCGCTCGAGATGATGCTGACCGGCCGCAAGCTCGACGCCCGCGAGGCGCTGGCCGCGGGGCTGGTCACCCGCGTCGTGCCGGCCGCCGAGCTCGAGGCCGCGACGGCGCGGCTCGCGAACGAGCTCGCCGAGCGCAGCCCGGCCGCGCTGGCGCTGGGGCTGCGCGCGTTCTATCGCTCGCAGGACATGGCGTTCGAGCCGCAGCTGCGCTACCTCGAGACCGAGCTGGGGCGCGTGCTCGCGCTCGAGGACGCCGCCGAGGGCATCGCCGCGTTCCTCGCCAGGCGCAAGCCGGTGTGGACGGGCAAGTGATCGCGGCGAGCGTGGCGGCAGCGTATAGTGGTGGAGGTGCGGATCGCGTCGCTCCTCGCAGTCGTCGCGGCATGTGCTGGGCTGCGCGCCTGCGCTGCCGCTGCCGCGCACCGCGACGGACCTCGGGCCGGCGCGCAGTGACGCCGAGCGCCGGTTCGGCGGGATCGACTACGCCACGCTCGCGCGCCATCCCGCCATGACGGCCGGCTAGTCGCGGCGATACATCGTCACCACGCACGCGCCGCCCAGGCCGAGGTTGTGCTGCAGCGCGATCTTGGCGCCCTCGACCTGGCGCGCCTCGCCCTGGCCGCGCAGCTGCCAGACCAGCTCGGTGCACTGCGCCAGCCCCGTCGCGCCGAGCGGATGGCCCTTCGACAGCAGCCCGCCGGACGGGTTGGTCACGAACTTGCCGCCGTACGTGTTGTCGCCGTCCCAGATGAACTTCTCGGCCTCGCCCTCCTTGCACAGCCCGAGCGCCTCGTAGGTCAGGAGCTCGTTGGCGGTGAAGCAGTCGTGGAGCTCGATCACGTCGACGTCGTCGGGGCCGATCCCGGTCTGCTCGTAGACCTTGGCCGCCGCCGACTGTCATCACCTGCGCGGCGATGTACACCGGGCGGTCGATGCCGTGCTTGCGGGCGAACTCGTCGCTCGCGAGCACCGCCGCCGCGGCGCCGCAGGTCGGCGGGCAGCACTGGTAGCGGGTCAGCGGGTCGAACACCTCCGGCGACGCGAGCACCTCCTCGACCGACAGGATGTCCTTGAACAGCGCGTACGGGTTCTTGGCCGCGTGCTGGCGCGCCTTCGCGCTGATCTTGGCAAACGTCTCGCGCCGGGTGCCGTGCTTCCAGCGGTACTCGCGGCCCGCGCCGCCGAACATCTGCGCCGCCGGCGGCGCCTGGCTGAAGCCCTGCTCGTCGTTCATCACCTGGACGAACTTGTCGAGCGGGTTGGCGCGATCGGTCCACTTCGCCTGCAGCGCGCCGGGCTCCATCTGCTCGAACCCGACGACGATCACGCACTCGGCGATCCCGCCGGCGATCGCCTGCGCGCCCAGCATCAGCGCCGTGCTGCCGGTCGAGCAGTTGTTGTTGACGTTGAACACCGGGATGCCGGTGAGCCCGAGCTGGTAGACCGCGCGCTGGCCGCAGGTCGAGTCGCCGTACACGTAGCCGGCGTAGGCCTGCTGGACCTGATCGTAGGGCACCTTGGCGTCGGCGAGCGCGGCCTTGCCGGCCTTGGTCGCCATCACGTGGTACTCCTCGCTCTTGCCGGGCTTGGCGAACGGGACCATCCCGACGCCGATGACATTGACTTTGCGTGGCATGTGAGTGGTCTCCTTCGCTGCTAGAGCAGGCCCTTGAGGAATCCGAGGCGATGACCCACGGCGATGTCGCCGTCGATCTTGAGCTTGCCGCGCTGGAACAGCTGGCGCGCCGTGGCCTTGCCGCTGGCCAGCGCGGCGAGATCCGCGTCGCATAGCGTGCACACCGCGTCGACCTTCTGCGGATCGCTGCCGCCGAGATCGAGTGTCTGCGACGCGTCCGGGTCCTTGACCTCGAACTTGACCGTCGCGCGGACCTCCTGCTTGAGGCCCGGGTTATCGGCCAGCCGCTTGGCAAGCGCCGAGAAGATCCGGGGCGCCTGCGGCTCGGCCTTGGTCGCCGCGGCCGCCGCCTGTGCCGGCGCTGCCGCCTGCGCCGCCGGCGCCGCGCCGCCGCGCAGCCTGGCCACCACCTCCGCCGCGCGCTTCGGATCCAGCTTGCGCAGGAACTCGAGCTTCTGCGACGCCATCACGTTGCCCGAGATCTTGAGCTTGCCCGTCGAGTACAGCTTCATCGCATCGGCCTTGCCCGACGTCATGTCGAGG
>VBLP01000188.1:22407-34737 GCA_005887925.1 Deltaproteobacteria bacterium | reverse complement strand
TCCAACGAGGTCGACCGCTACATCGGCTGGCCCGGCCAGGCGCTCGCCTACAAGGTCGGCCAGCTCGAGATCTTCAAGCTGCGCGCCGAGGCCCAGGCCGCGCTCGGCGACAGGTTCGACCTCAAGGCGTTCCACGCCGTCGTGCTCGGCGCCGGCGCAGTCACCCTGCCCATCCTCGACGGCCGCGTCCGCGCCTGGATCGCCGCCCCGGTCGCCGCGCGATGATCCCGCGTGCGACCGACGTGAGCGCGCCGAGGACGCTGCGCCGCGACCTGGGGCCGTGGGCGTCGGCGTCGATCGTGGTCGGCACGGTGATCGGGACGGGGGTGTTTCTCAAGACGGCGGTGATGGCGCAGCTCGGCGGGTCGCCGGCGTGGGTGCTCGCGGCGTGGGGGATCGCGGGCGTGCTGTCGTTCACCGGCGCGATGACGTATGCCGAGCTCGGCGGCATGTTCCCGGCCTCGGGCGGCGAGTACGTCTATCTCCGCCGGGGCTACGGGCCGTTCATGGGCTACCTGTTCGCGTGGAACCGGTTCTGGATCGCGACGCCGGGGTCGGTCGCCGCCTATGCGGTCGGCAGCGCGACGTTCTTCTCGACCGCGGTGCCGCTCGATCGGTTCGCCGTCCACATCGGCGGGTTCCGGATCGCCGGGGTGCAGATCATCGGTCGGCTCCAGACCGCGCTGACGGTGATGAAGGGGGTGATGATCCTCGGGCTCGCCGCCGGTGCGCTGCTCGCGCCGCGCGGCCACTGGAGCAACCTCGGGCAGGGCGGCGCGTTTCCGGGGTGGAGCGCGATGGGCACGATGGTGCTCGCCGCGCTGTGGGCGTACGACGGCTGGAATAACCTGCCGATGGCCGCCGGCGAGATCCGCGACGCGAAGCGCAACCTGCCGCGCGCGACGGTCGGCGGCATGATCGCGGTGCTCGCGACGTATGCGCTGGTCAACGTCGGCTACTTCCACGCGCTGCCGTTCTCCGAGGTCGCGAGCTCGAGCTCGGACGCGTTCCCCCACGCGCCCGCGGTCGCCGCGCGGGCTGCGACCCAGTTCCTCGGCGGGCCCGTTCAGGTCTTGCTCGCCGTGGCGATGACGATCTCGGCCGTGTCGGCGATGAACGGCTCGATCCTGACCGGGGCGCGCGTGCCGTACGCGGTCGCCCGCGATGGCCTGGCGCCGGGCGCGCTGGCGCGGCTGTCGGCCGGGGCGCACGTCCCGGCGATCTCGGTGGTGGTCCAGGGCGCGCTGTCGTGCCTGCTCGCGCTGACCGGCAGCTTCGATCAGCTGACCGACGCCGTGGTGTTCGCGTCGTGGCTGTTCTACGCGCTCAACGCCGGCTCGGTGCTGCTGCTGCGCCTGCGCGAGCCCGCGCGGGAGCGGCCGTTCCGCGTGCCGGGGTTTCCGGTGGTGCCGATCGTGTTCGTGATGCTCGCGATCCTGCTCCTGGTCAACACGATCTGGGCCTCGCCGCGGCCGAGCGCGCTCGGGCTCGGGATGACCGCGCTCGGGGCGATCGTCTACCTGGTGTTCTTGCGCGGTCGGGCGCGATCTGGTGAAGTTTCGGCGGGTGAATGATGACGAGATGGCGCGCTGGAATCCTGATCTTCGACGACGTTGAAGTCCTCGACTTCGCCGGGCCCTACGAGGTGCTGTCGCGCGCCCGCACGGAGCCGGGCGTGGCGTCGCGGCGCAGCGACGAGCACGCGCCGTTCCAGGTATTCACGGTCGCGCGGTCGCGCGAGCCGGTGCGCGCGGTCGGCGGCCTGCAGGTCATCCCCGATCACGGCTTCGCGGACGCGCCGGCGATCGATCTGCTGGTCGTTCCGGGTGGCTTCGGGACCCGGACGCTGCTCGACGACGCCGAGGTCTGCGGCTGGATCGGGCGGACGGCGGCCGCTGCGCGGATGGTCGCGTCGGTGTGCACGGGGTCGCTGCTGCTCGCCAAGGTCGGCCTGCTGCGCGGCAAGCGCGCCACGACGCACTGGGGCGCGCTCGAGCTCCTCGGCTCGATCGATCCGACGATCCGGGTCGAGCAGGGTGGCCGCTTCGTCGATGATGGCGTCCTGACCTCGGCCGGGATCTCGGCGGGGATCGACCTCGCGCTGGCGCTGGTCGAGCGCGTCGCGGGCAAGCCTGCCGCCGACGAGACCGCGCACTACATGGAATATCGCCGCTGAGCGGGCTACGGCTACCCGGTCACGGCGGGCAGCGTGGCGGCCGGCGCGGTCGGCTCGGGCGCCTCGAACATCCGGGTCGACAGGTAGCGGGTGCCGCCATCGGCGCAGATCGCGACGATCCTGGCGTCGCGCCGGTCGCGGGCCACGATCCGCGCGGCCTCGATCACCGCGGCCGACGATGCGCCGAGCAAGAGGCCCTCGGTGCGCGCGAGATGGCGCGCGGTGTCGTAGGCGGTCTCGGTCGGCACCCGGATCAGGCGATCGAATGCGTCCTCGCGGTAGATCCGGGGCCGGATCGTCGACGGGATGTGGCGCATGCCGTAGAGGCCGTGGCTCGGCGCGTCGGGCTCGACCGCGACGATCTGGATCTGCGGGTTGTACTCGCGCAGCCGCGAGCTGGTGCCGACCATCGTTCCGGAGGTGCCGATCGACGTGACCAGGTGGGTGATCCGGCCTGCGGTCTGCTGCCAGATCTCGGGCGCGGTGGTGAGGTAATGGACCAGTGGATTGGCAGGATTGCTGTACTGATCGGGCATGAAATAGCGCGCTGGATCCGACCCGGCGATCTCGAATGCCTTCGCCATCGCGCCGTCGGAGCCGAGCCGCTCGTCGGTGAGCACGAGCTCGGCGCCGAACGTGATCAGGATCCGCTTGAGGTCGCGGCTGACCCCGTCCGACATACAGATCGTCACGTCGTAGCCCAGGCTCTTGCCGATCAGCGCGAGAGCGACCCCGGTGTTGCCCGAGGTGGAGTCGATGATCGTCTTGCCCTTGCGCAGCTCGTCGCGCGCGATGCCGTCGATGATCATCATCGCGGCGGTCCGATCCTTGATCGAGCCACCCGGATTGACATGCTCGAGCTTGGCCCAGATCTCGCTGCCCGGTGCCATCGGCTCTCTGCGCTTCAGCGGATAGTCCCGCTGCACGAGCCGATGTCCAGTCATGCTACGGCTCCCGTGGCCGAAGTGGCAGGACCGGCAGCGGCCGATGCCCTGGCCCTCAGGATCCACAGCGCGCGCGAGTACGTGACGATGAATGCGGTCCCGATCAGGACCGATGGCGCCGCCGACGCGATCAGGTGCGGCGTGCCGGACCAGGCATGGGCGCTGACCGTCAACCCGATCATGAGCGAGGTGGTAGCGATCGCGGAGATCAGAAAGCCGTGCTGCGGAGACCGCCCGCGGCGCGACAGGTATTCCATGATCAGCACGACGCCGAACGCCTTGTGGTACTGGGCCGGATCGTCGACCATGCGCACCCGATAGTCGATCAGGTCCTGGGTCTCGGGCAGCGGCACCGTCGCGTCGAGGTCCTCGCGGGTCAGCCCGATGGCGAAGATGAAGCGCTCCATCAGCTCGAGGTGGCCATCGGTCTTCGACAGCTTCCCGGTGACCTCCTCGTAGAGGTTCTCGGCGAGCTTGGCCCGGAACTCGCGTACCGGGCAGCGATAGAACAGCGCCGCGATGTAGCGCTCGAACATCGTCGTCAGCTTGTAGATCTGGCTCGCGAGCAGCCGTGCGAGCGGATAGTTGGGCTCCGGCCGGATCAGCTCGGCCAGGATAGGATGCTCGACGGTCTGGCGCGTTCGCATCGCGCGGACGAGGTCTCGCTTGAATTGGCTACTGTCGAGCACGTTTCCCCCTTGGGCGGCTCTGGTGTTTCCAGAAGGGCAATTTGCCTATCACGCACTCATGCTGTGCTTCAATCGAATAGCAACTGCTCCACAACCAGCACCTGATCCGGCGCGCGTTCCGTACCGAGCCCGATGCGCCGGTCGTCGGGTGGCTGCCGCTGTATCACGACATGGGGCTGATCGGCACGGTGCTCCACCCGCTCTATCTCGGCGTCGCCGGTCACCTCATGTCGCCGCTGTCGTTCCTGCAGCGCCCGCTGCGCTGGCTCCAGGCGATCACGCGGTTCCGCGGCGGCTACAGCGGCGGTCCATCGTTCGCGTTCGAGCTGTGCGTCCGCCGGATCTCCGCCGCCGAGCGCCGCGAGCTCGATCTGAGCACGTGGAAGATGGCGTTCTGCGGCGCCGAGCCGGTGCGGTTCGCGGACTGCGGGTTCCGCCGCGAGGCGTTCCACCCGACCTACGGGCTCGCCGAGTCCACGCTGATCGTGTCGGGCGGGCATTCGCAGGGTGCGGGGCCCAAGGTTCGCCGGTTCTCGGCCGCCGCGCTGGGCCGCGGCGAGGTCGTGGCCGATGCCGCCGAAGCGGGCACACGGGCGCTGGTCGGCTGCGGCTCGCCGATCGACGGCGCGGAGCTTCGCATCGTCGATCCATCGACCCGCGCAGTCGCCGGCCCCGGCCGGGTCGGCGAGATCTGGGTGCGCGGCCCCAGCGTCGCGCAAGGCTACTTCCACTGCCCCGAGGACAGCGCACGGGTGTTCGGTGCACGGCTCGCGGCAGACGGCCCGGGGGGCGCTGGCGATGGCCCGTTCCTGCGCACCGGCGATCTCGGCTTTCTCTGGGAGGGCGAGCTGTTCTTCGCCGGCCGGATCAAGGACCTCCTGATCGTCCGCGGCAAGAAGCACTTCCCGCAGGATCTCGAGGCCACCGTCGAGCGCGCCCAGCCCGAGCTGTTCCGGCCGGGCTGTGCCGCGGCGTTCTCGGTCGAGATCGACGGTGAGGATCGCGTGGTCGTGGTGCAGGAGGTCCAGCGCGGTGCCGATCCGGCGCGGCTCGATCGCGCCGCGGCCGAGGCGGCGCAGGCCGTGTTCGACGATCACGGCATCGGCCTGCACGCGGTCGTGCTGATCGCGGCGGGCGAGCTGCCCAAGACCTCGAGCGGCAAGGTCCAGCGTCACGCCGCGCGCGAGCAGTATCTCGCCGGGCGGTTGCCCGCGCTGCTGACCGCGGCAGGCGCAGCCGTATCCCCGGCGGCGGCGCGCGACGCGGATCTGCCCGCCGTGGCCCGCGATGCGTCGCAGCCGGAGGTCGCGGCGCGGATCGACCGGCTTCGCCCGCTGCTCGCGGCGCACATCTCGGTGGAGACCGCCCGGCTGGACCCGGAGCGCCCGATCTCGAGCTACGGGCTCGATTCGCTGTCGACCGTCGAGCTGCAAGCCGACATCGCGGCCGCGTTCGGCGCGGAGATCCCGATCGCGATCCTGCTGAGCGGTCCGTCACTGCGCGAGCTGGCGATCGCGCTGGCCGATGCGCCGGTCGCACGGAGCGATGCGCGGCCGGGCCCGGCGGCCGATGCGCGTGGCGATGTCGCGGACGCCACCGTCGGTCGCGTGACCTGGTCGTGGCCGGCGCGCGTCGACGCCGAGCTCCGGCCGCAGCTGATCGCGTTCCTCGATCGCGTGCTCGCGGTCGACGATGCCGTGGGCTTCCCCGGCCGGCTGTCCCCGGCCGAGGCCGATCAGGTGATCGACGCGCTCGATCGCGATCTGCTGCACCGGCGCTGCCAGGTCCTGGTCGCGCGGCTCGATGGCGGCGTCGTCGGGCAGTGCACGCTGGTGCCCAGTGGGTCGCCGAACAACCGCCACATCGGCTCGATCGTTCGCGCGATGATCGATCCGGATCTCCGGACGGCGAATCTCCTGCCGGCCGCGTGCAGCCACATCGTCGAGCGCTGCCGGTCGCTCGGGGTCGAGCTGCTGTGCATCGACACGCGGGTCGGCTCGCGCGCCGCGCGGCTGTGGCAGGCGCTCGGCTTCCGTGAGTACGGCCGGCTCCCCGATTACTCGCGGGTCGGCGCGGCGCGCTACGAGGGTCTCTACCTGTACCACCGGGTCGACGAGCTCGCGCGCGCGGTCGCCGCGGCGCGCTGATCACAGCGACAGGCCGACGCGGCGGCGTGCGGTCAGGCAGTGCGTCGAGCCGATCGTGAAGTCGCGGCAGGTCCGCGGGCGGTCGTCGTAGATCGTGCAGCGGTAGCGCGCTATCCGGCCGTGATCGAGCTCGCCGCCGTCGAGCGCGGCGCAGCGATCGCCGGTGCGCCGGATCTCGAGGTAGCTGCCGCGGTCGACGATCAGCGCGGGCTGCGCCTTGACCACGGGATCGCGGCGCGACACCTCGACGGAGTGGTAGGCGGCGCGGCAGCACGCGCCGCAGGTCTGGCAGTCGAGCGCGGCCTCGAACCGCTCGCAGGCGGGCCACGCGGGATCGACCTTCGCGCCGGCCTGGCGGCAGCGCGCGCCGGTGCGCCACGCGCAGCTGCCGCAGGTGCCCGCCGCGTCGCCGGCGGGGAGCCCGGTGGGGTGCGGCGCGGGCGGCGCCACGACCTCGCGCCACAGCGAACGCGCGCGTCCGGGTTCCGGCGAGGCGGGCTCCGGCGCGGCGAACCGCGCGGCGACCTGGGCGATCTGCGCAGTCGCGGCGAGCGCGTCGCCCAGCGCCGGGGCCCAGGGCGTCCGATCGGCGCGCGAGACTCCCGTGATCGCGGCCTGGACCGAGGCGTCGCTGCGGTCGGCGAGCACGTCGCCGCCGAGCTGGCTCCAGAACGCGCGGAACTCTGTCGTCGGTGCGAGCAGCGCGCGCAGGCCGTGGCGGCCGGCGAGCAACCACTGCACGCGCAGGCAGGCGTGCTCGCGCCAGTCGTGGTCGGGGCCGGTGTTGTCCATGCCCCAGTCGGGCCGCGCGAACGCCGGCTCGCCCTCGACGAGCGAGTGGCACAGCTCGTGGAAGATCATCTGGGCGAGGCTGTCGTCGGCATCGAGCGTGGCGTCGTCGCCGATCGCGAGCCGGCCGCGGCCGTCGGTGGCGGCGTAGACCTCGGCGCTGCGCTCGACGGCGAGCCCGATCCGGCGCGCGGCCTCGAGCCAGACCTGCGCCAGCGGGTCGACGTAGCGGTGGGTGACGTCGCGGGCCACCGCCAGCATCTAGCACATCTATTACGTCGACGGCGCGCGGCCGGCGAGCGAGCTGCGGACGTCCTCCTCGTCGGCCCGGACCATCATCGTGATCAGCTCGGCGAACGCCACGGTCGGCTTCCAGCCGAGCTTGTCGCGCGCGCGGCTCGCGTCCCCCCGCAGGTGGTCGACCTCGGTCGGCCGCAGGTAGCGCGCGTCGAGCTCGACGTGGCGCTCCCACGGCAGGTCGAGCGCGCCGAACGCGACGTCGAGCACCTCGCGCACGGTGTGCGACTCGCCGGTCGCGATCACGTAGTCGTCGGGCGCGTCCTGCTGCAGCATCAGCCACATGGCCTCGACGTAGTCGCGCGCGAAGCCCCAGTCGCGGCGCGCGTCGAGGTTGCCCATGTAGAGCTTGCGCTCGAGGCCGTGCTTGATGCGCGCGGCGGCGCGCGTGATCTTGCGCGTGACGAACGGGATGCCGCGGCGGGGCGACTCGTGGTTGAACAGGATGCCGCAGGCGATGAACATGCCGTACGCCTCGCGGTAGTTCTGGCACAGCTGGTGCGCGAACACCTTGGCGCACGCGTAGGGGCTGCGCGGCATGAACAGGGTGCGCTCGCTCTGCGGCGGGGGCGCGCCGCCGAACATCTCGCTCGACGACGCCTGGTACAGCCGGCACGGGATGCCGAGCTCGCGGATCGCCTCGAGCAGGCGCAGCGTGCCGATCGCGACGGTCGACGCGGTGTACTCGGGCATGTCGAAGCTGACCCGGACATGGCTCTGCGCGCCGAGGTTGTAGATCTCGTCGGGCTGGATCCGCTTGATCAGGTTGGCGAGCGAGCTGCCGTCCTCGAGGTCGCCGTAGACCAGGCGCAGGCGGTAGTCGGGCGCGTGCGGATCCTGGTAGATGCCGTCGAGCCGCTCGGTGTTGAACGAGCTCGAGCGCCGCACCAGACCGTGCACCTCGTAGCCCTTGGCGAGCAGGAGCTCGGCGAGGTAGGAGCCATCCTGTCCGGTGATGCCGGTGATCAGCGCGCGTTTCATAGTGCCCCCCTGGCGCGCGCCTCGCGCGCCCACGCAACCGTGCGCCGCAGGCCTTCGGCGAACGGGACCTTGGCCGCGAAGCCGAAGTGCTCGCGCGCCCGCGTGACGTCGAGCCTGCGGCGCGGCTGGCCGTTGGGCTGCGCGGCGTCCCACACCAGCTCGCCGTCGAAGCCGGTCGCGGCCGCGACCTGGTGGGCGAGGTCGCGGATCGCGATCTCCTCGCCGGTGCCGACGTTGACCGGCTCGCCGCCGTCGTAGCGCTCGGCCGCGAGCACGAATGCCTCGGCGGCGTCCTCGACGTAGAGGAACTCGCGCGTCGGCGTGCCATCGCCCCACAGGCGGACCTCGCGGGCGCCCTGGTCGCGGGCGATCAGGCACTTGAGGATCATCGCCGGGATGACGTGCGACGTGCGGAGGTCGAAGTTGTCGCGCGGCCCGTAGAGGTTGACCGGGAACAGCATGATCGCGTCGAGCCCGTACTGCTGGCGATACGCCTGGGCCTGGACCAGCAAGAGCCGCTTGGCGACGCCGTACGGCGCGTTGGTCTCCTCGGGGTAGCCGTTCCACAGATCGGCCTCGCGGAACGGCACCGCGGCGTGCTTGGGGTACGCGCAGATCGTGCCGGCGACGACGACCTTCGCGACGCCGCCCAGCCGGCACTCCTCGAGCAGCTGCAGGCCCATCATCGCGTTGTCGAACAGGAACAGCCCGGGGTTGTCGCGGTTGGCGCCGATGCCGCCGACGCGCGCGGCGAGGTGGAACACCAGGTCGGGCCGGTGATCGCGCACCAGGCGCGCGCAGGCCGCGCGGTCGACGAGGTCGTAGTCGCGCCGGCGCGGCACGATCACGTCGCGCACGCCGCGCGCCCGCAGCACGTCGACGACGAAGCTGCCGAGAAACCCGGCGCCGCCGGTGACCACAACCCGCTTGCCCGTCAGATCGGTCATCGCGCGCCCGTTGCTTCGAGTCTCGCCGAAGGTCGCCACACGAGCAAGCCGCGGAGCACGGCGTTGATCCGGCGCGCGCCGGCTACGAAACTCTCGCGCTCGACGTCCTCGAGCACCACCTCGGGCTCGAGCGCGAGCTCGCCGAGCGGCACGCGGACGCGCGCGCCGACGCGGAACCGCAGCTCGCCGGGGCCGGAGCTGGTCCTCACGATCGGTCCGTCGCCGAACGTGTAGGCGTCGCTCGCGAGCTGGGCGACCTCCGCCCACGGCAGCACGACGCTGCACCGCACGGGCAGCCGCGCGGCGACGAACACGGCCTGCGCGGCGGGCCCGAGCGGATCGCCGACGATGCGGCCGCCGCTGGTGAACCCGGTGACGCGCGGGACGTGCTCGTAGGCGCGCCTGCCGGTCCGCTGCCACTCGACGGTGAGCCAGCGGGTCGCCACGCCGGCGACGTGATCGGCGTCGTAGCGGAGCGCGTCGCCGAGCTGGCTGCGCAGGTCCTCGAACATCAGCTGATAGCTCAGCCGCGTGCCGCCGAACGCGGCGATCCGGACGGCGACGTCGAGCCCGACCCGGCGGTTGGAGCTGTCGGTCGCGCCGGCCGAGGCGTCGCGCCGCCGCACGTGCTCGAGCACGAAGTCCCGGACGCCGAAGCCGGGCGCGCCGTCGCCGCCGAGCTGGAGCAGCTGCATCGCGCCGAGCTCGACGCGATCGCCGAGGTCGAGCTGCGCGCGCGCGATGCTGACGAGGTTGCCGGGATAGCTCTGCGGGGCCGCGAGCCGGCCGAGCGCGTAGACCGCGTTGACCCCGAGCCACGGTGCCACCGCGAGCGGCCGGGTGCCGGACAGCCGGATCTGATCGAGCGGCGGCGGGTTGCTGCTCCAGCCGACCTGGGTGTGCGATGCGGGCCCGAGCACGAGCACGTCGCGGCCGATCTCGGCGGCGATCGGCCCGAGCTCGGCGAGGACGTACGCGCGGTCGACGTCGAGCCCGGTGGCGTAGGCGTCGCGGCCGGTGCGCGCGCGCAGCCTCGCCGCGCCGGCGAGCCACGCGCCGTAGCCGGCGGCGGTGTCGAGCTCGGCTGCCAGGCCCAGCCCGTTGCCGCACGGCCGGCCCTCCTGGCCCTCGCACGACAGCGCGAGCAGGCCGGCGACATCGCGCGGTCGCGCGGTGGTGCTGTAGCCGCGCGCGGTCTCGTGCACGGCGTCGATGCGCAGCGCGGCGCGCGCGATCGGCCGGAGCCACCAGCCCGCGGGCAGCGCCGGCGCGTCGGACGCGAGCTCGTGGATGCGGGCCTCGGTCAGCGGGGCCAGTCCGCCGCGGAACACCGGCAGCGCGCCCGCGAGCTCGCGCTGATCGAGCTCGTCGTACACCGGATCATCGAGCGAGACATTGGGAGATGCGGTGACGCGCGCCGCCACGAGCGCGATCGCCGCGGCGAGCATGCGAGCCAGCCGGCGCGCCCGCGGGTGATGCAGAGTTCGTCGCGAGCGCTCGATGCACCACGGTATCGCATCGCGTACACTGCCGTCATGGTGCGTCGTGGTGTGGTTCCTCCGGTGGAGCGTGAGGTGCAGCCCAGGCGCAGGCCGAGGCTGCTGTGCCTGATGCATCTGCCGCCGCCCGTGCACGGCGTGACGCTGATCAATCAGCGGATCACCGAGAGCGCGGCCGTGGCCGAGCAGCTCGCGCTCGACGTCGTGCCGCTGCGGTTCGCAGCGTCGGTCGGCGAGCTCGGTCGGTTCACGGTGCGCAAGCTCGCGCGGGCGGTGACCACCGGTGTCTCGCTCGCGGCGCGGCTCGCGGTGCGCCGGCCGGATGCGGTGTATCTCACGATGTCGCCGCACGGCGGCGCGCTGATTCGCGACTGCGCGTACGCCGCGCTCGTGCGCCTCGCACGCGTGCCGCGCATCTATCACATCCACTCGCGCGGCTACGCCGATGCGTTCCGCGCCGGCTGGCGCCACCGCCTCGGCGCGTGGGTGTTCGACGACGCGTGGGTGTTTCACGTCGGGCCGCAGCTCGTCGAGGAGACCGCCGCGCTGGCCGATCCCGACCGCGTCGTCGTGGTCGAGAACGGCGTGCCGGATCACAACCCGTCGGGCGCGATGGCCGGCTCGGGGCGCGCCGTGCCGCGCGTGCTGTTCCTGTCCAACATGATCCGCAGCAAGGGGCCGCTGGTGCTCGTCGATGCACTCGCGCTCTTGCGCCAGCGCGGCGTCGCGTTCGAGGCCACGTTCGCCGGCGCGCCGGCCGACGACCGCACCGTCGCCGACTTCCGCGCCGCGGTCGCGGGCAACGGCCTGGCGCCCCACGTGCGCTACGTCGGACCGGTGTTCGGCGACGACAAGGAGCGGCTGCTCGCGGCGCATGACCTGCTCGCGCTGCCGACCTGGTACGACACGTTCGGGCTCGTCCTGCTCGAGGCGATGCAGCACGGGCTTCCGGTCGTGGCGACGCCGGTCGGCGCGATCCCGGAGATCGTCGTCGAGGGCGAGACCGGCTTCCTGGTCCCGACCGGCGACGTCGCCGGGCTCGCCGACCGGATCGAGCAGCTCGTGACGCGCCCGGAGCTTCGCCGCCGGCTCGGCGCTGCAGGTCGGGAGCGTTATCGCGCGCAGTTCACGTTCGCAGCGTTCGAGCAGCGCCTCATCGCCGCGCTGACCCGCGTCGTTCAGCACGACGTCGAGCGCGACCGAGCGGCGTGAGGTAGATCCGGGGCGCACTCGCGCGAGGGTAGTCGAGGAATTCGCGCAGATCGCGCGGCTGTGGCCGCTGAAGAAAGCCACGCTTTGCCGCTCGGAACACGCGTGCTGTGATCTCTTGCCGACGTACCGTCACGGCCTGATGCGATACAGGATGACGTTGGTGGGGCTCTCGTTCGTTGGTCTGGTCGTCGCCGCCGCGGGGTGTGGAGCGAGTCCGAAGACCGTCGCGCAGCGGCGAGCCTCGGTGGATTTCAACTGCCCCGACGAGCAGCTCAGGTCTGAAGAGATCTCCGGTGGAACGGTCAAGGTGGATGGCTGTGGAAAGAGCGCGGTCTATACCTGCCTCGGGGGCAACTTCGGCAATCCGTACGACGCAAGATGTACGCGCGAGTCTGTGCCGGCACAGTAGCCGCCGTCCGGATGAGGAACACGCCCAGCGGGAGAGACGATCCAGCACCGTGATGTCCCGGTTTGGTTCAATGCCGATCGGTAGCAGGCACACGGGGCACACGGCCGATCTGATCCGGTTTTTCCGAACGAGGCAGCCGGCCAGGCGGCTGGCGAAAGCTCAGCGGCGCTGGAGGCCGAACAGGATGCCGCCGAGCCGGTCGCGCTCGGCCGCCATCGGCGCCTCGGCGAGCCAGCCGAA
>VBLP01000188.1:0-22375 GCA_005887925.1 Deltaproteobacteria bacterium | reverse complement strand
CCGCTGCCTTCGCAGACGTTCTGCACGATGCCGGCGAGCGAGTCTTCGAGCTGGCGACGCAGCCGCGGGCTCTTGCGGCGAAGCAGCTCGATGGTGGGACGCAAGCCGCGGATCAGATCGAGGGAGAGGTCGAGAGCGAGAAACGGCATGAGCGAAGTCCTGTGGTGGTTTCGCAGCCCCCGAGCGGAAGCGCCGTGACACGCGCTGGCATGAACCGCGGGTGATCTCCCGAGGTCGCCGCGCGCGTGGCGCGTGCGGTTCCGCGACAGGGCGAAGAACCACCATAGGACGAGAGCTCATGCCGTTCGCTCGCGATCTCGCGCATGATCCGCGGTCTGCACCAGCGACCTCGCCGCCGCTGGTGGCCGGCTCTCCCGCGACGAGCAAGGCCGGCTCGTGCAGAACCTGGCGCGGTCGCGAGCCGGTCAGCTCGGCAGGCCAGCCGCCCGCGGCACGCGCGAGCATTGCTTCGATGGACCAGCCGGGCCCGGAGACAACAGCGGCGACCGATCCCGAGTCGGTGACCGATCCCGAATCGGTGACCGATCCCGAATCGGCGACCGATCCCGAATCGGCGACCGATCCCGAATCGGTGACCGATCCCGAATCGGTGACCGATCCCGAATCGGTGACCATCCCGAATCAGCCACCGATCCCGAGTCGGCGACCGAGCCCGAATCGCCGAATCGGCGACCGAGCCCGAATCGGCGACCGAGCCCGAATCGGCGAGAGTCGGTGACCGAGCCCGAGTCGGTGACCGATCCCGAGTCGGTGACCGAATCGGCGACCGAGCCCGAATCGGCGACCGAGCCCGAATCAGCCACCGATCCCGAGTCGGCGACCGAGCCCGAATCGGCCACTGATCCCGACGCTACCCCAGGGCTGTGAAGATCAAGATGAACAACTATGCGCCGAAGCGACGGAGGGCTCGAAATGATCCGCCTTCCTCCCTAGCCGACTGGCATTTACGGCTCGACCGGCGTGGCCGCGCAGTCATGCCGGCTGGCTTACTGCATCGCCGGCGATCACGGCAGCGTTCGGCACGCGGTGCTCGTGGGCGACCAGCGCGCCGGCGAGGCGCAAGAAGCGGTCGAGCGCGCCCCACAGGCCGTGCGCCTCGAGCTCCCACGAGTGGCCCCAGAGATGGAACACGCCGCCGCGGGCCGCGGCGAACCGCAGCACGTCCTCGAGGCAGCCATCGAGCGAGCGATCGCCGAGGCAGATCGCGAGCGGCAGCGCGCGCGCCCGCCAGCGGCCGCGGCGCGCGAAGTTGCGGAGATAGGTCAGCGGTCGGTGCGGGAACAGCTGGAGCGTGGTCGCGATCTGGAAGCGGTCGCGCGGCGGCTCGAGCGAAAGGTTGGTCACCGTGCGGGCGTAGCGGAAGCCCGCGGCGCGCACGGCACGGCGCGTGGCGCGGTCATGGGCGCCGCCGGGATAGCAGAAGCCGCTGATCGCGCGGCCGAGCTCGTCCTCGAGGCGGCGCTTGCCGTCGCGGATCTGGCGATCGCGCTCGGCGGCCGGCAGGCCGGTCAGCCGCACGTGATCGAGCGTGTGTCCGCCGATCTCGAAGCCGGCGCCGAGCGCGCGAAGCTCGGCGGAGGTCATCACCGGCCGGCCCTCGCGGTTATGGCGCGGGACGTAGAACGTGGCGGCGAAGCCGCGCGCGCCGAGCAGCTCGGCGAGCCGGAGATCGAGGGGGTGGCCGTCGTCCCACGACGTCGTGAAGCGGAGCGGAGCCGTCATGCCGGCCGTCGCGCGGCAGCGCGAGGCGCGACCGACGCGCAGCGCTGCGATCGGGTCATGCTCGCGCCCGCAGGCACCGCGAGATGCCGGTCGCGAACGCCTCGACCATGTGGCCGAGCGTGAGGCGCGCGGCGGTGGCGCGCGCGGCGTCGCGCATGCGGGCGAGCCGGCGCGGGTCGTCGAGCACCTCGCACACCGCGCCGGCGTACGCCTCGTCGTCGTGGGCGGTCATCAGGCCGTTGATCCCCGGCTCGAGGTACTCGATCTCGGGGCTGTGGATCGGGATGTCGGTCGTGAACACCGGCAACCCGACGGCGAACGCGTCGACGATCGCGAGCCCGACGAGGCCCGGGATCAGGAAGGCGTCGCTGATCGCGAAGTACGCGGCGCGGTCGGGTCCGAACGCCGGACCGACGTAGTGCACGAACGGCAGCTCCGCGGCGGCCGCGCGCATCGCGTCGCGCGCGGGGCCATCGCCGACGATCACGAGCTCGAAGTCGGGGCGGCGCTCGCGGATCCGCCGCGCGGCCGCGATCAGGAGCTCGAGCTTCTTGTCCGCGTAGAGGCTGCCGCAGAACAGGCCGACGCGCGCGCGGTCGGAGATGCTGAGCCGCCGGCGCACGGCGCGCCGCTCGCCGTCGCCCATCGCGCGTACCGCCTCGGCGAGCTCGCGGGTGTCGATCGTGTTCTGGACCACGGTGATGGTGTCGGGATCGACGCCGTGCTCGGTGAGGTACCGGCCGACGCCGTCGGTGTAGGCGAACCACCAGTCGATGCGCGTCAAGAGCTTGCGCTTGAGCCACTCCGAGGCGGTGCGGCTGCGCGCCTGGTGGTTGTAGCCGTGGCCGAAGTATGCGACGCGCTTCTTGCCCAGCTGCGACAGCCCGACCAGGAAGTAGTTGAACAGCTGCTTGTTGCCCTGCTCCATGACCACGAGGTCCGCGTCGCGCACCGCCCGCCACGCGAGCTGCACGAACACGCGGTCGCCGAGCAGCCACGCGCCGGGGACCTCGACCCCGAGATCGGGCGGCAGCGTGACGTTGTCGGACTTGGTCCGCTCGACCTGGTTGGGCGGGCTGTAGGCGACCTTGAGGACGATGTCGTCCCGGCGCAGCCGCGCGGCGAGCTCGCCGAGGAACGCGCGGCGGTATTGCTTGAGCTGGGACTCGAGGATCACGACCTGTCTGGTCACCTGGCCACCCCCCGGGACGAGGTCGTGCTCGACAGCCATTCTCGATGAGACCTGACTGCCCGATATGCCTTGCGCAATGCCTTGAACAGCATGCTCCGCGCGGTCTCGCTGTACATCACCGTGTAGGACTTGTTGGCGCTCGCCTGTTTCTGCGCGATGGCCCACTCGCTGTCCTCGATCAACATCAGCCTGCCGTAGTGCGGGTGCTGTTTCACGAGCAGCTCGAAGACCTCGCGGATGTGTGGGATTTCCTGCTCGTCCTGCGACAGCGTTCGATGCGTGATGCCATCGGTCACCTCGCGCTGCCGGCTGGCCTGCGCGTACGTCCAGTTGTAATCGTCGAAGATCAACCAGGCGTTGTTCCGGAGCAGCTTGTCGACGAAGAAGAACGCGGCGCCATCGATCGTCCAGTTCTTCGGCCCGTCGATGATGCACAGGTCGTAGACCTCGGTGCAGACGTCGTCCTGCGTGTTTCGCCGGATCTCGTCATGCAAGAACCAGGTATAGCCGGTCTGCGTGCGGATGATGTTCGCGTGGTCCAGAAGGCCGGTCTTCGCCAGCTGGTCCTCGGCCGACGGCTTGAAGTGATCTTTCACCTCCATCAGATCGACGCAGGTGATCATGCCGTGCCCGAGCTCCTGCAGCGCGGCGGCCATGTAGCAGGTGGCGGTGCCGTGGGCGATGCCGAGCTCCAGAATATCTCTGATGTCCTCGCGTAGGATGAGGTCATAGAGAAAGCGCCCGTTGGTCCTGGAGATGAACGGGACGTCACCGACGATCGCGCTGATCTCGTCGAATTTCATGTGGTCCTCCGGGCGGTGACGGTGGGTTTTGCAGCGGGACGGGAATGATCAGCGGGTCGGCTCCAGGAGCTGCGGCGCGGGGCCGATCTCGATCGTCTGTGCGCCGCGGTGCACCGGCACTACTGCCCCGCGAAGATCGCGCCGCTGGGTAATCGACCACCGCGCTGGATTGTTGAGCGCGCGCGGGCCGGCCGGATGCCACGCGATCCACTGCGCGCGGTCGCCGCGGTGGAGGCGGCACGTCCACGTGCCGTCGGACGAACGCCGGCAGCCGTCCAGCACGGCGCCGATCAGCCAGTGCTCGACCTCGGCCAGCGCGACGGCCGCGGGCCGCGCGAGGTCGTGGTCGACCAGCCCCATGTCCTCGCTGTCCCAGGAATACCAGTAGAAGCGTTCGACGCCCGCGGCGCGGGCGAGGACGAGCGCGCGGGCGACCGTGGCCGCGGCCTCACTCTCCGACAGCGCGCCGGCGTGCCCGGGGCTGGCCGGCCGGGCGTGCGCGATGTACCAGCCGGTCTCGGTGTTCCACAGCGGACGGTCGGCGACGCCGCGGCGGAGCAGGACCTCCTGGACCTTCGCGACGAGCGGCACGATGGCCTCGGGAGCCTCGGGCCAGACGTACAGGTGAAACCCCACCACATCGAAGCAGTCGGCACCACCCGCCGCGAGGAAGCGATCGAGCCAGCGGACGCCATCGCTCCCGGTGGCGGACGGCGAGACCACCCGTGCCGCAGGATCGACGCGTTTGATGATGGCGTACGCGGTGCGGCACAGCTGGAGCATGTGAGCTACATCGCCGCTGTAAAAACGTGCCAGATTGGGCTCATTCCAGATCTCGTATACGTGCACACGTCCAGTGTAGCGAGACGCGACGGACTCGACGTAGTGACGCCAGTCGTCCAGGTCCGCGGGCTCCGCGGCGAATCCCGGGCGGCCATAGGCGGATGGCTCGGCGGGCCGGGCCGATGCCCAGGTCGGTGACAGCCCCAGTGGCAACACCACCTCGATCTGATGCTGCTCGGCGAGCTGGATCAGCCGATCGAGCGTCTGCCATTGCCAGTGTCCGCGGCTGTCCTCGAGCCATGGCCACACCGCGTAGGCATCCCACAGCCGCCAGCTGGCGAACGGCACGCTCGGCCACGCGGTTCCGGAGGCCGCGTGATGGATGTGGAGGCCGACGTAGCTCGCCGGCACCGGACCGCGGCCGCGCTCGACGGTGAGCTCGGCCGGCTCGGGCCCGGGAGCGGCGCGTGCCACCAGCGCGGCCAGCGCCGGCCACACGAGCACCGCCGCAACGCGGCGCACGCGCATTGCATACCTTCGATCCGGCACGTGTCCGTACGAATCCCAAAATACCTTACTCGATCGCGAGCGCTTGTGCGCAATCTCTGGCAGCTCTCACGTCATGGACACCGACAGCCGGTCACAGCGCGATGCATGGATGTTACGATTGTGCCAGTGCGCCGCGCCGAGCCATCCAGTCCGGAACTGATCCCCGCGATGACGCCGCCGGACGATGCCGCGCTGCGCTTGCTCCGCCTGCGCTGGAAGCTGCTCTGCGTGCTCGGCGCGGTCGGGCTCGCCGCCAGCGTTGCGTTCTACCTGTGGATGCCCAAGTGGTACCAGGCCGAGCTGTTGATCGTCCCCAAGCGCAGCGCGCCGGACCTGATGGGCGCCCGCAACCTGCTGGGCAGCCTCCCGGTCGATCTCGGCGAGGCCTCGCCGTTCGGCCAGTCGGACGCCGACCGCATCGCGGTCGTGCTCGAGAGCCGCTCGGTCACCGACGCGATCATCACCAAGTTCGACCTGGTGAACCGCTACGAGACCGCGGTGATCGAGCGCGCGCGCAAGGCGCTGTGGGCGCACTGCGAGACCACGGTGGAGAAGAAGCCCAACGCGGTGCGGCTCAGCTGCGAGGACAAGGAGCCCGAGGTCGCGCGCGACATCGCCAACGCGATCGGCCAGGAGGCGGACGCGGCGTTCCGCCGGGTCTCGGCGTCGTCGGCCCGCGACGAGCGCGCGTTCCTCGAGAAGCGGGTGGCGGAGGCCAGGCATGACCTGGCGGAATCGTCCCAGGCGCTGCGCGAGTTCCAGGAGAAGCACAAGGTCATCGATCTGCCGGAGCAGGGCAAGGCGGTGGTGTCGGGGATGGCCGCGCTCGAGGGCGACCTGATCTCCAAGCGGCTCGAGCTGTCGTATGCGCGCGGCTTTGCCACCAACGAGGAGGCGTCGGTCGCGCAGCTGCGCCGGCAGATCGGCATCCTGTCGGCCGAGCTGCAGGCGCTCGAGGACCGGCGGAGCGAGCCCACCGCGCGCGCGGCACCGCGCTCGGGCAGCGAGCTGTTCCCACCCGCGATGGAGATCCCCGCGCTGCGCGCCGAGCTCGAGACGCTGCTCCGCGAGCAGAAGATCCGCGAGGCCGTGTTCCTCATGCTCACCGACCGCTACGAGGCGCGAAAGCTCGACGAGGCCCGCGACCTGGCGACGTTCGTCGTCGTCGACGACGCGGTGCTGCCGACCTTCCGCGTCCGGCCGACCCTGCGCGTGCTGCCGGTCGGGATGTTCGCCGGGCTCGCGCTCGGGATGCTGATCGTCCTCTTGCCGGCGTGGTGGCGGGACCTGCGCCGGCGCGCGGCGCTCGAAGAGCCGTCCGGCCCGGCATGACCGCCCCGACCGACGCAGCGCGCTGGCCGGACGCGCCCCGGCCGGCGACCGACCACGTGCTCACGCCCGGCTACTACCAGCTGACCCTGATCGCGGCCGCGCTCGCGGGCTGCGCCGAGCTTCACCTGCGCGCGGGAGCCGGCTTGCCCAGCGTCAGCGTCCTGGAGCTGGTGGTCGCGCCGGCGTTCCTGTCGCTGGTCGTCGAGATCCTGAGCCGGCGGCGGCTGCGTGCGCAGGTCGCCGCGCTGTACCACCGCAACCGCGCGCTCGCCGGGTACGGCGCGTACGCGGCGGTCGCGTCGTTCGTGGGCCTCGTGCGCACGACGGACACGGTGCAGTCGTTCCACGACCTGTTCGTCGCGCTCGCCCTCTATGCGCTGGTCGGGTTGACCGTCGACGACCTCGGCCGGCTGCGCGGCCTGCTCGCCGCCGCGCTGGTCGGGGTCGCGATCAACGTCGCGCTCGCCGTGCTCCAGGTCGGCGCCGGCGGGCCCTACCCGATCTCGCTCAGCGAGAACATCGACGCCAAGCTCGATCTCGCCGGCGAGCTCGCCAGGTCGCTGCCGACCGGCCTGTTCAACCATCCCAACGGGCTGGCGATGTTCCTGTTGCCGGTGGTGGTGTTCCTCGTGGTCGGCAGCTGGGCCGGCTTTCAGGCCGCGCCGCGCCGCGCTGCGTGGATCGCCGCGGTGCTCGTGCCGACGCTGTTCGTGCTCAGGCTGACCTACGCCAAGGGGGTCTACGCCTGGCTGGCGGCCGGCGCGGTGTTCCTGGTGCTGCCGCGCTGGTTCGATCGCCATCGCGTGTGGCTCGCCGTGGCGGCCGTGGTCGGCGGCATCACCGCGCTGACCTGGCTGTCGATCGATGCCTTCCTGAGCGGCGAGCTGGTGTTCGCGACCATCGTGAGCCGGATCGAGCTGTGGCTGGCGACCCTGCACATCCTGCGCAGCGACTCGTTCGTCGCCGTGTTCGGCAGCGGCGGCATGCAGCTGATCCGCCAGCCGCTGGTCACGTTCGAGTACACCAACACGCACAACGCGTGGCTCGATCAGGCGCTGACCTATGGCATCCCGGCGCTGGTGTTCTACCTCGGCGCGTACCTGACCGCGCTGCGCTCGCTGGCCCGCCAGATCCGGTCCGAGCGCCCTCCGATCCGGACCGTGGCGCTGGCGAGCTTCGCGTCGCTGGTCGGGATCCTCGGCGAGTCGTTCTTCGAGCCGACCAACCACAGTCTCGCGCTCCAGGTCGAGCTGTTCCTGGTGCTCGGGATCGCCGCGGCGCTGCCGGCGTGCCGGCCCTACGCCGAGCGCGCGGGCTCGGCGTCGAGCAGCCCGCGATAGATCTGCTCGAGCGCGCGGGTCTGGGTCCGGAGATCGAAGCGCTCGACGATCCGCGGCCGCGCCGCCTCGCGCATCCGGTTCCACAGCGCCTCGTCGCGCAACAGCAGCGCGATGTCGCGCGCCAGGCCGCGCCAGTCCTTCTCGGGCGACAGCAGGCCGGTCTCGCCGTGACCGACCGCCTCGGGGATGCCGCCGCTGGCGAAGCTCGCGACCGGGATGCCCATCGCCTGGGCCTCTGCGAACACGATGCCGAAGCCCTCGGCGTCGCCGGAGTCGGCGGTGATGCTCGGCACCGAGAACACGCGCGCGCGGCTCATCCAGTCGCGCACGACCGACCACGGCTGCGCGCCGAGGAAGCGGTGGCGGCGCAGCTGCTGCCTGGCCTCGGCCTCGAGCGACGCGCGCAGCGGGCCGTCGCCGATCACGACCAGCTCGACCTCGGGCATCGCGCGCTGGATCTCGCCCATCGCGCGGATCAGGTAGCTTCCGCCCTTCTTGTCGACCAGCCGCCCGACGAACAGCACCACCGGCTCGCGCACCGCGCCCGGGATCGGCTGGAACCGCTCGGTGTCGACGCCGATGTAGTGGACGATCGTGCGCTCGGCGGGGAACCCGTGCTGCGCGGCCTTGCCGGCGATGAAGCGCGACACGCAGATCACCTTCGCGCACGAGCCGACGAAGCCGGCGCGGCGGGCGAGGTACTTGCGGTGCGCGTAGAACGACCTGCGCGCGGCCGCGTCGTGCAGCGTGACGTCGAAGCCGTGCAACGTGACGACGAGCGGCACGCCGAGCGCGCGGGCCAGCGGCAGCGCGAGCACGCCGTCGGGGCCGAAGTGGGCATGGACCAGCCGCGGCGCCCGCCGCGCGAGCATCTCGAGCTGGCGCGGCGACACCCGGTCGAGCACCTTGAACCCGACCTCGCGGCAGCGGCCGAGCCAGCTGCCGTCGTTCACCAGCAGGCGGCGCTCCGCGGGGACCTCGATCCCGGCGACCCGGCGCGCACCGACGTAGAACGGCGTGAACTCCGTCAGGCTCTCGGCCTGGGACAGGATGAAGGTCTCCGACGGCGGCAGCAGCGTGTCGCGATAGATCAGCACGGTGTCTCGGGGCATCGGCTAGCTCCGCCCGATCCGGACGACCACCCACAGAAGACGGAGGGCGAGCAGGCCGTCGCAGCCAGAGGTTGAAGAGGACGTTCACGACGGCGACCGCGATCTGCACCGCGCTGCGAGCGCGCTGGTGGCCCGCCCCGGTCAGCGCGTCGGCCAGGAAGTAGTGACACGCGCGGAGCAGCGGGAGCGGCGCCAGCCACAGGATCATCGGCGCGATCAGCGCGTAGCGCTCGCCGAGCACCCGCGGGGCCAGCGGGGCCAGCGCCGCGAGCGCGAGCCCGGCGGCGGCGCCGTACGCGGCCGCCAGCGGCAAGAGCTTGCGCGCCAGGCGGAGCGTGCCTTGCAATCCCTGGGTGCCGTGCTGGAAGAACCGCGCATACGACGCCCACAGCAGCGCGGAGATCGGTGCGAACGAGACGTCGATGATGCGGTATGCGGCGCCGTAGACACCGGACGCCGCCAGCGTCGACAGCCGCGACAGCATGGTCTTGTCGATGTCGTTGTAGATGCTCTGCGCCGACAGGCCGATGCTGAAGTACGCGCCCTCGCGCAGCTCCATCCGCGCGCGATCGATCACCGGGCGCGGCCGCCCGCAGCGAACGTGGACCAGCGCGACGGCGATCGCGGCCGCGGCCACGGTGGCGGCGAGGTACCCCAGGCTCCATTGCAGCGGCGTGGGCGAGCGCAGCGCCGCGTACAGCGCCGCGATCGATGCGAGCCGCAGGCCGGCGAGCATCAGCTGGATCGCCGAGGTCCATGCCAGGAGCTGGAACGCCTGGAACACCTGCGCGCAGATCTCGACGGTGCGCGCGAACACGAGCTCCGCGACACCGAGCGCGAGCACCAGCGCGAGCGGGATGGTCGCGGGCAGCACCGCGTGCGCCGCACCGAGGATCACGAGCAGCAGCGCCGCGCCCGAGGCCGCGACGATCGCGAGCGCGTTGCCCCAGTACACCGAGAGCATCGTCGGGTCGCGCGCGACGTTCTTGACCATCACGATACCGGCGCCGAGGCTGGCGAACGGCGCGGCGATCATGACCAGCGCCATCGCCGCGACGAACGCGCCGTAGCCGGCGGGGTGGAGCGCGTGGGCCACGAGCACGAAGTAGATGGCCTGGATCACGGTGCGCGCCGCCTGGCCGACGAGCATCCACAGCGTGTTGCGCGTCAGCGTGCTGCGGCGGAGCCGCGCCAGGTGCGAGGCGGCGATCATCGCCGTGCCGGGCGCCGGATATGTAAAGTTGTGATGGCGAGAGAATCACCGCGGCAGCGCAGGATTTGCATTCCGAAGATCTCGAGTCGCGTGAGTCGCGTCTCGCGCCGATCGCAGCGGGCATCGTCGTCGAGCGCGCCGATCATCTCATCACCTTATCGGTGGCCAGGTGATACCGCAACAGACAATCATCATGTAGAGTGGTACTCACGATCATGGTGACGGCATGTAGCATTGCACCGACCGTCGCGCTCGGAGAGCTCCTGGTGTCGCGGCTCGGACTTCCCGCGGCGCTCGCGGCCTGCGAGGACCGGGCGGGCGGCGCCGGTGGCTCGGCGTGCTTCGTCAACGTCCACACGCTGACCGAGGCCAGCCGCGACGCCGAGCTGCGCGACGCGCTGCGCGCGGCATCGTTCCTGTTCGCCGACGGCGTGCCGCTGCTCTGGCTCGCGCGCGCCAAGCGAGCGCCGATCGAGACGCGGGTGTGCGGCCCCGACTTCATGGACGCCATGCTGCGCCGCCAGGCCCGGCAGCCGCACGGCCTGATCGGCGCCAGCCCCGAGGTCACCCAGGCGGTCGCCGAGCGGTACGGCATCGCGGCGGTCGTCCACAGCCCGCCGGTGCGGCCGTTCTCCGAGGCCCACGCGCTCGAGGACTGGCAGACCTTCGTCGCCCGGTGCCCGGACGGGCGGCCGCCGCGGCTGGTGTGGATCGGGCTCGGCGCGCCCAAGCAGGAGCGCTGGATCGCCGCGGTGAGCCGCGCGGTCCCGGGCGTGATGTTCTTCGGGGTCGGCGCCGCGTTCGACTTCCTCGCCGGCAACAAGCCGCGCGCGCCGCGCCTGCTCCGGCGCGCCGGCCTCGAGTGGACGCATCGCCTCGCCAGCGAGCCGCGCCGGCTGTGGAAGCGGTACCTCGTCGCGAACGCGCGGTTCGCGCACCTGGCCGCCCGCGAGCTCATCGCCGCGCGGCGATCGTGACGGCGATCCCGCTGAGCACGATGCCGGCGCCGGCGAGCACCAGCTGCGCGATCTCGGTGCGCGAGAAGTTGCGCTCGGGGACCAGGATCGCGTCGCCCGGCGACGGCTTCATGCCGGGGCGGAACGCGTGGGTGTGGCCGCTGGTGTCGATCAGCTGGATCTCGTCGAGATCGCGCGCGGTGCGGGTCCGGCCGCCGGCGTGCGCGATGTACTCGGAGATCCCGAAGCTCGGGTTGTAGTTGTAGAGCCCGGCGCGCACCACGGCGCCCTCGATCAGCACGCTGTACTGCATCGGCGGCACGACGATCGTGTCGTCGAGCCGGATCGGCCGGTCGGCGGAGAAGTCGCGGCGGACCAGCAGCGCCTCGAGGTCGAGCGCGATCAGCTCGTCGGGCTGACCGGGGTGCGGCCGCGAGATGTACGAGCGCCGGAGGTCGCCGGGTGCCTTGATCCCGCCGATCCGGTCGAACAGCGACTTCACCGTGTCGCCCTCGACGAACGGGACGCGCCGGCTCGCGGTCGCGCGATCGAGCGGATCCGCGCCGGCCACCGCGCCGATCACCTGCACGGTGCGCTGCAGCTCCTCGCTGCCCTGGACGACGACGAGGTCCTCGTCCTGGAGCGACGTGTCGGGCGCGGCCTGGCCGGCGAACGCGAGCTCGATCGCGGTCAGCTGCTGCTGCGCGTTGCGGCGGAGCAGCCGGATCGGCAACGCGCGGCTGACGCTGCTGGAGAAACCGCCGGCGAGATCGAGCAGCTCGGCGAGGTCCTTGCCGGCGACCAGCTCGTAGCCACCGGGCCGGCGAACCGCGCCGGTGATCGTCACCACCGGGGTGGCGAACGGCACGCTGAGCACGTCGCCGTCGAGCAGGAACGGGTTGTAGGTGGTGTCGCCGGTGAGGTCGTAGCGCAGGAGGTCCGCCGCGGCGGTCGTGCCGTCGCGATGCTTGATCGCGATCCGGCGGCGCGACCCGGTGATGCCGGAGCGCGCGATCACCGACGACACGCGGTCGAGCGCGCGGCTGGGGTACGCGCCCGGACGCTGGACGTAGTCGACGGCGTGGACCAGGAACGTGCGCGGCGAGGCCAGCGTGAGATCGAAGCTCAGGCCGGGGTAGATCGCGCGGATCTTCGCCTTGACCTCGGCGCGGACCGCCGCGAGCGTCTTGCCCGCGACGGTGATGAACCCGACCCGCGCGAGGAACGCGCGGCCCTCGAGGTCCGCGATCAGCCGGAGCTGGAGGTTCTGCGCGCCCCACAGCTCGACCTCGAACCGGTCGCCTGGGCCGCACACGTAGGTCTCGGGATCGAGCGGCTGCTCGACCGACACCCCGGGCGGCGGGGTGGCCGGCATCAACTCGGTCGACAGGACCTCGCCGCCGCGCAGCGGGGCGATCGGGATCTTCAGATCCGCGCTCGCGTCCGGCCTGGCCTCGGCGGTGACGGAGGCGGGCTCGGTCATCGGCTGCGCCGACGCGATGCCGGTGATCGCGATCAGCGCGATCGCGGTCCGGCACGCGCCCCGCCGGGTGATCAGCGCCAGGGCCGGCATCTAGCGCGCGCCTCGGACGCGGGCCACGACGACCACGGTCTTGAGCAGGATCCGCAGATCGAGCCACATCGACCACGAGCGCGCGTAGGTGAGATCGAGGTCGACCCAGCGCTCGAAGTCGGCGATGTCGCTGCGGCCGCTGACCTGCCACAGCCCCGTGATGCCGGGCATCACCGACAGCCGCTGGATCTGGCGCGTGGTGTAGCGCTCGACCTCGTCGGGCGTCGGCGGCCGGGGGCCGACCAGGCTCATGTCGCCGCGCAGCACGTTCCACAGCTGCGGCAGCTCGTCGAGGCTGAGCTTGCGCAGGACGCCGCCGAGCCGGGTGATGCGGGGGTCGCGGCGCATCTTGAACGCCGGGCCCTTCATCTCGTTGAGGTGCTCGAGCGCGCGCTTCCGGGCCTCGGCGTCCGGCACCATCGTGCGGAACTTGTAGAACCGGAACATCCGGCCCTTGAGGCCGCAGCGGCGATGCCAGAACAGCACCGGACCGGGCGAGGTCAGCTTGACGGCGAGCGCGAGCAGCAGCATCACCGGCGACAGCGCGACGAGGCCGATCGCGGCGAGCACGATGTCGACCGCGCGCTTGGCGATCCGGGACGCGCGCGTGCGCGGCTGCAGCTTGATCTTGGCCACCACGTTGTCGAACCGCTGGCGCATCGCGGAATGGCGGCGCGTGCGCAGACCGAGCAGCGGGATGGGCATCGAGGTCGAGGCGTGCATGACTCTGCTGCCCGAATCGGCCGGGCCCAACGAACGTTGAGGCCCGCTCCGATCGCGGACCTGCAGCGTGAGACGCCGCATGCGGTGGCAACCGCGCGGCGTCGACCTCGGCGATCAGTTACACAGCGGGTTGAGCCACAGGGTCGACGTCGCGCCGCCCTCGAGCCAGACCAGCGCGGGCTGGCCGGCGCGCGTCACCAGGTCCCAGCCGACCGTCTTGCCGCCGTTGCCGGCGACCGTCAGCGGCGAGGCAGCGCCGTCGAACGTGACCCGCGCCGCGGCCAGGCCCGACGGGAAGCCGTCGTCGCGCCAGACCACGAGGAAGCCGTCGTCGCCGGCCGCGACCCGCGGCGACCAGCCATGCACGCTGAGCCGGACCCGGGTGATCTCGGCGAGCTGCTTGTCGCGCACGCTGACCCACACCTCGTCGGGGCCCGGCTTCATCCACCACGCGAACAGGTAGCGGTCGACCGCCGCCGCGTAGGCCGCGCGCGGATCGTTGCCGTCGAACATCGCGCCGGTGTTGATCGTCGTTGCCGGCACGGTCACCGAGAGCGCGCTGTCGAGCAGCTGGGCGTGGACCTCGTTGGGCGACGGCGTGCTCGCCGACCACGTCACCAGGAACCCCGTGTCCGATGCCGTGATCACCTCGCTGTTGACGGCCTCGCTGCGATCGACCACCACGTGGCCCGCGCCGACATCGCCGCCGGTCGGCGTCACGAGCTTGGCCTCGACATCCAGGCTCGACTGCGCGCCGAGGAACGCCAGCGTGCCGTCGGGGGCGCGCGCCAGCGTGCCGTCGAGGCCGAACCAGCCCGGCTGCTTCTGCGGGTCCGCCACCACGCCGAGGTCGCCCCCGCGCGGGATCAGCGCGACGCCGAGCGCATCGGGTTGGCCGTACAGCGTCGCGAGCAGGACCTTGTCGCCGACCGGGATCGCCGTCGCCGCGGCGCCCTTGACCGTCGCGCCGCCGAACACCGTGACGTCGGCCTGGCGCGCTGCGAGCTGGTCGTCGGCGAACCCGTACGAGAACCCATGCACGTCGCCGACTCCGTCGACCACGAACGCGTAATAGCCGCCCGCCGTCGCGGTCGCGGCGACCGCCGAGGCCGCGCCGTTGACCGAGAACTGCGGCGGCGCCGCACACGACAGCACCGGCCCGTGCGCGCCGGGATCCGCGTCGATCGCCGCGTCGGTGGGGACGCGATCGAAGCGGCCGCGACAGGCGATCAGCGGGAGCGCCAGCGCGAGCGGCCAGAGCACAGGCTGCCTCACGACGCGAAAGATATCAGAACGAACTCCACCCGTCACCGACGACGCCGAGCCTGCGGACCGAGGATGATGTCCGGAACCCGCCAGTGCCGCGCTTTGCGGCGTGCTACTCCTCGTCCCGTGACGGTGCGTGCGACTACAACTGCGATGTGCTGCGACGCGCTCGTCACATCGCGGGACGAGCCGCCGCCCGTCGGCAGCGCCCCACCGGGCGTTCCGCTTGTGGGTCTGCCTGCGATAGCTCTCGACCTCATCCGCAGCGCCGCGTCGACGTGCGGTCGGTCACGCCGGAGGACACGATGCTCGCCACCATGACGCTGCGATCGCCGGTCGGAACGCTGTGTTTGTGCGCCGAGGACGATCGGCTCACCGAACTGCACCTGCCGCATCGCTCCGTGCCCGCCGGACGCCCGCATCGCAGCGAGGTCCTGGCGCGCGCCGCCGCGCAGCTCACCGAGTACTTCGCCGGCCAGCGCCGCACCTTCGATCTCCCGCTCGCGCCGCGCGGCACCGCATTCCAGACCGGCGTCTGGCGTGCGCTGGCCGAGATCCCGTTCGGCGAGACCTGCAGCTACGGCGATCTCGCGCGCGCGATCGGCCGGCCCGCCGCGAGCCGCGCCGTCGGAGCCGCCAACGGCCGCAACCCGATCGCGATCATCCTTCCCTGCCACCGCGTGATCGGCGCCAGCGGCGAGCTCACCGGCTACGGCGGCGGCCTGCCGATGAAGCGCTGGCTGCTCGACCACGAGCGCGCGTGCGTGCAGCCCGCGCTGCCCGGCCTCTGCGATGCTCCTGCGGCGCCCGGCGCGGTGCGGCGATGAGTGCTACGGTCCGCCCGTGGACTGGTACTTCTTCGGCGGGCTCGCCGCCGGCGCCGCGTTCCTCGCCAGCCGGGGCGCGTTCCGCCGCCGCCACCAGGAGGCCGCCGCCGATGCCTCCGGCCTGGTCCCCGTCGGCGACCTGACCCACCTGCCGGCGACCCTGCAGCGCACCGCCCTGTGGTCGCTCGCCGAGGGCGGCTTCGAGGGCCGCGTCGTCCACGGCGCCCTGTCGCGCGGCCGGCACGACCTCGACGTCACCGCGTTCGACCTCGAGACCCTGCGCGAGCGCCGCGGCGAGTGGGCCTACCTGCCCGTCGAGCCCCCGTTCCGGATCGCCGGCACCGTCAGCATCGTCGTCTGCGAGGTCGATCGCGCGTTCCCCCACGTGCTGTTCAAGCGCGCCGGCCGCGGCGACGACCTGCTCGACGACGACATGATCGAGCGCGCCGGATCGATCGCCAAGCTCGCGCGCGGCGGCCTCGGCATGCCGAGCTCCTACCCCGCCGAGATGCCGCGCACGCTCTCGCCGGCCGCCCTCGACGTCAAGCTCCCCGAGCACTGGCGGGTCTACGGCGATCCCGTCGCGGTCGACGCGCTGCTCGCCGCCGGCTTCGCGACCACGCTCGATCACGGCAGCCGCCGCGACCTCGTGATCGAGCTGCTCGACGGACTCGTCATCGTCTACCCCGCGGCCCGCGACGTGATCGGCCCCGACGCATTCGCCGACCTCACCACCACGGCCCTTGCCATCGCCGACGGCGTGCTCGCCTGCTCGCCCAGCTTGTCGCCCCGCGGCGTCGAGTAGCTGGGACCGAGCCATGCGCGTCCAGGTGCTCTCCGATCTGCACTTCGAGTTCGATCGCGACGGCGGCGAGGCGTTCGCGCGCGAGGTGCCCGTCGCCGGCGACGTGCTGGTGCTCGCGGGCGACATCGTGCCGCTGCGCGCGGCCGACGAGGTCCGCCGCATCCTCGGCTGGTTCACCGAGCGGTTTCCGCACGTGGTGTTCGTGCCGGGCAATCACGAGTACTACCGGACGCGGCCCGCGGAGGCGGATGCGCTGCTCGCCGGCTGCGCGGGGGTATTTTCGAACCTGCACGTCCTCAACCCGGGGATCGTCGTGCTCGAGGGCATTCGCTTCGTTGGTGCGACGCTGTGGTTTGCCGGGTCGCGCGACGAGGCGCGCTACCGCGGGGCGCTGAACGACTTCCGGCTGATCGAGGATTTCGTGCCCTGGGTGCACCAGACGCACGCCGCGCACCTGGCGTTCCTCGAGGCGAGCGTGCGGCGGGGCGATGTGGTGATCACGCATCATCTGCCGCACCCGGGCAGCGTCGCGCCGCAGTTCGCCGGCTCGGTGCTGAATCGGTTCTTCCTCGCGGCGGACGCAGCTCCCTGCCTCGAGCGATCCGGGGCGCGGCTGTGGATCCATGGCCACACGCACGTCGCGTGCGACTATCGCGTCGGCGAGACGCGGGTCGTGTGCAACCCGCGCGGCTATCCGGGCGAGCTGATTGCGAAGATCGATAGCGGGCTCGCCATCGAGATCGCGGCGTAGTGGCGCTGGTGTCGCTGCGCGGCGTGAGCCCGGTGCGCGGGCTTGCCCTGCGATCGCGCGGCCGGCGAGTTTTCCGGTCCTTGACATGTCACGATATATCGTCATCATGTCGTATCATGACGCGATGTGATCGCTGGTACTGGACCTCCTGTGACGACGACATGCACGCGGCCGGTCGCGGCCGGGGCCGCGGCGGACCGCATGGCCGGGGCCCGTGGGGTGGTGGGCCCGGTGGGCCAGGCGGGCCGGGTGGTCCGTGGGGCGGTGGGCCGCCGTGGCGCGATGGGCCGCCGTGGGCCGGTTTCCTCCAGGCGATGTTCGGGATGGGGCGCGGGCCGCGGGTGCGCCGCGGCGATGTCCGGGCGGCGATCCTGGTGCTGCTCGACGAGGAGCCGCGCAACGGTTACCAGCTGATGCAGGAGCTCGAGCGGCGCAGCCAGGGCGCGTGGCGGCCGAGCTCGGGATCGGTGTACCCGACCTTGTCGCTGCTCGAGGACGAGGGCCTGGTCACGGCGAGCAAGGACGAGTCCAACCGGGTGTACCGGCTCACCGAGCGCGGCAAGAGCTACGTGGCGAAGCACAAGGACGAGCTCGGCACGCCGTGGGAGGTCGAGGCGCCGGGCCCGGGGCTGGACGCGCGCTGGGAGCTGGCAAACCTGATGCGCGAGATCGGTCCGGCGCTCGGACAGGTGCTCAAGTTCGGCACGCCCGAGCAGGTCGCGGAGGCGCGCCGCATCATGCAGGAGGCGCGCCGCGCGCTGTACCGGATCCTCGCGCAGGACGAGCCCGAGGACGCGTGAGCGAGCGATCCGCGGATCGGAGAGCTCGACGAGACACTGCCGGGCGGTGAGCGGTCGCGCTTCTAGTGCCGGCGGGCCAGCCAGCGCCTGGCCTTGTCGGGGTAGTGCAGGCGGCCGGTGTCGTCGTGCCAGCTGCACGGCGCGGCCGGCGCGCGGCCGGCGATGACGTGGTCGTGGACGCGCGGGCAGTGCGGGCCGGGCGCCATGCCGGAGATCGCGCAGACCTCGACGGCGTCGATGCCGTCGGGGCGCGCCGGCAGGGTGAGCGGCACGCCGCCGGCGACGGCGAGCAGGGCGTCGCGGACCAGCGGCGCGGCGGCGTCCATGCCGACGAGGCCCTGGGTCGAGCTGCCGTCGAGCGTGCCGGCCCACGCGCCGGCGATGACCTCGCGGGTGGCGGCGACGGCCCAGGTGTCGCTGAAGCCGCGCGCGGTGCCGGTCTTGGCGGCGACGCGGAATGGCAGGTCGAACGGCAGCTCCATGCCGAAGCCGGGGCGGCGGGCCTCGGGGTCGGACATCATGTCCATCACCAGCCACGCGGTCTGGGGCGAGAACACGCGGTGCTCGATCCCACGGGGGAGGACCCCCGCCCCGCCGGCAGAGCCGTCGGGGTCCCCACCCCCCGCGATCGGGCTTCGCCGATCGACCGCGTGGGGCGGCAGCCAGCGGGTGCCGTCGGTCCGCTCGACGGCGGTGATGCCGTGCGGGGTCCCGAGCATGCCGCCCTTGACGGTGAAGCCGTAGCCCGCGGCGAGGTCGATCAGGCGGACCTTGGCGCTGCCGAGCGCGAGGCGGAGGCCGTAGTCGCGCGGCGTGCCGGGCAACGCGGCGACGCCGGCGGTGCGCAGCGCGGTCATCACGCGCGGGATGCCGACCTGCTCGAGCACCGAGACGGCGGCGAAGTTGCAGGAGCTGGCGAGCGCCTCGCGATAGCGCACCGGGCCGTGCTCGGCGCCCGACGGCGCGAGGTAGTCGTCGCTGGTCTCGCGGGTATCCCAGGCGATCGAGGAGCTGGTCGACCCGACCATCGCGCGGACCTCCGCGGTGGCGGTGTCGAGCACGACCACGCCGGCCTGCTCGAGGCCGCGCCGCCGGAGCTCGGCGACGCGCTCGCCGACGCGGCGCTCGATCACGCGCTGGAGCTGGAGATCGAGCGTGGTGCGGACGACGCCGCCGGCGCGGCGGACGTCGGGCGGTAGCTGGCCGAGGACCCAGCGCGTGAAGTGCGGCGCGGCGTCGGGGGGGTCGTGGCGCCACACCGCGAGCTCGGTCGTGCGGGCGGCGCGCGCGGCGGCCTCGGTGATCACGCCGCGCTGGACGAGCAGGCCGAGCACGCGATCGCGCCGGGCGAGCGCCGCCGGCAGGTGGACGAGCGGGTCGTAGCCCGACGGCGCGCGCGGGATCGCCGCGAGCAGGGTGGCCTCGGCGTCGGACAGCGCGCTCGCCGGCTTGCCGAAGTACAGCCGCGCCGCGGCCTCGAAGCCGTAGGCGCCGTTGCCGAAGTACGCGCGGTTCATCCACTGCTCGAGGATGGTGTGCTTGTCGACCGCGCGCTCGATCCGCAGCGCGAGCAGCGATTCGCGGAGCTTGGCGGACGGCGTGCGCCGCTGGCCGTCCGAGATCAGCATGCGGGCGAGCTGCATGGTGAGCGTGGAGCCGCCGAACCGGCCGCGGCCGGGGTGGAGATCGAGCCACAGCGCGCGCGCCACGCCGGCGCCGTCGACGCCGCGGTGGCGCCAGAAGTGCTCGTCCTCGGACTCGATCACGGCCGACACGGCGATCGCCGGCAGCTCGCCCAGCTTCGTCCAGTGCAGGCGATCGGCGCCCTGCGCGGCACGCACGGCGATCGGCTCGCCGTGCACGTCGACCAGCGCGAGCGGCTCGGAGGTCGCGACCAGCTCGCCGGGATCGAACGGCCGCACCATGACGGTGAGGGCGGCGGCGTGCACCGCGGTCACGAGCGGCAGCAGCGCCGCCACGAGCGCCCACCGGCCGATCCGCCATGCGCGGAGCATGCAGCGAGCGGGCAGCGCCATCACCTGGGTGCAACGCCGGAGCGCGGCGAATGCTTCCGTCGAGCGCGATGCGGCGAGCTTCGGCAAATCTCCGAAGGGGAGGTGCCGCGAACGCTCGTCACTACTGCGCCATCTTTTCGTAGGCGCGCTCACCCAACCCATACGCCGCGCGATCGAGTACCCACGGCGCGCCGCTAGCCGTTATGCTGACTTGTGGTGACGCGGAACCCGACGCGCATCGGCCGCTACGACCTCATCACCGCCCTGGCGACCGGCGGGATGGGACGGATCTGGCTGGCGCGCGCCGCCGGCATGGGCGGGTTCGAGCGCAAGGTCGTGATCAAGACGCTCGAGGTGCCGGTCACCACCGAGGCTGATCAGGCGGTCGCGATGTTCCTCGACGAGGCGCGGCTGCTCGGCCTCTTGCACCACCAGCACATCGCGAGCGTGTTCGAGGTCGGCCGCGACGACGACGGCCGGCACTACATGGTCGTCGACTTCATGGAGGGCGCCAGCGCACATGATGTGTGGGAGCGCGCGGTCCAGTGCGGCGCCGCGCTGCCGCTCGACTTCACGCTGACCGTGACCTCCGCGGTCGCCAACGCCCTGCACTACGCGCACACCCGCCGCGACACCGACGGCACGCCGCTCGGCATCGTGCACCGCGACGTCACGCCGTCCAACGTGATGATCGGCCACGACGGCGCGGTCCAGCTGATCGACTTCGGCATCGCGATGGCCGCGAACCGCAAGACCAAGACCCAGACCGGCTTCGTCAAGGGCAAGGTCGGCTACCTCTCGCCCGAGCAGGTCACCGGCCGCGATGTCGATCCGCGCACCGACGTGTTCGCGCTCGGCATCCTGCTGTACGAGCTGTCGACCATGCACCGCGCATTCCGCGACAGCTCGGACCTCGCGACGATGCAGCGGATCAAGAGCGGGCGAGTCACCCGGCCGTCGCTGGTCGTGCCCAACTATCCGCTCGAGCTCGAGATCATCGTGATGAAGGCGCTGCAGGTCGATCCGCGCGAGCGGTTCGCCGACGCCGATGGGCTGCGGCGCGCGATCGAGGCGCTCGGCCATCGCCTGCACCTGGTGCTCGGCGACGCCGCGGTCATCGAGGTCATGGCGCAGCTGTTCGAGCAGGGCGGCGCGCGCGGCGATGCCGGCCCGGCGTCGCGGGCCTCGGACCCGTCGTTCGAGTGGGCGGACTCCGACAACGACCTGACCGTGCGGCGCGATCCCGACGAGCTGCTCGCCGTGCTGCGCGCCGAGAACAAAGTCGCGCCGCCGCGCGCCCGCGAGGCGCGGGACGCCGTGAAGACCGCGTCCGAGCTACCGACGGTGCGGCCGCGCAAGCTGCGCGCCGCGACCGAGGCCGCCGACGCGCTGATCGTCCAGACCGCCGACGCTCCCGCGATGCCGCTGCCGGCGCCCGAGACCCCGACGGGCGTGACCCAGCCGGGCGGCGGTAACCCCCCCGTCGTCGTGAAGCTCGTCGATGCGCCGGCGGTCGCGCGGCGGACTTCCGGCAAGATGGCGGCGGCGAACCCGCCGAATTCGCCGAGCGTCGCGAGCGCCGCGAACGCGGCGAATGCCCGGAAGGCTCCGAAGACCCCGAAGGTCCCGAATGCGATGATCGGTGCCGGCGTGGTCCAGGCGCGCGCGGGCCGACTGCGGCTGCGCTGGATCGCCGCGATGGCCCTCGTCGTGGCCGCCGCGCCGGTCGCGTACTACCTGACGCGCGACTCGTCGGACGCCGTCGCGGGAGCCACCTCACCCCCGACCGAGCCCGGCCCACCGATCGTCGCGCCGATGCCGACGCCCGGCTCCCCGCCGGTCGCGCCCGATCCGCCGTCCGCGCCCAGCAAGGTGCGCGTCCGGATCACGACGCGTCCGGCCGATGCCACCGTCCTGCTCGACACCAAGCGGCTCGGCCACACCCCGCTCGACGAGACCGTCGCCGCCGACCCCGGCAAGCACGTGATCAAGCTGCGGCGCAAGGGCTACGCGATCCACAGGCTCGACATCACGCTCGACGCCGACGTCACCGAGGACATCCCGCTCACGCCGCAGAAGTAGCGACCACACCGAGATGGCCCCGGTGCCTGGGCGGTCGACCTTCGAGTCGGCGACCGCGGCCATCAACTTGCGGTGCGGAGGCGCAATCCCTTCCCGCTCTTGCCGGACGCTTTCTTCGTTCGCATCGTCCGCGGCTCGATATCGCTGAGCAGGACATCGTACGGGATCGCAAACTCGCGGTGCAGGCGCACGATCATCACCTTGGACAGCGCGCGCTTTCGCTGCAGAACCTCGGCGACCTTCGCGCTGCTGCCGAGCAGCTTCGCAAGGTCGGCGCGCGTGTACTGTCCTTGTTCCATGCGGAACTTGATCGCTTCCACCGGGGAAGGCGGATCGATCGGGTAATGTTCGCGCTCGTAGGCATCGATGAGGGTTGCAAGCACATCGAGCTCGTCGAATTCGGATGTGCCGGGCTTCGCACCAAAGATTTTGTCGACGCGAGCGAGGGCCTTCTCATGATCACGGTCGGTACGAATCGGTTTAATCGTCATGTTGAACCTCGGCTACGTC